>CALRWE010000144.1:0-12464 GCA_943371745.1 Rhodoferax sp. OV413
TGAAAGATTCCATGCAATTTGCCGACCGCCTGAATAACGTTGAAACCTCCGCCATCCGTGAACTCTTCAAGCTGTTGGGCAAGCCCGGCATCATCAGTTTTGCGGGCGGGTTCCCTGACCCCGCGCTGTTTGATGTGGAAGGCATCAAGGCCTCCAGCGACGCGGTGCTCACCGCCAACCCCGGGCCGGTGCTGCAATATGGTGCCACCGAAGGTTACGGACCACTGCGAGAAGGCATCAGCACCTTCATGGCCAATAAAGGCGCCACGGTCAAACCCGAGGGGCTGATCGTCACCACCGGCAGCCAGCAGGCGCTGGATTTGATTGGCAAATGCATGATCTCGCCCGGCGACAAAGTGATTGTGGAGGCCCCGACATTTTTGGCCACCATTCAGTGTTTCAGGCTGTACGGCGCTCAAATCATCAACGCACCGATTGATGCCGACGGCGTGGACGTGGACCAATTGGAGGAGCTCATTGAGGAGCATAAGCCCAAGCTGGTCTACCTGATCCCGACCTTTGGCAACCCCAGCGGCGCCACCCTGAGCTTGGCGCGGCGCAAGCGTATTCTGGAAATTGCAGCCCGCACTCACACATTGGTGGTGGAAGACGACCCCTACGGGGAGTTGTACTTTGACCAGCCTCCACCGCCCAGCATGCTGGCCTTGAGCGACGATATTCCGGGCAGCCGCGAGTGGCTGGCGCACTGCGGCAGTTTCAGCAAAATCCTGAGCCCGGGCCTGCGCGTGGGCTGGATGATTGCGCCGCCTGCGCTACTGAATAATGCCACCATGTGCAAACAATTCAGCGATGCCCACACCAGCAACCTGACCCAAGCCATTGCCGCCCACTACCTCACTCTCAACCGGCTTGACGGTGCGTTGGCCGTGGTGCGCAGCACCTACGCCGAGCGCGCCCGCGTGATGGCCGCGTCTCTGCGCCGCGAGTTGGGCAACGCCATTGCTTTCAACCAGCCTGAGGGGGGCATGTTCTTCTGGGCCCGGCTGACTGGCGCCGAGAGCAAGAGCAGCCACGCCGGCGAGTTTGCCAAGCGCGCCATTGACCAAGGTGTGGCCTTTGTCCCCGGCTCGCCTTTCTTCGCCCATGACCCTGACTTGGCCACTTTTCGCTTGAGCTTCGCGACCGTCGGTCTGGCGAAGATCGAAGAGGGAATTGAGCGTCTGGGACGGGCGCTATAACCGAGTCTGGCGGGCGATTTACTTCTCTTGCAGACGGTTGATGTATTCAATCAACGCCAGGATGCGGGAGCGGACAAAGGCCTCGGGGTCATAAGGCATGTCCACATAGTATTCACCCGCCTGGATGCGGTAGTCCTGGCCCCAAACCGGCATGTCGCGCACGCCGTGACTGGGCACATTACCGCCCTCAATCATCTCGTACATCCGGCTCACAGGGAACACCCCTCCGTTGCGCTTGGTCAGAGTCGTCAGATCGGTGGGGCTTTTTCTCAGCCATTCCACCGCGAAACCGCCACCCTTGCCATTCACGCCGTGGCAACTGGCGCAATTCGACTCAAACTCCCGCTTGCCAAGATCCACCCTGGATGTTTGTGCCCACGCCGCGCCATGAAACAGGGTCAGCGCTACCAAGGACGCTGAAGCCACAGCCGTCAAGGAATATTTCATCATCTATCTCCCGTTGATTGATCAGAACCGCCTACTTGCAAAATGTAGGCTGATGCTGCGGGAGGCCGATTGAGGTTTCTCAAGCCCAACGGGGGTTATGAGCCCGACGTGCTTAAGGTTCTCAGTGCGCGGTGGTCGACAAAATGCCGGAAGTGATCTCGTACGAGCGCAAGCGGTGGGCCTGGTCAAAAATCTGCGAGGTGATCATCAATTCATCCGCCCCGGTGCGCTCAATAAAGGCCCGAACACTGGCATGCACCGTACTCGCCGAGCCGATGGCAGAGCATGACAAGACACTGTCAAGCAAGGCCCGCTCGGCTGGCCCCACGCGTTGGGCGTAGCCCTCCACCGGCGGGGGCAAGGGTGCCGGGCGCCCGCTACGCAGGTTAACAAAAGCCTGCTGCATGGACGTGGCCCTGAAGGCGGCCTCTTCGTCACTGTCGGCCGCAAATACGTTGAAGCCCAACATCACATAAGGCTTGGCCAGGCGTGCAGAGGCCCGAAAATTCGCCCGGTACAAGGCCACGGCCTGCATCATCTGCTGCGGCGCAAAGTGGGACGCAAATGCATAGGGCAGGCCCAGCAGGGCGGCCAGTTCGGCACCAAACAGGCTGGAGCCCAAGATCCACATCGGCACATCCAGCCCCTGCCCGGGCACGGCCCGCACCGGGTTGATGGCATCGCTCGAGAAGTAGTTCATCAACTCCACCACGTCGCGTGGAAACTCATCCGGGTCCGAGGCCTTGTTGCGGCGCAGGGCGCGCGCTGTCATCTGGTCCGAGCCCGGCGCGCGGCCCAATCCCAAGTCAATCCGCCCGGGGTAGAGCGATGCCAGCGTGCCAAATTGTTCGGCAATGACCAGTGGCGAATGGTTGGGCAGCATGATGCCGCCCGCGCCCACCCGGATGTGACTGGTGCCGCCAGCCACATGCCCGATGAGGATGGAGGTGGCCGCGCTGGCAATGCCCGGCATGCCGTGGTGTTCGGCCAGCCAGTAGCGCTGGTAGCCCCACTTCTCGGCGTGCTGGGCCAGGCTCAGGGTGTTGCGAAAGGACTGCGCGGCATCGCTGCCTTGCAGGATGGGGGAGAGATCGAGAACAGATAAAGGGATCATTTGGCACCTATTTGAGCATTCAAAGTGACCTCAAGCATGCGCCTTATCAAATTCCCGGGGGCTGGTTCAGTGAAACTGGCCTTATTTGGGTCTGGGGAACACGGTGTGCTCCCGTTCAAGCGGTAACCGATCATGCCTATTTCCAGCCTGGCTTCCGGCGAACTCCGCCTCCATATCGCAGCAGATGCATTGGGCTTCACCGACACGTCCGAGCTGATGCTGCAACCCTTGGCGTGGGTTGGGCAAGCGCGCGCTCATACCGCTGCGCGCTTTGGCCTGGGACTGATGCAACGCGACTACAACCTGTTTGTGCTGGGCGAGGTGGGCAGCGGTCGGTCTTCCCTGTTAAATCAGCTTATGCTGGAGTTAGCCGCCACACGGCCCGTGCCGCCCGACCTGTGTTACCTGCACAACTTCGATGCCCCCGAGAAGCCCCAGGCGCTGCGATTGCCGCCAGGGCAGGGGCGATTGTTGCGCCAGCGCATGGTGCAATGGTGCAAGAACGTCCAAAAAGACGTTCCCCAGCGCCTGGATGGCCCGGATTTCAAGGCCCAAAGCAAGCACATTGAAACGACCTACAAGGCCGAGGAAGCCAAAGCCTACGCAGCGCTGGATGCCTTTGCCGAGGCGCGCAGCTTCGCGCTCTACCGGGAAAACGGTCATCTGGTGTTCACCCTGCTCAGTGCCAAGGGCCAGGCCTACACCGAAAGCGAGGCCCGGTCCCTGCCCAAGGAGCAGCGCGCCCGCATTGACCAGGCCGAGCAGGAATTGCGAGAAGAAATCACCCGCTTTCTTGACAAGACGCGTCCGCTGCAGCGCGTCATGAACGACGATCTGGCCGCGCTTCAGCGCCAGGTGGTCCAACCCCTGCTGGACAGCGCGATGGAAGACATGGCCGCCGGCCTCACCCCACTGGCGCCAGACCTGCGCAAGCTCACGGCTTACCTGGCACAGGTGCAAGGCGATGTGCTCGACAACCTCGATGTGTTTCTTGCCTCGGATGAGGATGAGGACCTGCGTCTGGAGGCCTTGGCCCAGGTGCTGTCGCGCTACCGGGTGAACTTGCTGGTGGACAACGATGGCCTGGTTGGGGCGCCAGTCATCGTGGAGAACAACCCCTCTTTTCATGCGCTGTTTGGCAGCATCGATTACCAGCCTCAGGAGGAGGTGCTGACGACGGATTTCTCCCATATCCGGGCAGGCAGTCTGCTCAAGGCGCATGGCGGCTTTTTGATGCTGCACGTGCGTGACCTGCTGGCCGACGAGCTCGTGTGGGAGAAACTGCGGCGCTTCACCCGCAGCGGGCGCCTGCAAATTGAGGAACCGAGCCAGATGTTCACGCCCATGGCGGCCACCTCGCTCGCGCCCGAGGTGGTGGACGTGGACGTCAAACTCGTTTTGATTGGCGCCACCGAGCACTATTACGAATTGCAGGAGGCTGACCCCGAGCTGGCCCGGCGCTTTCGGGTCAAAGTTGATTTTGCAGAGAGCTTTTTGGCCACACCGCAAACCTATGAGGCCTCGGCTGTCTTGGTGGCCCACACCTGCGACCGTCTGGGCCTGCCGCATCTGACCCGTTCGGCAGTGGTGCGTCTGCTGGAGCAATCGCACCGCGAAGTGGACGACCAGCGGCGCCAAAGTGCCATCTTTGCCCATACCGAAGCCTTGGTGGTGGAGGGCGCCAGTGTGTGCCTGGCCCGGGCGGGCACGCGGGTGGAGGCATCCGACATCGATGCAGCCCTTCAGGCTCGCACCCTGCGCCACGACTACCCCGACCAGCGGCTGCAGGAGGCCATCGCCGAGGGCGACTGGCTCATCAGCCTGGCGGGAGAAAAAACAGGCCAAATCAACGGCCTGTCCCAGATTGACCTGGGAGATTACCGTTTCGGATTTCCGGTTCGGGTCACTGCGCGCACTTTTGCCGGCAATGAGGGTCTGCTCAACATCGAGCGTGAGGTCGAGATGTCGGGCCCCATCCACGACAAGGGTGTGCTGATTCTGCACAGCTACCTCTCGGCCCTGTTTGCCCACATCGCGCCGCTGGCGCTCAATGCGTCGATTGTGTTTGAGCAGGAGTACCACGGCGTGGAAGGCGATTCTGCCTCGTGTGCCGAACTGTACGCGGTGCTGTCCTCCTTGTCGGGCTTGCCGCTCAGGCAGGGTGTGGCGGTCACCGGGGCAGTCAACCAGCATGGTGAGGTGCTGCCGGTGGGTGGGGTGAACGAGAAGATTGAAGGCTATTTCCGCATTTGTGCGCAAGCCGGGCTCGATGGTCACCAGGGCGTGCTGATCCCGCAGCGCAACCTGCGTCACCTCATGTTGGAGCGTCCGGTGGTGGATGCGGTGGACCAGGGACTGTTTCACATTTACACCGCTGATCACGTCAGTGAAGGCATGGCGTTGCTCACCAACCATTCATCGGGCATGCCGCTGGGTACAGGGGGTTATGCACATGACACCGTTTTGGGTCACGCCCAAAAAACCCTGCAAGCCTACCGCCGGGCCTGCCAGCTGGCGGACCACCCCAAGGTGACTCACCGACGCGGGCGTTGATGTACGGCCCTGGGGGCATCCAGGAGCTGCGGCCTGAACCCGTAAACTCGAAGGTCAATGACCGCACCCCTCATCACTCTGGTTCTGCTGCCCTTTCTGGGCAGTCTGATTGCTGCGCTGCTGCCCACCAACGCGCGCAACGCCGAGTCGACCCTGGCGGGCCTGATTGCCCTGTTCTGCACCGTGCAGGCGGCCCTGTATTTTCCGCAAGTAGCGGCGGGGGGCGTGTTGCGTCAGGAGGTTCTGTGGCTGCCGTCGCTCGGTGTGAACCTGGTGTTTCGCATGGATGGCTTCGCCTGGATGTTCTCCATGCTGGTGCTGGGCATCGGCGCGCTGGTGGTCTTGTATGCGCGGTATTACATGTCGGCCAAGGACCCTGTGCCCCGATTTTTCTCGTTTTTGCTGGCGTTCATGGGGTCCATGAGCGGCGTGGTGCTCTCGGGCAACCTGATTCAACTGGTGGTGTTTTGGGAGTTGACCAGCCTGTTTTCGTTTTTGCTGATTGGTTACTGGCACCACCGGCGGGATGCACGTCGCGGCGCGCGCATGGCGCTGACGGTGACGGGCGCTGGCGGTCTGTGCCTGCTGGCGGGCGTGCTGGTATTGGGGCATATGGTGGGGAGTTATGACCTGGATGTGGTGCTGAACTCCGGGGACCTGGTGCGCGCCCACCCTCTGTATGCGGCGGCATTGGTGCTGGTGCTGGTGGGGGCGTTTACCAAGAGTGCGCAGTTCCCGTTTCATTTTTGGCTGCCCCATGCCATGGCGGCACCCACGCCGGTGTCAGCCTACCTGCATTCGGCCACCATGGTGAAAGCGGGCGTGTTTTTGCTGGCCCGGCTTTGGCCCGTGTTGGCGGGTACGGATGAATGGTTTTGGCTGGTCACCGGTGCCGGGTTGATCACCTTGTTGATGGGCGGGTTTGCCGCCATATTTCAGAGTGACCTCAAGGGCTTGCTGGCCTATTCGACCATCTCGCACCTGGGTCTCATCACCACGCTACTGGGCCTGAACAGCCCGCTGGCGGCCGTTGCGGCCGTGTTTCACATCATCAACCATGCCACGTTCAAGGCCTCCCTGTTCATGGCCGTGGGCATCATTGACCACGAAACCGGCACGCGAGACATCCGGCGCCTGAGCGGCCTGCGCCGCCACATGCCGGTGACGGCCACCTTGGTGATGGTTGCGGGCGCTGCCATGGCGGGTGTGCCGCTGCTCAACGGGTTCATCTCAAAAGAGATGTTTTTCACCGAGGCGGTTTTTGTCAACGCAGCACCCTGGTTTGAACGCGCGCTACCCATGCTTGCCGTGGTGGCGGGCATGTTCAGCGTGGCCTACTCGCTGCGATTCACCGTGGACGTGTTTTTCGGGCCCGACACCAGCGCCAGCCTGCCGCGCCAACCGCATGAGCCACCCCGCTGGATGCGGGTGCCTATTGACCTGCTGGTTCTGGCCTGCCTGGTCGTGGGTATCGTGCCGCAATGGTCGATACAGCACGTTTTGTCCACAGCGGCCTTACCCGTGATTGGCGGGCCGCTGCCAGACTTCGATCTGGCGGTCTGGCACGGGTTCAACTTGCCTTTGTGGATGAGTCTGGTGGCGCTGGCCGGGGGAGTGGCGCTGTACCTGCTGATGCGCCTGCTCATGCAGCGCGGCATCGTCAAGCGCACGCCCTTGCTGGCCCGGGTGCGTAGCAAGTTCTTGTTTTACCAAGTGACTGCATGGCTCACAGCCAGCGCCCGGCGCAGTATTCGCCTGCTGGGCACGCAGCGCCTGCAGCCGCAGTTGCTGATGCTCACGCTGGTCACCCTGATGGGGGCCGCCTGGCCATTGTGGGGTCACCGCGCCGTGCTGTGGCCGACGGCGGGTGCTGAAGGCGGACGGGTCTTGTTGCCGTTTTCTCCCCTGTTTGCGGTTTTGTGGCTGGTGGGCATCGCCGCAGCGGTGGGGGCCGCCTGGCAGGCCAAGTACCACCGACTGTCCGCACTGGCGCTGATGAGCGTTGCGGGTCTGGCCACCGTGGTGACCTTTGCCTGGTTTTCCGCGCCCGACCTGGCCTTGACGCAATTGGCGGTGGAGGCAGTGACCACCATTTTGATTCTGCTGGGTCTGCGCTGGTTGCCCAAGCGGGTGCAAGAGCGGGACCGACGTCAGTCGCTCTTGGTTCGTACCCGGGCCAGGGCACGGCGTATCCGCGACCTGGTGCTCGCCTTGGTCGCAGGCGGTGGCATGGCCGGGCTGGCTTACGCCATGATGTCGCGCGATTTCCCGCAGACTATTTCGCCGTTTTTTCTGGAGCGTGCCGTGCCTGAAGGGGGTGGCACCAATGTGGTCAACGTGATGCTGGTGGATTTTCGTGGTTTCGACACCCTGGCTGAGATCACGGTGTTGGGCGTGGTGGCCCTCACGGTGTATGCCTTGCTGCGGCGCTTTCGGCCCGCGCCAGAGAGCACAAGCCTGCCCGTGCAGCAACAAGCCGTGCCTGCCGACTTGGCCACCGACCTGGTGAAAGCCCAATCGGCGGCCGATACCGCCCAGGGCTATCTGTTGGTGCCGGCGGTGCTGGTGCGGGCCGTGCTGCCGGTGGCGGCTATGCTTGCGGTGTACTTGTTCATGCGCGGGCACAACCAGCCGGGTGGCGGCTTTGTCGCGGGCCTGGTGTTGTCGGTCGCATTTATCCTGCAATACATCGTCTCAGGGACGCGCTGGGTGGAAGCCAATATGGTCTTGATGCCGCAAAAATGGATTGCTGTGGGCTTGCTGACGGCCACCACCACCGGTCTGGGCTCTTTGGCCTTGGGCTATCCGTTTCTCACCAGCCATACGGCCCATCTGCATTTGCCCTGGCTCGGGAGTATCCACCTGCCCAGCGCGCTGTTTTATGACATTGGCATCTTTACGCTGGTGGTGGGCGCCACCTTGCTCGTTCTGACTGCCCTGGCCCACCAGTCGGTGCGCGGGCACCGCAAACCAGCGCGCGCAGCCCAGCCAGACAACGCCCGGCGCGATGAAGGAGAGATTTGATGGAAATAGTCATGGCCGTGGCCATTGGCGTGCTCACCACCTGTGGCGTCTGGCTTTTGCTGCGCCCGCGCACCTACCAGGTCATCATTGGCCTGTGTTTGCTGGGCTATGGTGTCAATTTGTTTATTTTCAGCATGGGCCGACTCGCCATTGACCGGGAGCCGGTGCTGCAGGCGGGCATCCCCGCCACCTTGCAGTTCAATTCCGACCCCATGCCCCAAGCGCTGGTGCTCACTGCCATCGTGATCGGCTTTGCCATGACGGCGCTGTTTTTGGTGGTGTTGCTGGCGCAGCGGGGCTTCTTTGGCAACGACCATGTGGACGGTCAGGGGGACGCCGAATGACCGATGGGCTAGCCAGGCTCGCCGCTGCGCTGATGCCGCACCTGATCATTGCGCCCATTTTGTTGCCGTTGACCATGGCATGCGTCTTGTTACTGTTGAAAGAGCAGCAACACCGCACCAAAGCGTTACTTGCTTTACTGGCGCTGATGGCCAACCTGGGCGTGGCGGTGCTGCTGCTGATCTGGAGCACACAGGGCAGCCAGCCCAGTGCCTATGGGGTGTATTTGCCCTCCAACTGGGATGTGCCCTACGGCATTGTGCTGGTGCTCGACCGGCTGTCGGCGCTGATGCTGCTGATGGCTGCGCTAGTGGCCTTGATGGCTTTTGTGTTTGCCATGGCACGCTGGCACAAGGCGGGCGCGCATTTTCGGGCATTGTTTCTGATCCAGGTCATGGGCTTGAATGGCGCCTTTTTGACAGGTGATCTGTTCAATCTGTTTGTGTTTTTTGAGGTGATGCTGGCTGCGTCATATGGCTTGCTGCTGCATGGCTCCGGGCCGGCACGGGTCAAGGCCGGGCTGCATTACATTGCCGTCAATCTGGCGGCGTCATCCTTGTTTTTGATTGGTGCGTCCCTGATCTATGGGGTGACTGGTACGCTCAATATGGCCGATTTGGCCACCAAGATACCGCTGGTGCTGGACGTTGACCGCCCACTGCTGCATGCCGGCAGCGCCATTTTGGCGGTCGCCTTTTTGGCCAAGGCCGCCATGTGGCCGCTGAACTTCTGGTTGGTGCCGGCTTACTCCAGTGCCAGTGCGCCTGCCGGGGCGGTGTTTGCGCTGCTGACAAAGGTGGGTATTTATGTGCTGCTGCGCCTGTCCACCGTGTTGTTTTCGCATGAAGCCGGGGCTTCAGCGGGCTTGGGCAGCGCGTGGTTGGTGTGGGGCGGCATGGCCACGCTGGCCTTTGGCTCGCTGGGCATGCTGGCAGCGCACCGCCCGGCCCGGCTGACAGGGTTTGCGGTCATCGTGTCCTCGGGCACCATGATGGCGGTGCTGGGCCTGGGCCAACCCGCACTGACGGCAGGCGCCTTGTATTACCTGCCCAGTTCCACCTTTGCGCTGGCTGCTTTTTTTCTGCTTGCCGAGCTGATGGAACGATCCCGCAACCCCGAGACCGCCGACCAGCGCGCGCCGGAGGACGAAGAAGACCACCTGCCTTTTGCCCTGGCTGAGCTGGAAATCGCCCAAACCGCCAACCTCGACGAAGACGAAAAGGCCCTCGTGGGGCGGGCGATTCCGGCCTCTACCGCCATGCTGGGGCTGGCTTTTATCTGCTGCACACTGGTGTTGGCCGGGCTGCCTCCTTTGTCGGGGTTCATTGGCAAATTTGCCATACTGGCCGCACTGCTGCAAGGACCAGAAGGAGCGAGCGGCGTGGACCGCATCAGCTGGCTGCTGATGGGCCTGATTTTGGTCTCCAGCTTGCTGGCCCTGATGGCCTTGTCGCGTACCGGCATCCGCTTTTTCTGGACGCCTGTGGGTCGAAATGCGCCCCGACTTCGGGTGGTCGAATACACGCCGATTGCCGCACTGGTGGCTCTGTGCATCGGCGTGACGGTGCTCGCAGAGCAGGTCATGACTTACACCACCGCCACTGCCCGCGCGCTTTACCCGCCCACGGGGTATGTCAACGCCGTGATGTCCGCCCGCCCTCTGGCCACCCCCACCAATGCCGAGCGCCTGGGCACGCAACAGCCGGAGGTTTCCAAATGATCAAACGTCTTTTTCCTTCACCGCTCATGTCCGTAGCGCTGGTCGTGCTGTGGTTGGTGCTGAATAACTCCCTGAGCTTGGGGCAGTGGTTGATGGCTGTGCTGCTGGGCTTTTTGGTACCCTGGCTGACCCAGTCGCTGCGACCCACACCCGTGCGCTTGTCTCATCTGGGCCTGGCGTTCATGCTGTTCATGCGGGTGGGCGGAGATGTGATGGTCTGGAACTGGCGTGTGCTGCGCGGCACCCTGGCAAGTACAAAGAACCTGCCACAGGGTCACTTCATCACCGTGCCGCTGGACTTGCGCAACCCCAATGGCCTGGCGGCGCTCGCCGCCATCATGTGCGTGATTCCCGGCACCATCTGGTCAGAGCTGGCCCTGGATCGCAGTGCCTTGCTGGTGCATGTCTTTGATCTGAAGGATGAGCAAGCTGAAATCCAGCTCATCAAAACCCGCTATGAGCGTCCCTTGATGGAGATTTTTGAATGAGTTCGCTGCTGTTTGGCGCCATCTTCTTCACGCTGGCCTGCTACGTGCTCGCTATGACGCTAGCGCTACTGCGTTTGTTCTGGGGCCCGTCAGCCCAAGACCGGGTGCTGGCCATGGACCTGATTTACACCATTGGCATGCTCGTGCTTCTGGTGCTGGCCATTCGCTACCGCAGTGCCATGTATTTTGAGGCGGCCTTGTTGATCGCCCTGTTCGGCTTTGTCAGTTCGGCCGCCATGGCCAAGTTTTTATTGCGTGGTGAGGTGATTGAATGAACGGCCCCTTGTCTTTGTGGATCGAGATTCCCGTGGCTATTTTGCTGGTGCTGAGCGGCATCTTTACGCTGGCCTCTGCCGTCGGACTGGTGCGGTTCAAGACCTTCATGCAGCGCATGCACCCGCCTGCGCTGGCCTTCAGTTTTTCGGCCTGGTGTGTCACGCTGGCCAGCATTCTGTATTTCTCGGCGCGTGACGGTCAGCTCTCGCTCCATGCCTGGTTGATCATCATTTTTCTGTCGCTCACCGTGCCGGTGACCACGATTTTTCTCGCCCGCACCGACCTGTTTCGCCGTCGCATCGGGCTGACGGCGCCGGGCGATGTGCCGGCACCGCTCAGTGAGTTGCCAAATAGTGCCCCAGGGTCCGAACCTCTGGCCACACTGGGTCCATCCATGGGTTCTCTCAAAGGAGCGGCCTGCAGCCCAAAGTCCTGGTTGCCGGGGGTGGCATTGGCGGCCTGGCTGCAGCGTTAGCCTGTGCGCGGGCCGGTGCCGGCGTCGCGCTGTTCGAGCGGGCAGCCGAATTCAGCGAGGTCGGCGCCGGCATTCAACTGGGCCCCAATGTGGTGAGCGTGTTGCACGGCTGGGGTTTGAAAGACGAGCTGGCCGCCGTGGCCGCCTTCCCGCATCGGCTGCAGGTGCGCAGTGCCGGCACGGGGGCCGAGCTGGGCGTGCTGACACTGGGGCCTGAGATCCGGGCGCGCTACGGTTTTCCGTACGCCACCATCCACCGGGCTGACCTGCATGAACTGTTGCTGACCGCATTGACCGCCCACAGCGGTGTGCAACTGAATGTCAACAGCGCCGTGGACCGCTTCGAGCAACAAAACGGCGACGAACAAACCGGCGCTGGTGCCAGCGTGCAATTGCATCTGACCGATGGACGCCAAGCCCAGGGCGACCTGCTGGTGGGCGCCGACGGGCTCTGGAGCCGGGTGCGCCAGCAGCTGCTGGGTGATGGGTTACCCCGGCCCATGGGGCATTTGGCTTACCGGGCGCTGATTCACCAAAGCAGCCTGCCCGCCCACCTGCGCAGCCAGCAAGTCACGGCCTGGCTCGGGCCCCGCCTGCACGTGGTGCAGTACCCGGTGCGCCGGGGCGAGTGGCTCAATGTGGTGGGTTTTGTGCATGGCGCGGTCGCCGGCGATGTTCAGGACTGGGACCACAGCGCCAACGCGGCTGACCTGCGCCGAGCCATGGGCTTGACCTGTGCACCCTTGCAGGATTTGATTCACGCGATTGGCGCCTGGCGCTTGTGGGCGCTGGCCATTCGCCCGCCCATGCGGGGTGCCGATGAGCA
>CALRWE010000145.1:0-12441 GCA_943371745.1 Rhodoferax sp. OV413
CCGAGCTGGACATGGCTGCGATTGCCGGGCGGGTAGCTGAACTAAGGCGCGCCAGTACCTGACGCGGCCGCTGGCTTGGCGGTCCCCGATGCAGGTCGCCACCAAAGCAGTGCGAGGGCCACCAGGCAGAAGCAAATCCCCGCCAAAAAGGTAAGGGGAGCCCCCCACCGGTCCCATAACCATCCAGCCAAGCCGCTTGCGACCAGCATCGCCCCACCGCACACCAGGTTGAAAAAGCCGTAGGCCGTGCCGCGCAAGTTCTCGGGCGCGGTATCCGCCACCATGGTGGCCAGCAGGCCCTGGGTCATGGCCATGTGCAGCCCCCACAGCACGACACCTGCCCAAAACAAGCCACCACTGTTGCTCACCGCCAGCAGCGCATCCGCGCAGATCAGGAGTACCAGCCCCCAAGCCAGTAAGGTGGTGTGTCGTACCGAATCAGCCATTTTTCCAAACGGGTAGGCGCAGGCTGCGTAAATGATGTTCATGGCCACGAGTACCAAAGGGGTCCAGGCCATCGCCAAGCCGCCTTGTTGCGCCCGCAGCACCAGGAAAGCCTCACTGAACCGGGCGAGAGTGAAGACACCCCCCAAGGCCACAACCCACCAGTAAGGCCGACCCAGTCGGGCCAGGTTGGCGCGGCTGATGGGGTTGGTACGAGCGATGCCCGCAGGCGGCTGCGGCTCGCGGACCCCGAAGATCAACAAGACCACGCACAGGAACGCGGGGAGAGTGGCGAACCAGAAGACCGCCCGAAAGTCATTGGCCCACAACAACATCAGCGCCATAGCCAATAGCGGCCCGACGAACGCGCCCACGGTGTCGAGAGACTGGCGCAAGCCAAACGCTGCACCTCGCAATTCAACAGGCGTGATGTCGGCAACCATCGCATCACGTGGCGCGCCGCGTATCCCTTTGCCCACTCGATCCATTAAACGCGCACCAACCACCAGATTGGCCGTGGTCGCCAGCGCAAACAGGGGTTTGGACAAGGCCCCAAGACCGTAGCCCAGAACGGCAAGCGGTTTGCGCTTGCCAAAATAGTCACTCAGTGCACCAGAAAACACTTTCACGATCAGGGCCGTGGCTTCGGCAGCGCCCTCAATCAGTCCCACCACAAAAACGCTGATGCCCAGCGACGTCACCATGAACACCGGCAACAGGCTGTGAATCAACTCGGATGAAATATCCATCAGCATGCTGACGAATCCCAGCACCCAGATACCGGGCGGGATCTTTTTCAGGGTCTGGGTCTTCAGGGACATGGACAAACCCTGCTGGGGCTGGCGAGTGTCAGGCCACAACAACCGCGGCGCTATCGCCACGCGCCTGAATCACACCTATCTCAAACACCTGCTCACCAGCGGCGCGCAGAGTGGCGGCGCACGCTGCAGCCTGCGCGGCATCGATCACCACCACCATGCCGATGCCGTTATTGAAGGTGCGGTTCATTTCGATATCGTCGATGCCTGCCGTGGTTTGCAGCCAGGCAAACAGCTCGCTGCGGGGCCAACTGCCCTTGGTCAACTGAGCGGCCATGCCCTCGGGCAGCACACGCGGAATATTCTCCAGCAAGCCGCCACCGGTGATGTGGGCCAGTGCCTTGATCGGGTGCGCGGCCAGCGCTGCCAACACATTTTTGACGTAGAGCCGGGTGGGCGCCATGACCGCCTGTTTGAAGGGTTGGCCATCCAGCGTGGTTGGCAAACTGTCCCCCGCTCGTTCAATGCACTTGCGCACCAGGCTGAACCCATTGGAGTGCACACCACTTGACGCCAGGCCCAACACCACGTCGCCCGGCTCCACATTGGCACCGGTCAGGATCTTTGATTTTTCCACCGCGCCGACCGCAAAACCGGCCAGGTCATATTCACCCGCCGGGTACATGCCCGGCATCTCGGCTGTTTCGCCGCCGATCAGGGCGCAACCCGACAGTTCGCAGCCTTTGGCAATGCCACCAATCACGGCAGCGGCGGTGTCCACATCCAGCTTGCCGCAGGCAAAGTAGTCCAGAAAAAACAGGGGCTCTGCACCTTGCACCAGCACATCATTGACGCTCATTGCCACCAGATCGATACCCACGGTGTCGTGCATATTCCACTCAAAAGCGAGTTTGAGTTTGGTGCCGACGCCATCGGTGCCACTCACCAGCACGGGCTCCTTGTAGCGTTTGGGAACCTCAAACAAGGCGCCAAAGCCGCCAATACCAGCCAGCACGCCTTCGCGCATGGTTTTTTTGGCCAAAGGTTTAATGCGCTCGACCAAGGCGTCTCCGGCGTCAATGTCAACGCCGGCGTCTTTGTAGCTCAAGGGAGAAGGGGAGGAAGTGGTCATGCTGCTTGGGGTTGGTTGGGCCTGTATCGCTTTGCGATGGCGGTGATTCCATCCGGGAACCGGGGTCCGGGCCCGATAGAATTCAGCCTAACATTCTAAGGGTTCACCCCTGCCTCAGGCCATATGCAATTCACTTCGACCCAAAAACGCACATTCACCTGGTCCTTGATCGCCACACTGGCGGTGCTGGCCTTGTGGTTACTGGGTGCCGTGTTGACGCCTTTTGTGGTTGCAGCCGTTCTGGCCTATGCCTTGACACCCATGGTTAACAAGCTGGATAGCCTGGGCAATGGCAAATTACCGCGGGTACTGGCGGTCTTGATAGTGCAATCGGTGTTTGGCCTGCTGTTGCTGTCCATCCTGCTGCTGATCGTCCCCATTTTTGCCAAGGAATTGCCCTTGCTTCGCGAGCAGTTGCCTTTGCTGGCTGCGCGACTCAACGATGCCTTGAGTCCCTGGTTGGCCCAGTTTGGCATCAAGGTTTCTCTGGATGTGGCCAGCATCAAGACATTTGTAGTCAAGTACCTCAATGCCAATGTCGAAGATGCCTTTGGTTCGGTCATGTCATCCCTCCAGCTCGGTGGCAGTGTTGCATTGGCCATCATCGGCAACGTGGTGTTGATTCCTGTCGCACTGTTTTTCCTGCTCAAGGATTGGGACCGTTTCGTGGCCATGGTGATGGTGCTGGTGCCCCCCAAAATGCGACCGCAGGTTGATAGTTTCACAGCGGAAGCAGATATGGTGCTGGGGCAATATCTGCGTGGTCAGCTGTTGGTCATGGGGATGTTGGCCATCTATTTCAGCCTGGCGCTGGCCCTGTTCGGCTTTGATCTCGCCGTACCAATTGGCGTGTTTACCGGCTTGGCATTTTTTGTTCCTTACCTGGGTTTTGGTTTGGGGATGGTGTTGGCGGTACTCGCCGGAGCGCTCCAGTTTGGCGGGTGGTACGGCATCCTGGTGGTCGCGGGTGTTTATGGGTTCGGTCAGTTGTTCGAGAGTTTCTACCTGACGCCGCGATTGGTGGGAGAGCGCATCGGGCTGCATCCGCTGGCCGTTATTTTTGCTTTGCTGGCATTTGGGCAGTTGCTGGGGTTTTTGGGTGTGCTGATTGCCTTGCCCAGCAGTGCCGTGCTGCTGGTCGCGATCCGGCGTGCGCGTGCCAGCTACTTGTCCAGCAAGCTTTACCAGGGTTGACCCCAGCGAATGAAACAAATCGCCCTTGACATCGGGTTGGCCACTGGCCCCACACTGGAGAGTTTCTTTGCCGGGCCCAATGAAGCTGCGCTCGGTCATCTGGCGCTGTGGGTAAGTGAACAATCCAGTGCCCCGGCGCGCTCACCGGTACCAACCTACCTTTGGGGCATCGCCGGCAGTGGCAAGACGCATTTGCTCAAGGCAGCACGTGACGCCTTGCGAGAGCGAGGTGCCGCAGTGGGCTGGCTGGATGCCTCCGTTCTGGAGCCACCAGAGTTCAATGAGGACTGGGCTGCAGTCATGCTGGACGAGGTCCACTCGTACTCCGCTGCGCAACAACACGCGGCCTTCAACTGGTTTGTGAACGCACAGACCCACCAGTGCGGGGTGCTGGCTGCGGGTGCGTTGCCACCCGCTGACCTGAAATTGCGCGATGACCTGCGAACCCGGCTCGGCTGGGGTCATGTTTTTCAACTCCAGGCCTTGAGTGACCCGCAGCGGCGTGCCGTGCTGCGCCAAGCGGCGGAGGCACGCGGCATGTTTTTGGGCGATGAGGTAATGGACTACATCCTGACTCGTTTCAGTCGCGACTTGGGCAGCCTGATCGAGTTGCTCAACCTGATTGATGGCTACGCATTGCAGACCCAGCGTGGCATCACCATTCCCTTGATCAAATCCATGATGGAAAACACCTGAATGAAGCTTGCCCTGTTTGACCTGGATCACACCCTGCTGCCGCTTGACTCAGATCACGCCTGGGGACAATTCACCACGGCTCTGGGATGGACTGATCCGGTGGATTTCAGCCGCCGAAACGATGAGTTTTATGCCCACTACAAGGCGGGGACGCTGGATGTGCATGACTATGTTCGCTTTGCCACCCGGGCCATGCGACACCAGGGTGCGGTCGCTTCAGAAGCCGCACACGCCCATTTCATGCAGTCAGTGATTCAGCCCGCGATCAAGCCCCAAGCCCTGGCCTTGCTGCAAAAACATCAGCGAGCAGGTGATGCTGTGATCATCGTCACGGCCACCAACGAGTTCGTCACCCGCCCAATCGCACAAGCCCTGGGCGTGCCTGAATTGATTGCGGTTGAGCTGGAACGTGACACTGAGCCAGGCGGCACCGGCTGGTTTACCGGGGAAATCAAGGGAACGCCGTCTTTTCGTGAGGGCAAGGTAGCCCGGGTCGGGCAATGGCTGACCAGCCATCAGCTGAACTGGACGGATGTGGAAAGCACTTTTTATACCGACTCCATCAACGATTTGAGTCTGATGGAAAATGTGGAGCACCCTGTGGCCACCAACCCGGATGAGCGCCTGCGCGCCATCGCTGTGACCCGCGGGTGGCGCATACTTGACCTTTTTTAGAGTGCGTTTCAGTTCGCCTGAAACCCTTGGAGCGCTTTGAAGTCTTAAGGACCTAGTTGAGAACGAATGATTAAAAACTTTATCGATAAATTGCTGGGCAAGTCACCCGCAAAGAGCAAGAAAAGCCTGTTCGGCAAACGTGAGGAAGTCGGGGTTGCCGCGCACGGTATCGACGTCTCGTTGGTGGACGATCGTGCTCTCAATGTGGTGCAAACCCTTAAAAATGCGGGTTTCGAGGCTTATATCGTGGGCGGGGCAGTCCGCGACCTGATGGTGGGTCTGCGTCCCAAAGACTTTGACGTGGCGACCAACGCCACGCCGGAACAGGTCAAGGGCTTGTTCCGGCGCGCATTCATCATCGGGCGGCGCTTTCGCATCGTGCATGTGGTGTATGGGCGGGGCCGTGAAAACGAAGTGATCGAGGTCTCAACCTTTCGCGCCTACATGGACAACGCGGCGGCCGAGCAGGTGGCGGGCAATGAGAAGACCAGCAAGAGCGAGCTGGCAGGCATGAAGCATGCAGTGGACTCAACTGGCCGCGTATTGCGCGACAACGTGTGGGGGCCACAGGAGCAGGACGCAGTGCGGCGTGATTTCACGATCAATGCCATGTACTACGACCCTCAAACTCAGATCGTGGTGGATTACCACAACGGCATCAAGGACGCCAAAAATCGGGTTATCCGGATGATTGGCGACCCCGCCACACGTTACCGCGAAGATCCCGTGCGCATCATCCGTGCCGTGCGGTTCTCGGCCAAACTCAGTGCATTGGGCTTCCAGTTGGAGCCCAAAACAGCCGCACCGCTGGTCAAATCTCAGGAATTGCTGGCGGATGTACCTCAGAGCCGGCTATTTGACGAAATGCTCAAGTTGCTGCAAACCGGCCATGCGCTTGCCTCCATTGCCCAACTCAAGGCGCTGGGCATGGCTCGCGGCATCTATCCCTTGCTTGATGTGGTGGTGGAGCGAGCAGACCAGCCCTTTGTGCTTGCAGCCCTGAAAGACACGGATCGACGTGTTGGCGAGGGCAAGCCCGTGGTCGCCAGTTTTCTGCTCGCTTGCGTCTTGTGGGCCGATGTGCGCGACGGATGGGCCAAGCGTGTGAACGAGCGCCAGCACGCGCATCCAGCGCTCCAGGATGCGATTGATGACGTGTTCAACGCCCGGATTGGTGATGTGTCGGGTCGGGGTAAGCTCGCTGGCGACATGCGCGAGATGTGGATGATGCAGCCGCGCTTCGAGAAGCGCGTGGGCAGCACGCCCTTTGGCTTGGTGGAGCAACCCCGCTTTCGCGCGGCCTTTGACTTCATGCGCTTGCGTGCCGATGCGGGTGAAATTGACGAGGTGCTGGCCGACTGGTGGCAGGAGTTCAGTCTCGCGGATGACAACCTGCGCCAGGACATGGTCGACCAGGTTCGTGAGGAACAACAACAGAAACAGCGCTCACCGCGAGTCCACAAGAAACCCCTCCCTGGTGCCGCCCCAGCACAAGCCGCAGAAATCAGCCCTCCGGCAGACGGCGAATTGGTGGGCATGACCAGGGACGCCACCTTTTCATCCGAAGCCCCAAAAAAAAAGCGCCGTCGTCGCCGTCGCGCCGCTGGCGGCCCTGGAGAGGGCGGCGCTGACGCGCCCGAAGCTGGCGTGTGAGTGAGGTCGTCAGGCACCGGGTGACGGCTTACATCGCATTGGGTGCCAACTTGGGGGACACGGTTGCATCGCTGTGCAAGGCCATGAGTGACCTCGCGGATTTGGCTGGCGTTTGCCTTGTCAGACGGTCTTCGCTGTACCGAACGGCGCCCTTCGAATCGTCTGGCCCCGATTATCTGAATGCGGTAGTCGAAATCACCACCTGTCTCACCGCCCCTGATTTGCTCACCAAGCTGCAGGCGCTGGAACGAGCGGCAGGCCGGGAGCGCACCTATCGAAACGCTCCGCGAACGCTGGACTTGGATATTTTGATCTACGGCGAAGCCCGCATCGACAGCGCAACGCTCACCATCCCTCATCCGCGCATGAGTGAGCGCGCTTTTGTGCTGGTGCCGCTGGCCGAAATTGCGCCCCAAATGGTCACCTCAGACCAGCGAATTGGGGTCCAGGGACAGTCCATCTCGCAACTCTAGGGCGAGAGTTTTTCAGGGCATCAGGGCACCAAATTTTGGGGTTACCATCTTGCCCTTGAAACGAGGAATCCTGATATGAATCTGAACAGCATTCGCCTTACCGCCAAGTTATGGCTTGCCACTGGCCTCATTGTTTTGGGACTGTGTGCGGTCATTGGCTTCGCGGCCGTGCGTTCTGCCAGTGACCGGATTGCCAGCGTCACGACGCTTGATGCGCTGAGCGCCAAAGCTCGGCTTATCACCCAGTGGGCAGCACTGACTGAAACCAACGCAGCGCGCTCACAGGCAGTGCTGTTGAGTACCGACGCTGCCGTTGAAGCCGGTTTGCGTGGCGCAATTGCTGATACCTCCGCCAAGATTGGAGAGATTCAAAAAGCCCTTGAGACCACCGAACTGACCAACGCCGACAAAACCCAGATGGCTGTCATTGCCGCCAACCGCAAGGTCGTTCTGGAGACGAGATCTGTTGCGATGAAGTTTCGTGCAGAAGGTAATCCTGATCAGCTCACGGCAACCTTGACCAACCAATATGACCCGGCCATGGCTGCTTATCAAGAATCCCAACGGGAATTCCAGGCCATGGGAGAGCAGGCTCTGGAGGCTTCCAGGAGTTTCTATGTTCAGAGAGGAAAGGATCTGATGGCCGCAGCTGGCGTCGGCATTTTCTTGATGATTGCAGGCATTTTTCTGGGGGCCGCCTGGCTGATTCGCTCCATCCGTCGACCGCTATTGCAGGCCAATACCTTGGCTTCAAGCATCGCCCAAGGTGACCTCAGTGTGCAGATTGACACCTCGCGTGGCGATGAGTTTGGTGACTTGATGAGGTCGCTTTCCAGCATGAACGAGTCGTTGGGGCGCATGGTGCACCAGGTACGTCAGAGCACAGACAGCATTGCCACCGCCAGCGCGGAGATCGCCAGCGGCAACAACGATCTGGCCCAGCGAACTGAACAGACATCCAGCAATTTACAGTCGACCGCCTCCAGCATGGACCAGTTGACCAGCGCGGTGCAACAGAGCGCTGACAACGCCCGCCAGGCCAGCGCGCTGGCTGCCAACGCATCGACCGTAGCCGAACGCGGCGGGGCGGTAGTGAGCCAGGTAGTCTCTACGATGGAGGAGATCAACGTCAGCAGCCGAAAAATCTCCGACATCATCGGGGTGATTGACGGCATTGCCTTCCAGACCAATATCCTGGCGCTCAATGCCGCCGTGGAGGCGGCTCGCGCAGGCGAACAAGGCCGCGGTTTCGCGGTGGTGGCGAGTGAGGTGCGGAGTCTGGCGCAGCGCAGTGCGGGAGCAGCCAAGGAGATCAAGGGCCTGATCGGCACCTCGGTGGAAAAGGTGGCCTCAGGCACCAAGCTGGTTTCCGATGCGGGTGACACCATGAACGACATTGTTCAATCGGTGCGCAAGGTGGCTGACATGATCGGCGAGATCACGGCATCTGCCAATGAGCAAAGCTCTGGCATCGCCCATGTGAACAGTGCGATTGGCAACCTGGACCAGATGACCCAGCAAAATGCTGCATTGGTGGAAGAGAGTGCCGCAGCGGCAGAGAGTCTGCGCGACCAAGCGAACCAGCTGTCCCAGGCTGTGGCCGTGTTCAAGATCAGTGGCTCGGCAATGTCTTTGGCCAACAACAGACCCGCCGGGGACATCACGCCGCGTGCAGGCTCGTTAACTTACAGCCGGCCGCAGCCATTGGTGGCCAAAAAAACTGCAGCACAGCTCCCGGCTGGTCGGTTGTCTGCCCCAGTCAAGCCGGCCCTCAAACTGTCGAGCAGCCCGGTTAAGAAGCCGTTTGCGCCCATGCCATCCGCGAAGACAGCGACGCTGTCAACCAAGCCCTCAGCAGATGATGATTGGGAGACTTTTTAGTCAACCAGACGCCCCCTACTCCAATTCGGCGATCAGTTCAATCTCCACGCAAGCGCCCATTGGTATTTGCGCCACGCCGAAGGCGCTTCGGGCGTGGGCGCCCTTGTCGCCAAAGACCTCACCAAAAAGCTCACTCGCCCCATTGGTCACCAGATGCTGCTCGGTGAAGTCACCCGTGGAATTGACGAGGGACATCAGCTTGACGATGCGCTTGACCTTGTTGAGGTCCCCCACCGCCGCATGCAAGGTGCCCATCAGGTCGATGGCGATGGCCCGAGCTGCGGTCTTGCCCTCGGGCGTTGCCATGTTTTTGCCCAGTTGGCCCACCCAGGGTTGGCCGTCTCGTCTGGCAATGTGACCACTCAGGAAGACCAGCTTGCCGGTCTGCACAAACGGGACATAGGCTGCTGCTGGAATGGCCACCGGGGGTAATGTGATGTTGAGTTGGTTCAGTTTGTCGTAAATGCTCATCAGGTTTCCTTTTTTGCGGGTTTTGTTAACTAAATTGACCTCTAGACGGCGTATTCATTCCTCTTAATGCTATTAATTAAGTATCATCATGAATCAGCGCTGGCTTTGAGATTGACCGTCGCCTTGCGATTGGGCCTGGCTTTGCCAGGATGTATTGTTGCTTGTGGCGACCAGAGCCGGCGGGATCGGGTCGTTGATGGGTTCCACCGTGACCCCTACTGACAGCGTATGACTGGCACCACCATGAATGACGCCGCGAATGGGCGATACATCGGCAAAATCACGTCCCGTGGCCAGCGTGACGTAGTCCACGCCGGGCGAGTGCCAACCGCCCCGGTTGTTGGTGGGGTCCAGGTCGCACCAACGCTGATCGGGCGGCAAGTCAGGCACATACACCGAAACCCAGGCATGCGAGGCGTCGCTGCCTTTGAGTTTGACCGTGCCCGGGGCCGGCTGTGTCAACAAATAGCCGCTGACATAACGCGCAGGGACACCGACGGCGCGCAGGCAAGCAATCATGATGTGCGCAAAGTCCTGGCAGACACCTTTGCGCTGGGCCAGTGCCTCCAGGGCAGGTGTGTTGATCTGCGTGCTCTGGCTTTCGTAAGTGAAATCGTGAAAAATTCGCTGCATCAGGTTTTGGGCGGCGGCGAGCACGCCCACACCCGGCGCAAAGCTGGGGCGGGCATAGGCCGCAAATTCAGGGTGGCGAGGCACAAAGGGCGAGGCGAACACAAATTCTGTGGCGGCGTCAAAACGCTGCCCCGAGCGGTATCGGTAGATCTCACGGGTCTGCTCCCAGCTGATGCGACTCGCCGGCGGCGTACTGGCCCGGGTAGAAACTCTGCTTTGCGCCACCACGGCCAGCAAAGTGTGAGCGGTTTGCAGCGCGAAAAAGCAGCGGGTGTTGCCAAACACGTCTTGCGTATGACGAACCAGTGCCGGGGTCGGGCTGATGGTGAGCGTGTGGCTCAACAGTCGCTGAAAGCCCGTGTTCACGGGCTGCAAATAGGCCATGTGCTGCGCCGTCTCAACCGCCGGCGCGTACTTGTAGCGGGTTTCGTGGGTAACTTGCAGATTCATCAGGTGCCCACGCTGCGGTTGATTTCACCCGAATGGGTGAAATAGCTGGTACTGATGGCGTCTGATACGTTCACAGATGCTGCGGTGCATTTCAACAGCAGATCGCTCAAGGTAAAAAAGTAGCTGTTTTCTGGAAAAGCCGGCATCTGGGCACCTTGACTCCTTGGTATCTCGGACGGTACCGGCTGGGCCACATAGTCCGGCAAGGCCTGGCACAGCTTGGTCAGATCCCACAAGGCAGGGTCGGGCAGGCGCAACGACAGGGGACACAACTGACCGGGCTCCGACCCGGCCAGTTTGGCCAATCGCCCCCGCAAGGTTTGGGTGACCCAAGCCAGAGAGCGTGGGTTGTCGGGGTCCAGCACCAACAAATCGATCAGGGCGGCCATGTCGCGGCTTTGCTGGTATTGCGCATGGAAGGTGATCGTGCTGTCAAAGAGCTCCATCATGGCCTCGAACCCACCCATGGTGTGCACCATGCCGGTCTCAAAGCCACTGGCGAGTGACGAGGCGAGAAAGCTCAGACGTTCGATGTGGCGACCGATGCTCAGGAGCCGCCAGCCATCATCCCGCGTCATTCGGTCGGTCTGCGCGCCGGTGATAGCCGCCATATGATCACTGGTGTTTTTGAGGATTTGCAAGGCCTCCAGCGACGAGTAATCACCCGCGCGGCTGTGTTTGGCACACGCGGCAAAGAGCTCTTCCTCCGCCCGCACAATCACACGCCAGTGCGCCTGCGACAGGCGTTCGCGCACGGTGGATCCGGTCATCTTCAGGGCCCGCAGGTAATAGCCCACACTGGTAGCCCCCTCGGTACTGCCCAAGCTGGCAATCAGCGAGCGCTCGAAGACCCGGCGCGCCTGAGCAGGCGAGGGCACGCCCGGCAAGACCAGCGTGTTGGATACAGCCATCCGGCCCAGCCAGGCCAACAAGCGCGGGGAGGACTGGTCCTCGCCATTGAGGCACTCCAGTGTCAGGCGGGCCAGCCGGATGGCATTTTCAGTGCGCTCGGTGTAGCGACCCAGCCAAAACAGGTTTTCGGCGGCCCGGCTCGTCACCAGGCGCTTGCGGTGCGCCAGAGACGCCGGCGTCAGATGCGGCTGCAGCAAGGTGGATTGGTCTACCTCGCCCAAGGTGAGCGCCCAGACATCGGCGCTGCTGCCGCCCCGTTGCATGGCTGCGGTCTCGGCGGCGGTACCTGCCAGCCGCGCCAGGCCACCCGGCAGCACGCGCCAGGCCTGGGCACCATCGGATACGGCAAACACCCGCAACATCATGGAGCGCGGCTCCATATGACCGGCCGTCGCATCGCCCCGCCAGGTGGGCATTTGGGACAAGGGTTGGTAAGCCTGTACCGTGTAGTCCTCGCTTTGACGCACGATGCGGCCCGCCCATTCGTCCAGTTCACGGGGTTGCAGGTCGCGTCCCAGCACGGCCTCAAAACTGCCATGGCTGGGCGAGCCGGGGTAGGTGGGCTTGATGGCGCAATCGCGCAAGCGGGGCAGGGCCTCTTCCATGGCCGATCGCTCGCCACACCACCAGGTGGGCAAGGCGGGCAGCAGCAGTTCTTCCCCCAACAAATGCATCGACAAGGCGGGCAAAAAGCCGAGCAGGGCGGGGGATTCCAAAAATGCCGACCCTGGCGCATTGGCCACCAAAACATGTCCGGCACGAATCGCCTGGAGCAAGCCGGGCACGCCCAGCGTGGAGTCCGAGCGCAGCTCCAGGGGATCAAGGTATTCATCGTCCACCCGTTTGAGCAGGCCGTGCACCGGCACCAGCCCTTTGAGGGTCTTCAGGTACAGGTGCTCGTCGCGCACGATCAGGTCGCTGCCCTCAACCAGGGTCAAACCCAGGTAGCGGGCCAGGTAGGCGTGTTCAAAATAGGTTTCGTTGTAAGGCCCGGGGGTAAGCAAAGCCAAGTGGGCATCCTGCCCGGCAGGGCTCATTTTTTTGAGGCTGCTCATCAGCGCCCGGTAAG
>CALRWE010000146.1:0-12438 GCA_943371745.1 Rhodoferax sp. OV413
GAAGGCCGTGCCAGTGGCCAGATCAGGCACTCGCACCACATGGGTTTGCACGGCAGCCGCTTCAAGTGAGGCTTCCAACGGCTCGGCAAAGGCATCAAGCCCCAGCGCCAGCAGGATATGCGTTGGCGCGCCGCCTGCCCGTGCACAAGCTACTGCCTGGTTGGCGCCCTTGCCGCCCGGGTAGGTCTTGAAATCGTGCCCCAGCACGGTCTCTCCTGGCGCAGGAATGTGGGGGGCGCGAACCACAAAGTCGAGATTGGCGGAGCCAGCGACAAGAATCATAGGTGCCCTGAATAAATGCTATTTAATAAATAGCTACATAGTATTTAAATGCGGAGGCTGCAGGATGATTTGGTCATAAATCAGGGTCAGGGTCGCTTGCTTGGCACCCGCAACACTGCTGATGAGCTTTTGAAAATCATAGCAGCGGTATCGCGCCGGGGTGCCCCCTGCACCATCGGCGTGCGCTGGGTCAGCTTGGCGTTGATGCAGTTGGCATATATCGTGCGTCGAGATTTTGACTAGGAGATTCTCATGATTCATACACTCAAGGCGCTGGGCGGCATGCAGGTCGCTCCACACCATCTGGCGGCGCAAGCGGGCCGCGACGTTCTGCGTGACGGCGGCAACGCGGTGGAGGCCATGGTGGCGGCCGCTGCTGCCATTGCCGTGGTTTATCCGCACATGAACGCCCTGGGTGGCGATGGCTTCTGGCTGATTCATGAGCCGGGTCAGACCCCGGTGGCCATCGACGCCTGCGGCGCGGCGGCGGGCCTGGCTGACCTCGCGTTTTATCAGGGGCTCGACGCGATTCCTTTGCGCGGCCCCAAGGCAGCACTCACCGTTGCGGGCACCGTGGGCGGTTGGGCCAAAGCGCTGGAGGTGGCGGCTCCATGGGGCAAGGCCTTGCCGCTGTCGCGTCTGCTGGCTGATGCGATTCGCCACGCGCAGGATGGCGTTGCCGTGTCGGCCAGCCAGGCCCACCTCACACGGCAAAAGTTGGACGGCCTCAAGGGCGCGCCCGGCTTTGCAAGCACCTTTCTCGTGGGTGGTCAGCCGCCCTTGGTGGGCCATGTGCTCAAGCAGCCCGCGCTGGGTCGCACCCTGGCGGCCCTGGCCGAGCGCGGCCTGGATGACTTTTACAGGGGCGAGCTGGCGCAGCGCATGGGTGCCGAGCTGGAGCGCGTGGGCAGCCCGCTGCGCACGGCGGATTTGGCGGCCTGTCACGCTCAGGTCGTTGAGCCGCTGGCCGTGCGCCTGAATGACTGCACGGTCTATAACTTGCCGCCCCCTACTCAGGGCTTGTCGGCCCTGATGATTCTGGGGCTGTTTGAACGCTTGGGGGTGACCGAGGGCGAGGGCTTTGCGCACCTGCACGGCCTGGTGGAGTCGACCAAACGGGCCTTCAGGGTGCGGGACCGCGTGGTCACCGACCCCAGGCGCCTGCCGGCTGACCCACACAGTTTTCTCACGCCCGAGGCCCTGGACGCGCTGGCTAGCCAGATTGACCCACACAAGGCACTGCCGTGGCCGGACACGGCGGCCCCCGGCGACACCATCTGGATGGGCGCCATTGACCGGGAAGGCCGCTCGGTCAGTTTCATTCAAAGCGTGTTTTGGGAGTTTGGCTCTGGCGTGGTGCTGCAAGACACGGGGGTGACCTGGCAAAACCGGGGCACCAGTTTCTCGCTGGACCCGGCCGCCCTGAACACGCTGGAGCCCGGCCGCAAGCCTTTTCACACCCTGAACCCTTCGCTGGCCTTGTTTGACGATGGCCGCGTCATGCCCTACGGCACCATGGGTGGTGAGGGACAGCCGCAAACCCAGGCCGCGGTATTTAGCCGCTACGCCCGCTTTGGGCAGACGCTGCAACAGGCGGTCACGGCACCCCGCTTGTTGCTGGGCCGCACCTGGGGTGATGTGAGCACATCGCTCAAACTGGAGAACCGATTTGCGCCTGAACTGGTGGCGTCCCTGAAGGCCGCCGGGCACGAGGTCGAGGTGCTGAGTGACGCCTTCAGCGACACCATGGGTCACGCTGGTGCCTTGGTGCGCCACCCGAATGGCGTGATAGAGGGCGCAGCCGATCCACGAAGCGACGGTGCCGTGGCGGGCGTCTAGGCTGTGTCCCTGGGCCCTGAGGCCGGGTTTGTGCTGCGCAGCGCGTTGAGCAACCGGGCCAGGCGCGCCTCAATCGCCCAGGGCTCGCCACCCCACTGGGCTGCCAGCAATTCGGCGCACAGCACCGAAAAACTCAAGCCCCGCGATCCCATGCCGGCACATATCCACAGCCCGGGGCGACCGGAGTCGTTGACCGCGCCTACCATCGGCAAACGGTCCGAGGTGACGCAACGCGTCCCTTTCCAGGCCGCCACGCGATTGCTGGCAAACTGCTCCCGCAGCTGCTGGCCCAACTCCGGCAGCAAACGCTGCACGCGGGCCAGATTGGCCGCGTGGTTTTGAGAGTTCCCGTATTCGGACTGATCGTCGGGTTGGTAAGTGGCACCCACAAACCAGGCGGCGCCCGTGCGACCACCGTGGCTGAACGGCACCCGCGGAATCACGCTGCCTGCGCCGTTGACCGGGGCTGGCGGAAAGACAGCCTCGGGCGTTTGCGCGTGCATGGCCCATGACACTTGCCCCCTTACCCCGCGCAGCGCCGGCATCTGGTGCCTGGACTTCGCCAGATGCCCGTGAGTGGCATCCAGCTTGCTCAGCAAGGACGCGACACCACAGGCATTGGCCAGGACCACGCGGTCGGCGCAAGCGATGACATGGTCCTCATCATCGAGCAGTTCCCACTGCGCACCCATGGGGCGCAAAGACCCCACAGGGGCCATCCCCTTGAAAGTAATGCCGGGCTGGGCCAGCCAGGCGCGCACCAACGGGCCCGGCTTGAGCCAAGCTGCCTGCGGGTGCCAAATGTCCTTCATTTCCATACCACCATCAAGACAGCGCTCCAGTGTTCCACTTGGCGCCCAGTCTTCTCCCTCTTTCAGCATGCAGCTGGCCTCGTGCAGCATCAAGCGTACCCCGGCACGCGACAGGCGCGACAGCGCGCAGTCGTCGACCGAGACATGGGGCACCACCAGTCCCACAGGCAAACCCGAGGCACCTGCGGTCGGCTCTGCAGCACGGTCAAGCACCTGAACCTGCCAGCCCCGCCGTGCCAGGGCCGATGCCACACTGGCTCCTGCCAAACCCGCTCCGACGACAGCGCAGGTGCCAGGTTGGCCTGAATGGGCGTTCGATACGGCCTCGTGCGCCCGTAAAGTCCAGCCCGGATTGAACTGGGCGTACAGCAACCCGCCGCCATCAGCGTTTGACCCATCGGCAGGGCAGGCTGTGAATTCAAACCCGCATTGCGCCAAATCGGCGCGCACCGATGCGACATCGCCTGTAGCCTTCAACCAGGTGCCACGGCGGCAGCAGCGCGCGAGCGCCTTGGCACTCCAGCGGCTCCAGGTTGCGGCAACTGGAGCGCCGGGGGCTGGCGTGTCCAAAAAAACTTCGTCGGGAAAAAAATGCTGTTCTCTCAGCATGGGGATCATTTCACCGATACAAAGCGTCAACAGGACGTGCCCTTGGTCCAGCGTGAATCGATGAAAGCCGGGGTGCAATTCACGCCGTTGGCCGCCCAGTTCACTGGCCAGGATCTGCCACTCAGGACAGGCGCTGGCAAACGCCAGGAGTTCACTGGTGCTGCCGGGGGGCGTGCTCAGCCCCACGTAGTGGAGCCGCTCCGGGCGTTGCGGGTCGTTCATCCAGGCTTGCCAGGTGCCCAAAAAATGCTGTCCCAAGCCAAACCGGGTGGACAGAATGCGCCAATCGCGCTGGCCAGCCCATGCTGACGCCTGTTCGGGATGGGCAGTGAGGCAGCTGGCAGGCGTGGGTGTCATGCGTTGGGGTTGTCAGGCGCTGGGAGGCACATAGCCTTGAGCAGCGTCGGCACCATCACCGAAAAAATGATTTTCCATCTGGCGTGCCAGGTACTGGCGAGCCCGAGCGTCGGCCAGGTTCAGGCGGTTTTCGTTCACCAGCATGGTCTGGTGCTTGAGCCAGGCGGCCCAGGCCTCTTTGCTCACGTTCTCCCAGATGCGTTTGCCAAGTTCACCCGGGTAGGGCGAAAAATCCAAGCCCTCGGCTTCTTTGCCGAGTTTGATGCAGTTCACGGTACGTGCCATTTGAAGCCTTTTACGAAGTCTGATTAAAGGGGCAACTTTAGCAAGCTTTCGACGCCCCGCTCGCCCAAGGTAAAATACGCGCTATGGCAAAAGCTGACACAAAAACCAAAATGCTGGCCGACGGCCTGCGTTACAAATCCAAAGTATCGGGTTCACCCTTTACGGCGGCCACTTCCTTTGGCGCGGCAACGATGTCCTGCTTCTTGTGCGGCAAGCACCGAGCTCGCTCGCAAATGGTGACACGCAAGATACTGGGCAAGTCCCAGGCTGTGTGTGCCCCGTCCTGCAAAGAGGCGGAACAGGCCGCCGGCTGATTCCACTATGTTTGGCGTCGTGAACGAGTGGCTCGATCACTCTGCCCGCCGGGTATTCGGGCTGATCTGCCTTGTCTGCATCGCGCTGCTGGTGTTTGGCCTGTACCTGCAGCACGTGGTCGGACTGGTTCCATGCCCCATGTGCATCGTGCAGCGGTACGCCTTGGTTGCAGTCGCCTTCATTGCAGGCTCGGCCTCTGCCGGCAACAAAAGGGGTGTGCACATTTTCAGTGCTCTCCTGCTGTTGGTCTCTGCGGGCTTTGGTGCCTTCGTCGCCGCGCGGCAGAGCTGGTTGCAGTGGTATCCGCCAGAGGTCGCCACCTGCGGGCGCGACCTTTACGGGATGATCGAAAACTTCCCCCTGCAGCGCGCGATTCCGATGATTTTCAAGGGTGGGGGCGACTGCACCGAAATAGACTGGACCTTTCTGGGCGGATCAATCGCCAACTGGTCATTTCTGTGTTTCAGCGGTATCGCCGTCATCAGCGCGCTATTGGTCTGGCGCAAGACACGTCATCACTGACCCGCAACGGGCTTGATTGCCTTTGGCTTTGCCTTCAGTCGCACTTTGCGCAGCATAGATGAGTGGTGAGTTGTATTTGGTTTTTGCCATTACGCCAGTTTCTTGACCAGCACCTGGCTCTTGCGGTCCCAGTTGTATTTCCGCTTGCGGGCTTCAGGTAACCAATCGGGGTCCACCAGAATAAAGCCCCGCTTCAAAAACCAGTGCGTCGTGCGGGTCGTCAACACAAAAATACTGTCCAGTCCGGCCGCTTTGGCCCGTTGTTCGACCCGCTTCAGGACGCGTTCGCCATCGCCCTGGCCCTGTACCTGGGGCGATACGGTGAGGGCCGCCATCTCGGCAGTGCGCGCCTCGGGGTAGGCGTACAGCGCGGCGCAGGCAAAAATGACGCCATCGTGCTCGATGACAGTGTACAGACCCACATCGCGTTCTATTTCAGTGCGGCTGCGCTTGACCAGGGTACCATCATTTTCAAACGGCTCGATGAGCTGCAAAATGCCGCCTACATCGTCCACCGTGGCCTCGCGCAGGCTCTCCAGCTTCTCGTCGACCACCATGGTGCCGATGCCGTCGTGCACATACACCTCCAGCAAGATCGAACCATCCACCGCAAAAGGAATGATGTGGCTGCGCTCCACGCCGCTTTTGCAGGCCTTGACGCAATGCTGTAAGTAGAAAGCCGTGTCGGTGGGCTGGTTGGCGGTTGGCAGTTCTTTCAGCAGCTTTTGGGCAGCTGCCAGGGGCAACTCAGTATCAATCGGGTTGTCTTCGTTCTCGGGTTGGCTCGGGTCCATGCGGATACCGGCCACCTCGGTCACAAATATCAGCTTGTCGGCCTGCAAGGCGATCGCCACCGAGGTGGCGACTTCTTCCATGGTTAGGTTGAAGGCCTCGCCAGTGGGCGAAAAACCAAACGGCGACAACAGCACCATCGCCCCCATGTCCAGTGTGCGCATGATGCCCGCTGTGTCGACCTTGCGCACCAGCCCCGAGTGCTGAAAATCCACGCCATCCACAATACCGACGGGGCGTGCGGTGAGAAAGTTGCCCGAGATCACCCGCACGGTGGAGCCCGCCATGGGCGTGTTGGGCAGGCCCTGGCTGAAGGCCGCTTCAATTTCATACCGCAATTGGCCGGCAGCCTCTTGCGCGCAGTCCAGCGCGACCTCATCCGTGATGCGAATGCCTTGCGCGTAGCGCGGCGCATGGCCTTTGGTGCGGAGTTGCTCGTTGACTTGCGGACGAAAACCATGCACCAGCACCACTTTGACCCCCATGCTCTGAATCAGGGCGAGATCTTGCGCCAGGTGTGGCAACTTGCCCGCAGCAATGGCTTCACCCGCGATGCCCACCACAAAGGTCTGGTTGCGAAACTTGTGGATGTAGGGCGCGACCGAACGAAACCAGGGCACAAAGGTGAAGTTGAAAACAGAGGTCATGTCGTGAAGGTTAAGGCTTGCGCCGATAATTAAGGGCTTTTCGCCCGGCGCTGAACCGGGAACCATGGGTTGCAGACTCTGCCCGCAATGACCCCACCCAATAGATAGATTTTGACCGAAGTTTCCGCCTTGTCCTCCACACCTCTAAAAATCGAATTCCCCGAGTCCTTGCCGGTTTCCGCAAGGCGCGAAGAAATCATGGCCGCCATGGCCAAGCACCAGGTCATCATTGTTTGTGGTGAAACCGGTTCGGGCAAAACCACCCAGCTGCCGAAGATTGCGCTGGCCATGGGGCGCGGCAAGCTCAATTACCCTCCCGGCCAAGGCAAGCTGATCGGACACACACAGCCCCGGCGCATTGCGGCCAGCAGCGTGGCCAAGCGGATTGCCGAGGAACTGAAAACGACTTTGGGCGATGTGGTGGGCTTCAAGGTGCGGTTTCAGGACCGCCTGAGCCGTGATTCATCGGTCAAACTCATGACCGATGGTATTTTGCTGGCCGAGACGCAGACCGACCCGCTGCTCAAGGCTTACGACACGATCATCATTGACGAGGCGCACGAGCGCTCGCTGAACATTGACTTTTTGTTGGGCTACCTGCGTCAGATCCTGCCGCGCCGCCCGGACCTCAAGATCGTGGTGACCTCGGCCACCATTGACGCGCAGCGATTTGCCGACCACTTTGCGTCGAGGCAAGGTCCCGCACCGATCATCATGGTGTCTGGCCGCATGTTCCCGGTAGAGCAGCGCTACCGGCCTTTTGAAGAATCGCGGGAATACGACCTCAACTCGGCAATAGCCGATGGAGTGGACGAGTTGTGGCGTGATGTGCACAACGGCGGCGACATTCTGGTTTTTTTGCCGGGTGAACGCGAGATTCGGGAAGCCGCCGACCATTTGCGCAAGCACCTGAGTCACCAGCCTGTGTTCAGAGGCGCCGAAGTGCTTCCGCTGTTTGCCCGCTTGAGCCAGGCGGAGCAAGACCGGATTTTTGACGGCCACACCGGCCGTCGCATTGTGCTGGCCACCAATGTGGCGGAAACCTCGCTCACCGTGCCTGGCATTCGCTATGTGATTGACGCCGGCACAGCCCGCATGAAACGCTACAGTTTCAGAAGCAAAGTGGAGCAGTTGCTGGTAGAACCAATCAGCCAGAGTTCAGCCAACCAGCGCGCCGGGCGTTGCGGTCGGGTGGCCAACGGCATTTGTATTCGCCTCTACGACGAGAAAGATTTTGACGGCCGGCCCCGCTTCACCGACCCCGAAATCTTGCGGTCCTCGCTGGCCGGGGTGATTTTGCGCATGAAGTCGCTGCGCATGGGCTTGGTGGAAGACTTCCCCTTTATCGAGCGTCCCTCAAACCGGGCCATTGCCGATGGCTACCAACTGCTCAACGAACTCGGTGCGGTGGACGATGCCAATGAGTTGACGCCGCAGGGCCAGGAGTTGGCCAAGTTGCCGCTGGACCCGCGCGTGGGTCGCATGATTCTGGAGGCTCGTGACCGCAGCGCGCTCGACGAGGTGCTGGTGATTGCCAGCGCCTTGAGCGTGCAGGACGTGCGCGACCGCCCGATGGAGGCACAGCAGCAGGCTGACGCCGCACACGTCAAATTTGATGATGAAAAGAGTGAGTTCAGCGGGTATCTGAAGCTGTGGAAATGGCTGGATACGGCGCGCGGCGGTCATGGCGCCGAGCACAAGCTCTCCAATCGCCAGTACGAACAGCTCCTGCGCCAAAACTTTGTCAACATCCGACGTGTGCGCGAGTGGCGCGACATTCATTCGCAGCTGCACACGGTGGTTGCCGAGCACAAATGGCGGCTCAACACCAACCCGGCCAGTTACGAGCAACTGCACTTGTCGATGTTGTCGGGCTTGCTGGGCAATATTGGTTGCAAGCTGGAAACCGATGGCGCCAGCGGCGAATACCTGGGCGCGCGCAGCATCAAGTTTTATCCTCATCCGGGCGCGCACCTGGTCAAAAAACCGGGCCGCTGGATTGTGGCGGCCGAACTGGTGGAGACCACGCGCCTGTTTGGTCGGGGTATTGCGGCGATCGAGCCCACCTGGCTGGAGCAGGTGGGCGGCCATTTGTTGAAAAAGCAACTGCTGGATCCGCACTGGGAGAAAAAAGTCGCCGAAGTCAATGCGCTGGAACGCGCCACGCTCTACGGCATCGTGGTGTACAGCGGGCGGCGGGTGAACTATGGTCGGGTGGATATGCCTGGTGCGCGCGATATTTTCATTCGCGAGGCTCTGGTGGCGGGGCAGTGGGACACCAAGCTGCCGTTCCTGAATGCCAACCAGAAGCTCATCAAGCAGGTGGAAGACCTGGAGCACAAGGCGCGCCGGCAGGACGTGCTGGTGGACGAAGAGCTGATTTACGCTTTTTATGACCAGCAACTGCCCGCTGACGTGTGCAGCGGCTACAGCTTTGAGGCCTGGTACCGCGAGGCCATCAAAAAGAACCCCAAGCTCTTGCTGTTGAGCATGGAGGAGCTGATGCGCCATGAGGCCGCCGGCATCACCACCCAGTCGTTTCCCAAAGCCTTGCGCCTGGGTGGTGTTGATTGCGCTGCGGCGTACCTGCACGAGCCGGGGGATGCCAAAGACGGGTTGACTGTGACCGTGCCTCTGTTTGTGCTGAACCAGGTGAACGAGGAGCGCTGCGAGTGGCTGGTGCCCGGCATGCTCAAGGACAAGGTTCAAGCCCTCATCAAGACCCTGCACCAGCGCCCGCGCTCACGCCTGGTCCCGCTGCCGGACACCGCCAGCAAAATGGCCGCCGCACTCAACGCCCCCGAGGTCTTTGGCCAAGGCTCATTGATCGACGCGGTGCTGAAGCTGGTGCGCGCCGCGACGTCGATTGACGTGGTGCGGGCCGACATCAAGGCAGACATGCTCAGCCCGCATTTTTTCATGAACTTTCGGGTGGTAGACGAGCATGGCCGGCAACTGGGCACCGGGCGCAACCTGGGTGCCTTGAAAGCCGAACTGGGCGCACAGGCGCGTGGAGCCTTCCAGGCGCTGGCCGGGCTCAAAATGGCCAAAGACGGGGCTGCTTTGCCTGTTTTTAAGGAAAAAAAGTCTCCAGCCAGCGTATTCATTGCACCTGTCGATTCTAAAAAGATAGCAAGCCCAAGCACGCCAGCCGGTCAGCGCTACACCGCCTGGACCTTTGGCGAGCTGCCCGAGTTGCTCGAAATTCAAAAGGGCGGTCAAACCCTCATCGGCTACCCCGCGCTGATTGACGCGAGTGATGCGGTGACCATTGAAGTGTTTGACGAGCCCGATGTAGCCAGTGCCAAACACCGCGCCGGCCTTCGCCGCCTGTTCTCCCTGCAACTGAAAGATGCCCTCAAATACCTGGAGAAAAACATCCCTGACCTGCAAAAGATGGCCGTCACCTTCATGCAGGTCGGCAAAAATGCGGACGGCACAGGCGGTGGCACGATCGAGGAGCTGCGGGAGCAAATCATTGCGGTGGCGCTGGAGCGGGCTTTTTTGCTCGGCCCGCTGCCCACCGATGAATTCGCCTTCAAACGCCGCACTGAGGAGGGGCGAGGGCGACTGACCCTGATCGCCAATGAAGTGGCGCGCCTGGCCGCAAGCATTCTGGCGGAGTACGCCGTGGCGGCACGCAAGATCAAGGACACCAAAAATGCTCCAGAAGCCACGCTGGATGCAGCGGTCCAGCTGGCGCGTCTGATGCCAAAACGCTTTTTGATCCAGTCGCCCTGGGGGCCCTTGCAGCACTTTGCCCGCTACCTCAAAGCCATCACCGCCAGGTTGGAAAAATACCGCGCCGATCCGGCGCGTGATGCGGCCCGACTGGCAGAACTGCGCCCGCAAGAGCAGCGCTACTGGCGCCTGGTGGCCGAGCGCAAAGGCGTGAGCGACGAGCGCATGCAGGAGTTCCGGTGGTTGCTGGAAGAACTGCGCGTGAGCTTTTTTGCGCAGGAGTTGCGCACGCCGCAGCCGGTGAGCGTCAAGCGACTGGAGAAGGCCTGGGCGCAGCTCGGCTGACCGGCATCACTGGGCCGACTGAGTCAGGGGCTCAGCGGCGGTGCAGGAGCAGGGCCTGGGGCAGGCGCTCCTGCAACCACTCGACGCACACCCGTACTTTGGCCGAGGTTTCCAGACGGGCCGGAAACACAGCCCACAGATTGGCCTCTTGGGTGTACTGGGGCAGCACCTGCACCAGTTGACCTGATTGCAACAGAGGCCCGACGTCCCATAGTGAGCGCAACACAATGCCGCGTCCGTCAACGGCCCAATTCACGGCAATCTCGCCGTGGTTGGACGAGAGTGGCCCGCGCACCTTCACGGTCTGCTCGTCGGGGCCATTGCGCAGCTTCCACAAGCCAAAAGGATGGTCCCGCTCCTTGATGATCAGGCAGGGGTGGTTGGCCAGGTCAGCCAAAGACGTTGGCAACCCGTGACGCTGCACATAACCGGGCGCCGCGCACAACACGCGGTGATTGGGCGCGAGTTGCCGCGCAATATGGTGGGGCGCCATATCGTCCCCCACCCGAATATCGAGGTCAAACCCCTCGGCCCCCACATCCACCAAGCGGTCAAAGACCTCAAACCTGATTTGGAGCGCCGGGTATTTCTCCACCAGCTGCGATAGTGCCGGGCCGACGATGTTTTGCCCAAACCCGAAACTGCTGCACACCCGCAGCATGCCCCGTGGGCTTTGCCGCTTGGTGCTGATGTCTTCCATCAGGTGGTCCATGTCGTCAAGGATTTTTTGGGCCCAGTGGTAGGCGCGCTCTCCGTCTTCGGTGATCACCACGCGGCGTGTGGTGCGGTTGAACAGGGCGGCGCCCAGCGTGCCTTCCATGATCTTGACCCGCTTGGTCACATAGGCGGCCGACACGCCCAACTCGGCCGCTGCGGCCACAAAGCTGGAGCGCCGCGCCACCGTCACAAACACGCGCAGGTCGTCGGTCAGGGGCAAGTTATTGTTCATGATCCGCGCATTATGTATTTATGAATGGGCTCATTGTTATCTGGTTTGGCAATAGATAACATGGGTCCCCATGACACACCCAACACCCCCCCAAAAATCCCTCCGCATTGCAGCCCTCGCGGGCGACGGCATCGGCAAAGAAGTGCTGCCAGAGGGCATCCGCTCGCTTGAAGCGGTGGCCAAGCGCTTCGGCATTCCCCTTGAATTCACGTTCTTTGAATGGGCCAGCTGCGACTATTACCTGGCCCACGGGCAGATGATGCCCAACGACTGGAAGGCGCAGCTGCAGGACTTTGACGCCATTTACTTCGGCGCTGTAGGCTGGCCCGCCACGGTGCCTGACCACATTTCTCTCTGGGGCTCGCTGTTGAAATTTCGCCGCGAGTTCGACCAATTCGTCAATATGCGGCCAGTGCGGCTGTTTGAGGGGGTGCCTAGCCCCCTGGCCGGACGCAAGCCTGGCGACATTGACTACATCGTGGTGCGCGAGAACACCGAAGGCGAGTACACCTCGCTGGGCGGCATCATGTTCGAGGGAACTGACCGAGAAATGGTCATTCAGGAGTCGGTCTTTTCCCGCAAGGGCAGCGACCGTTTGCTTAAATATGCGTTTGATCTGGCCCAGAGCCGCCCGCGCAAACATGTCACGCTGGCCACCAAGTCCAACGGCATTGCCATCAGCATGCCCTGGTGGGATGGTCGCGCTGACGAGATGGCCAAAAACTACCCCGAGATCACGCTGGACAAGCAGCACATCGACATTCTCACCGCCCGCTTTGTGCTGCAGCCGGGCCGGTTTGACGTGGTGGCCGCCACCAACCTGTTTGGTGACATCCTGTCTGACCTGGGTCCGGCCACGACGGGCACCATAGGCATTGCCCCGTCGGCCAACCTGAATCCGGCGCGAACCTCGCCCTCTTTGTTCGAGCCCGTGCATGGCTCAGCGCCCGACATTTATGGCAAAAACATCGCCAATCCGATTGCCATGATCTGGTCGGGCGCG
>CALRWE010000147.1:0-12247 GCA_943371745.1 Rhodoferax sp. OV413
AATTTCACATTGCCTATCGCCACCCAGGCGCGGGAGGTGCTGGGCGTCGAGGGCAGTGAGGCGCTGGTGGCTCGTTCCCGCGAGAATTACAAGAAAAATAGTGCTATAGCCGGCGTAAATAAATGGTTTGCAGCTACTAAATTCGTAGCGAGAAACTTGTTCGAGATGACGCCAGACCTATTGATTGCGGATGGCGCCGCTGACAAATGGCTCATTGATCCGCCGCGTGAAGGTGCATTTGCCCTGGTGCAGGCTCTGGCGCAATTGCACCAGCAAAAGCTGGACCCCGAGGCGAATCCGCCCACGGCGGGAGCAGAAAACTGGACGCCACCCGTGCGCATTGTCTACGTCAGCTGCAATCCCGCTACTTTGGCTCGGGACGCAGATGTGCTGGTGCATCAGGCGGGTTACCGTTGTTCTTCGGCGGGTATGGTCAACATGTTCCCCCACACAGCGCACGTGGAAAGCATGGCGGTATTTGACCTGCTTACTTAGTTCGTTTGCTGTCCGGCTTTGCTTTGGGGGTCTCGATGATCTCTTCCTCCGGCGGGGACTGTTTGACGGCCGTGGCAGCCACACCTTCAATCTTGTTCTCCCGCATGTATTCGTCCATCGCGCGCCAGCCCGTGAAGATGTCGGCCTTGGACGCGGACTCATTGAGGATGTAACAGTCTTCAATGCTGCGCAAACCGTGCCGACAGCCGCCACCAATGGCCTTGGCGTTGGCTTCACGTTGCAGGACCTTTGGATCAGGACCCATGCCAGGAATTTCACAGCCTGCAAGGAGCAGGGCAGCAGTTATAACAAGTGGGCGTAAGTTCATGGGACGCGGTGGGTTACAGACTTCATTTCGAAATTGTGCGCTTCATCCAGCAGGTTTAAGAGACGATAAACGCAAAAAAGACCCCGCAGGGCCTTTTTTATGATGTTCCGGCCTCGCCAGAATCAGTCGCGTTCGCCACCGGCGATACCCAGCAGGGCCAGCAGGGCCTGGAAGACGTTCATTACGTCCAAATACAACGCCAATGTGGCGCTGATGTAGTTGGTTTCGCCGCCGTCCACGATACGCTTCAAGTCATACAGCATGTAGGCGCTGAAGATGCCGATGACTGCCACTGAGATGGCCATCATGGCCGCAGTAGAGCCCACGAATACGTTGATGATGCCGCCGATCATGACTGCCATGGCGCCCACAAACAACCACTTGCCCATGCCGGACAAATCGCGCTTGATGACGCTGGACAGGGAAGCCATCACAAAAAACACGCCCGCAGTGCCGCCAAATGCGGTCATGATCAACTCAGGGCCGTTCTTGAAACCCAGCACCATGGCGATCATGCGCGACAGCATCAAGCCCATGAAGAAGGTAAAGGCCAGCAACACGGGGACGCCGGCTGCCGAATTCTTGGTTTTTTCGATGGCATACATGAAGCCGAATGCACCACCGAGAAATACAACCAGGCCCACGCCACCGCTCAAGGATTGTGTGATCCCTGTAGCCACCCCCAGCCAAGCACCCAGCACGGTAGGCAGCATGCTCAGTGCCAGCAAAAAATAAGTATTGCGCAACACCTTGTTGCGCTGCTCGGCCATGGCACCTGCGCCATAGTCAAATGATTGAACGTTTTCAGTCATGGTCAAACTCCTTGGTGTTTTACAACTGTAAGAGCAAGTATTCTAGGGTCAGTCGAGAGTTCGATCACTCTTTTGGCAAGCCAGGTGCCTACGATTTGTAAGGATACTTTTTGTCTCCGATGTGCCACCCACCGGGCCATCAGCCGTTATCCTTCCTGCTTCACAAATTTCAAGATCAAACCCATGAAAAACAAGTTCTCACTCGAAATGAACGACATCAAGGTCATTGCCGCTGCCGCTGAAGCCGAGGCATTGGCCAACCATTGGGCGGTGACGATCGCCATCGTCGATGACGGCGGTCATTTGTTGTGGCTCCAGCGTCTGGACGATGCGCCTGCCATCTCGGCTCATATCGCACCCGCCAAAGCCAATACAGCTGCGTTGGGTCGCCGCGAGACCAAGGTCTATGAGGACGTGGTCAATGGTGGGCGGGTTTCTTTTTTGAGCGCCCCGGACGTCAAGGGTTTGCTCGAAGGCGGCGTCCCGATCATGAAAGACGGCCAATGCCTGGGCGCTGTGGGGGTAAGCGGTGTCAAATCCAGTGAAGATGCGCAGATTGCCAAGGCTGGCATTGCCGCCATCGGGCTGTAAAAAGCACCTCTGCTACTCGTCTCTCTTGGCCAGCCACAGCATAAGAAAAGGGGCTGACAAGCCCCTTTTCTTCGTGCATTCCGGGTCTTACCCAGTGCTTGCGCGTGGCCAGATCAAGCCGCCACAGTCTCCAGCACGGGTGTGCGGATCAGGTGATCAAATGCGCTGAGCGCCGCCTTGGCGCCGTCGCCGGCCGCAATCACGATTTGCTTGTAAGGCACCGTGGTTGCGTCCCCTGCGGCAAACACGCCAGGCAGGTTGGTGTGGCCCTTGGCATCCACCACAATTTCGCCGTGCTTGCTCAACTCCAGGGATCCCTTGAGCCACTCGGTGTTGGGCACCAAGCCGATTTGTACAAACACGCCTTCGAGTTCGACGTGGTGCACCATTTCAGTGGCGCGGTCTTTGTAGCTCAGGCCGTTCACCCGTTGGCCATCGCCCGTGATCTCAGTAGTTTGGGCGTTGGTGTGGATCGTCACATTGGGCAGGCTTTTCAGCTTATTGACCAGGACAGCGTCGGCCTTGAGCTGGTCTGCAAATTCGACCAAGGTGACGTGTTTCACGATGCCCGCCAAGTCAATCGCGGCTTCGACACCCGAGTTGCCACCACCGATGACGGAAACCTTTTTGCCCTTGAACAGCGGTCCGTCGCAATGCGGGCAATAGGCGACGCCTTTGTTGCGGTATTGGTCTTCACCGGGTACGTTGACGTTGCGCCAGCGGGCGCCGGTAGAGAGAATCACGGTTCGGGCTTTCAGTGAGCCGCCGTTGGCCAACTGAATTTCAATCAAACCGCCCGGCTTCGAGGCTGGGATTAATTTATCGGCCCGTTGCAGGTTCATGATGTCCACGCCGTAGTGCCTGACCTGGGCTTCCATGCCAGCCGCCATTTTGGGACCATCTGTTTCCAGTACGGAGATGTAATTCTCAATGGCCAGCGTGTCGTTCACCTGTCCACCAAATCGCTCGGCGGCAACGCCGGTTCGGATGCCTTTGCGAGCGGCGTAGACAGCAGCCGCAGCGCCGGCGGGCCCGCCACCGACGATCAGCACTTCATACGGATCCTTGGCAGACATTTTGGCGGCGTCTCGCTGGGCAGCGCCGGTGTCGAGCTTGGCGATGATTTCCTCGACCAGCATGCGGCCGTTGCCGAACAGCACACCGTTTAGATAGATGCTGGGCACGGCCATGATCTCACGGGCCTTGACCTCGTCCTGAAATGCGCCGCCTTCAATGATGGTGGTTTTGATCTTGGGGTTAAAGATCGCCATCAGACTCAGGGCCTGTACCACGTCGGGACAGTTATGGCAGCTCAGGGACATGTAGACTTCGAAATTGAAGTCGCCGTCCAGCCCACGGATCGCCTCAATCACCTCAGGCTCCACCTTGGGTGGGTGACCGCCGGTCCACAACAAGGCCAGCACCAGCGAGGTGAATTCGTGCCCAAGGGGCAGACCGGCAAAGCGCAGGCTGTTGGCAGTATTGGCACGCTGCAAGGTGAACGAGGGCTTGCGGGCATCTGTGCCGTCGGTGCGCAGGGTGATCTTGTCGCTGCGCAAGCCTTGAATGGTTTCCAGCAGGTCGCGCATCTCAACGGCGGTGCTGCTCTCGTCCAAAGAAGCCACCAGTTCGATCGGCAGCGTCACGCGTTCCAGGTAGGCTGCCAGCTGGGATTTGAGTGTTTCGTCGAGCATGATGGATTCCTTTGAATTGAATTTGTTAGCTGCCAAGGCATTCGATATGCCGGCTAGAGCTTTATTTTTCGAATAAAAAAGCCGGACGGCAAGGTGGCGTGCACCCTGACCCGGCCCGGCTGGCGAGCGCACCAGGCGCCCGGCCGTCTTGGTAAAGAGGGCTTAGATCTTGCCGACCAGATCGAGAGACGGTGTGATGGTCTTGGCGCCTTCGTTCCACTTGGCAGGACACACCTGGCCTGGGTGGGCAGCGGTGTACTGGGCCGCTTTCAGCTTGCGCAGGGTTTCCTGAACATCACGAGCGATTTCGTTGGAATGGACTTCCATGGTCTTGATCACGCCATCGGGGTTGATCACGAAGGTGCCACGCAGTGCCAAGCCGTCTTCGTCAATGTGCACGTCAAAGGCACGAGTCAGTTTGTGGGTTGGGTCGCCAATCAGGGGGAATTTGGCTTTGCCGACCGCTGGCGATGTTTCGTGCCAAACCTTATGGGCAAAGTGTGTGTCAGTGGTGACGATGTAGACCTCTGCACCCGCTTTTTGGAACTCGGCGTAATTGTCGGCAGCATCTTCCACTTCAGTCGGGCAGTTGAAGGTAAACGCTGCGGGCATGAAAATGAACACGTTCCACTTGCCGCGCAGGGTCTCGTTGTTTACAGTGATGAACTTGCCGTTGTGGAAGGCTTCGTTCTTGAACGGCTGGACCTGGGTATTGATGAGGGACATTTGAATTTCCTGTTAGTTAAAAAAACTGTGGGGCGGTGTTTCCGCTGCCAACATCTTTATTATAGTTAAGAGCTATTGAAACTTACGTTCGTTATTTCTAAGCTATCAATTGATAAAAGCTATGACACTGGTGGCTGACCGTTCAGGCCGTCAGTCCAAGACGCCTCTTTGGATACTGCACTGATATTTGCCTGTTTGCTAAGTGGCGGCATATCCAATGGAAAAAAGAGCCAGTGGTCTATTTCGTCCAGATAAGCTGGCCGATCTTCGTCGTTTGCAGCCGGTAGCTGGCGCCATTGTGTTCAATCACGACCGATTTTTGGCCCTTGAACAGGTCTGTGCTTAGCACGGGAGGCGCTGCGCTGGCGTGACTGGCCGCTGTCTCGGCCAGGTGGGTCCGCGTGCAGGGCTCGCTCGGGATTGGTGCAGGTTGCATCGAGGATGCGCTCAGCTTTTTGGCTCAGTGACAAAGCCGATTTTTTTGACCCCTGCTTGCTGGGCTGCCGCCATGGCTTGGGCCACGCGCTCGTAACGCACGGCTTTGTCGCCCCGGATGTGCAGTTGCGGTTGCGGGTCTTTGGCGGCCTCGGCTTTGAGCAGGTCGGGCAGCAATTCATCGGCTACTCTTCCCTCGTTCCAGTAGTAGCTGCCTTGCGCATCGACGCTCAAGAGTACAGTCTGCGGCTTGATCTCTTGCGCTTGGTTGGTGGCGCGAGGCAAGTCGATGTGAATGGCATGTTTCATCACCGGTACGGTGATGATGAACACGATAAGCAGCACCAGCATCACGTCCACCAGGGGCGTCATGTTGATTTCGCTCATTACGTCATCGGATTCGTCGAGGGTTCCAAAAGACATCACTTTCTCCTAATTAGTTGAGGACAGAACTGGCCCACTGCGTGTGGCTGCGGTCTGTCCCGCAAAGTTTCACGTTCTTTTAATGGTCAGAACTTTGCCGCTGCCGCTGGTGACGCGGGCGCCGGTGACAAAGTAGGCATGCAGGTCGTGCGCAAAGCGATTGAGCTTGGTGAGGATGGACTTGTTGCCGCGCACCAGGGCGTTGTAGCCCAGCACAGCAGGAATCGCGACCGCCAAGCCTAGCGCCGTCATGATCAGCGCTTCGCCAATAGGGCCGGCGACCTTGTCGATGGTGGCTTGCCCCGAGGCGCCAATGCCCAACAGCGCGTGGTAGATGCCCCAAACCGTGCCCAGCAAACCGACAAACGGCGCGGTGGAGCCAACTGACGCGAGGATCGCCAGGCCGGCCTGCAAACGGGCAGTGCTGTCGTCGATCGAGTTGCGCAGGCTGCGGGTGATCCAGTTACTGGCATCCAGCGTGTCGTGCAACTGCACCTGGGTGTTGCGATGGTGGGCGGTGGCTTCGCGCCCGGTCAGGGCCGCCTGGCGGAACGGGTTGGTGTCGTCGCCGCCAAGACGGGCCAACCCGGTGGCCAGGTCTTCGCTGTGCCAAAAGTCTTCGCTTCGTTGGGCAAGTTTTTTGTATTTCCAGATATCCAGCGCTTTGATGAGGATGACGATCCACGAGGCCAGAGACATGGCCAGCAAGAGCACGGCGACGGTTTTGGTGACCCAGTCACCCTGGGTCCAGACATTAACGAGTCCGAGTTGCGATTCCATAAAAACTCCAAAAGTTAAAAAATTATTCAAGAACAAAATTGATGGGCACGTTGAACCAGATGCTCTCGGCCAGGCCTGCGCGTTTGCCGGGTACGTAGCGCCAGCGCAGCACCGTAGCCAGTGCGGCCTGGTCCAGGCGCTCGAAACCGCTGGACTGTTTGATCTCCGCTTTTTGAGCTTTGCCGTCCACTTCAACGAAAACCCGCACCACCACCTTGCCTTGTTCGCCCAGGCGTTTGCTCAAAGCCGGGTAGGCCGGTCTCGGGTTTTGCAGGTAGTCTGCGTCGCTGGAAGGCAACTCCACCCTGGCTGGAGCCGGGGGCGCTGCCACTGCCGGGGCTACCGCTTGAGGTGCGACCACCACGGCAGGTGCCACAGTGCCCAGGGGGGCATTGGGGGAAGGCGCAGGGTCCGCAATCGCCAAAGGCAGGGGTTTCACAGACTTGATCTGGGCGGGCGCTGCTTGGGTCACAGCCTGTTTGGCAACAACCGGCTTGGGGGGCGTGGGGCGGGGCGGCGTCACCTTGGGTGCAGCGGGTTCAATGAATTCGACCAGGATTTCAGCCGGCACAATCACTTCAATGGTCCGGCGCATCAAGCCACTTTGCACCGCCCACAGCCCGGCCACGTGAAAGAAAACGACGACGCCGACAATGAGGGCGTTGCGGTTAATCCTGGAAAACAAGTTAAGTGGCGCTGATAAAACCATGGTTAAAAATGAAGTTGGCTTTGATGGGGCAAGTCATTGCGGCTGGCGCAGAACCCACCAGACACCGCCAATGACCAGTGCGAGGCTGATAACAAGTGGGGTGATGAATTCCATGGCGATGGGTTGCGTGGGGTGGCACTCAGGTGTCGGCCCACATGCGCAACAGGTTGTGGTAGCAGCCGGTAAGGCCCGTGGTTTCATCGGTTTCGCCATGCTGCTCACGCAGGCGCAGCAGGTTCATGTCGAGCTCATACAGCAAGCGGCGCTGCTCGTCGCTGCGCACCATGCTCTCGATCCAGAAAAAGCAGGCCAGACGGTAGCCGCGGGTGACTGGTTTGACCTGGTGAAGGCTGGTGCCGGGGTACAACACCATATGGCCCGCGGGCAACTTGACCGCCTGCTCGCCATAGGTGTCTGCCACGCACAGTTCCCCGCCGTCGTAGTCCTCGGGGTCTGATAGAAACACGGTGCAGGACACATCCGTGCGCAGACGCTGACCGCTGCCGGGGAGGTAGCGCACCGAGCCGTCGATGTGGTTGCCGTAGTAGTTGCTGTTTCCACCATAGCGGTTCAGGCGAGGTGGAAATACCCGCTTGGGCAAGGCGGCCGAAAAAAACAGCGAATTGGTGTCCAGACCCTTCAAGACCATGGCCCGGATCTCGCGGGCTTCGTCACAGTCATGGGGCAGCTGTTCGTTGTTTTTGACCTGTGCTGCCTGGACTCCCGCGCCCGGGCGCCCATCGCCCCAAGGAGCTTTGGCCAGCAAGGCCTGCGCGTGGCGAATCTCTTCGGCACTCAGAATGTCGGGAATATGAAGCAGCATGGCTTGGGCCTTGGCAGGTTAGAACTTGGCGTTAAGGGTCACTTGCACCGTGCGGCCGGCGCCGGGTATGTAGTGGCCGCTGTAGAGCGCATCGGCATACAGCTTGTTGGTGAGGTTGCTCACGTTGCCTTTGATGGTGTAGCGGTCATTCATCTTGTACTCGGCCATCAGGTCGGTCGTGACATAGCCGTCCACGACCCAGCCGGGGTTGCGAATGGGGGTTTGCTCACCGCGAAAGTTCACCCCCAGGCCCACACGCCATTGCGAGGTGAGTTGGTAGGTGTTCCACACCGTGCCGCTGTGCTCGGGCGTGAGCGATGGGCGGGTGCCCTGACCCTCGGACCCGACCACGCCGATGTCAATGTTGGCCACTGGCATCCACATGTAGGAGCCGTAGATTTCCCACTGCGGAGTGAGCCTGCCCGACACGTCCGCCTCGAATCCCGCCACGTGGCGCTTGCCTGACAGCGTGGCCAGATTCACCAGAGGATCGGTATTGCGTTCGTGCAACTTGGTGGACCGAAACACCGCCAATCGGGTGGTGAAGCGCTTGTCTGCAGAGTCAAGCTTGGCGCCTAGTTCCAGGTTGATACTTTGCTCGGGGGGAATGTCCGCGTTGTTGGCGCTGAGCGAATACGCGTCGCCCGAAGTGTTGAACGAGGTGGCCGCTGAGACGTGATAAGAATGAAGCGCGTTCGGTTGATAGAGCACACCGACGCGCTTACTGAGTTCCGATACCTTCATCTGGTAGCTGGCGATGGTCACAGGGCCCGAAGCGGCCGCGGGCAGGGTGAAGGCGGTGTAGTCGCCACTCAGGTTGTCGTAGCGCAGGCCAGCCAGGAGCTTCCAGTGCGGGGCGATCTGTACCAGGTCTTGCAGGTACAAGCCGTAGCCGCTGGAGTCGAATTGGTTGGTTTGGTACAGCACACGAGAAGCCTCGTTCACGCTCGCGCCATCAAAGGATGTGCCCGCTGTGGTGCTGGGTTTGGTGAGCATCACGCCACCTTGAGCCGCCGTGCGGGCACCAAACACCTGGCGTTTTTCACGGGCGTAGTCGGCGCCGGCAAGCAATTCGTGTTGGAGTCCCAGGGCCTTGAATTTCGCGCTGTAGTCACTTTGCAGGTAGGTGGCGTCCAAGTCCTGGATTTTGAGTTGGGTGCCACGACTCAAGACAGTGGCGTTGGAGAAATTGGCCAGGCTGGTGCCTGCCGCGTTGCGCACCGTTCCGGCGCGCTGGTCACGCTCGTAGTGGCCGCTGCGAATCGATGTTTTCAGTTCACTGTCATCCTGAAAGCGGTGCGTGTGGCTGGCGCTCAGGTGCTGGGCGCTGCCGGCATTGATATCGCTGGCCATGCCGAAGTAGGCGCTGGGGTCCAGCCGGTTGTTGACCGTGGTGTCGCCCACCGGGGAGGTGACGGTGGGGCGAATCCACGGCATGCCGTAGTTCATGCCGTTGTTGTTTTCCAGGCTGTACAAGCCCACAGAGAATTCATCGGCCGTACCGATCCCGAAACGATAGGTGGCGGCAATGCCTTTTTTGTCCAGACTGCTACCGGCGCCGTTGTTGTCAGCTTTCGTGGCCATGGCATTGATGCGCAAGGCGGCGTTTTCGCCGGTTTGGATATTGAAATCGCCTACAGCACGCACATAGCTGTCGATGCCTACCGTCAGGGAGACCTCGTTTTCATCGATGGTGCGGGGTTGTTTGCTCACCTGGTTGACGGCGCCGCCGGTAGAGCCGCGTCCAAACAGCATGGAAGCCGAGCCTCGCAGGACTTCCAGGCGGTCCAGGTTGAAGGTGTCGCGCTCGTAAAACGCCGGGTCGCGCATGCCGTCAATGAAGATGTCACCGGTGGCTTGCAGCGACAAGCCGCGCAAGCGAATGTCTTCTTCGCCGCCTTCAGCCGCCAAAAAGGAAATGCCGCTGGTGTTTTTGAGGGCTTCCTTGACGGTGTCGAGGTTGCGATCATCCATGAGCTTTTCAGTCACGACGGTCACGGATTGCGGGATGTCACGCAGTCGTTGGCGGCCCTTGCCGATGGTAGTTTCGGTGGCCCGTAAGGCATCTTTGCCCTCAGGTGCCTCGGCTTTTTCCTTGACAACTACCGCTTTGAGCGTTCGGTCGGCATCGGCCGATTGGGCTATGGCACTGAGTGAGCCTGCCAACAACAGTGCACCGAGCGGGAGTAGTGCATGCTTTGACGCTATCTTATTTGATTGTAAATAAGCAATAGAAGCGACGGCTAGAGGAAGAGTTTCCTCATTTATTGAGTTTTTCGACATGGTGGCAGTGGGTTCAGAAAGTTGCTGGCTGGCTGAACCGACGCCTTGGGAGGACCTGTGCGGTGTGGCTGGCTGTAAATTAGCCTGAATTGTAAATGAGAATCTTTATCATTTGAGAATTATTTTGATTTGAGTCGTTGTCTGGCGCTGATGCGATTGCCGCGCCTTCAATACGTCAGCCGCTCCGGCCTGATCTCCTGCAGGATGGTGGTGGCAATTTCTTCAATGGATTTCGTGGTGGTGGACAGCCACCGTATGCCCGAGCGGCGCATCATGGCTTCGGCCTCGCTCACCTCCATGCGGCAGTTCTCCAGCGAGGCGTATTTCGAGTTGGGACGGCGCTCGTTGCGAATTTCACTCAAGCGCTCGGGTTGGATCGTCAGACCAAAGATCTTGTTTTGGTGGGGTTTGAGCGCAGGCGGCAGGTGACGCCGCTCGAAATCCTCAGGAATCAGCGGGTAGTTCGACGCCTTCAGCCCGTATTGCATGGCCAGGTAAAGCGAGGTCGGTGTCTTTCCGCTGCGGCTGACGCCCACCAGAATGACATCGGAGCTGTCCAGGTCCCGATGGGATTGTCCGTCGTCGTGGGCCAGGGAGAAGTTGATGGCCTCAATCCGGGATTGGTATTCCTTGCTCTTGCTGGCATCACTGAACCGGCCCACCCGGTGGTGTGACTTGAGCTTGAGCTCGGTCTCCAGGGGGTGGACAAAGGTGCCAAACATGTCAAGCAGCATGCCCTGACAGCCGTCGGTGATGACTTTCAGCACTTCCATATTGACCAGGGTGGTGAAAACGATGGGCTTTTTCCCGTCCACCGTGCCCGCGTGGTTGATTTGGCGTACGGCCTGATGGGCTTTGTCAACCGTGTCCACGAAGGGCAGGCGAATGTGCCGAGTGGTGGTCTCAAACTGGGCCAGTATGGCGTTACCGAAAGTTTCCGCCGTGATGCCGGTGCCATCGGAAACAAAAAATACAGTGCGATTGGACATGAAAGTGCTCCGGTTGTGGCGTAAAGGGCTTCAGCCTTTTGCAAGGCCGGATGACGGTGGGTGTGGCTTCCCAACCTACAATATTGACAATCTAACCGAATTTTTCCATGCAATCCTCTGACCCAATAAAACAACGACAAAGTCAGATTGTCTGCATGCGCACGGCCTCATCACCAGAAAGTCTGGCCGCTTGCGATATCCCGCTTTTAACTTCTGGAGCTTCCCCATGTCTGCACTTTTCAGCCCGACCGACTTGGTCGTACCGTTTGAAAACCTGAGAATGACCGACGTCGATTCGGTTGGCGGTAAAAACGCCAGCCTCGGCGAGATGATTTCCAACCTGCCGTCCGGCGTCAAAGTCCCCACCGGATTCGCCACCACTGCGCACGCCTTTCGGGAGTTTCTGACCTTTGAAGACCTCGCGGGTCGAATCAACGCGCATTTGAGTACGCTGGATACCGAGGACGTCAAGGCTTTGGCACGTGTGGGCGCACAGATTCGGGCCATGGTCGAGGTACAACCATTTCCCGCTGACCTTGAGTTGGCGATTCGTACGGCATTCACCACCCTGAGTGCTGACAACACCACCGCTTCGTTTGCCGTGCGTTCGTCGGCGACCGCTGAAGACTTGCCTGATGCCTCCTTTGCGGGCCAGCAGGAAACCTTTTTGAATGTCATCGGCATCGAAGAAGTGCTGCACAAAATCCGGGAAGTGTTTGCCAGCCTTTACAACGACCGGGCCATCAGCTACCGCGTGCACAAGGGTTTTGCGCACGAGCATATTGCCTTGAGTGCGGGCATTCAGCGCATGGTGCGCTCCGATGTGGGCGCGGCCGGCGTCATGTTCACGATTGACACCGAGTCCGGTTTTGAAGACGTGGTGTTCATCACCTCCAGCTACGGGCTGGGCGAGACGGTGGTGCAGGGCGCTGTGAATCCGGATGAGTTCTATGTGCACAAGCCCATGCTCAAGGCGGGCAAGCGTGCCTTGATCCGGCGCAATCTGGGCTCCAAGCTGATCCAGATGCAGTTCACGACCGCCGAAGAAAAAGCGGCCAGTGGCAAACTGGTCAAAACTACGGATGTGCCGACCGAGTTGCGCAACCGCTATTCCCTGACCGATGCCGATGTCGAAAAGTTGGCGGCTTATGCACTGGTC
>CALRWE010000148.1:0-12227 GCA_943371745.1 Rhodoferax sp. OV413
TTCTGACTACATTTTGATCTGACCGATCAGTTCAAGTGCCCGTTTTTGCTTGTCGCTTGGCGTCGTGGTGAGCTCAAACGTGGGCGCATCGTCGGCGCTTTTTGGCGTGCGACACGTATTGCGCACGACGGTTTGAAGCAGCGCCATCAAGGACTGGAAACTGTGTACCGGCGAGCCATCCTCCAAAGTACGGCTGAGTACCTTGTGCATCGCCGCATCCGAGCGCTTGGCCGGCGCCACCGGGTCACGCACAAGCTTGGCCGCCTGATCCTCATCGGTAAACATCAGTTCACACCAAGCCTGGCGCATGTGCCACTCAACGTAGTAGGCCAGCATGCAAAGAAAGATGTGTGCACGCACCCGACCCTCCAGATAGTGATGAATCGGGCGCACCTTCAGATCCATCGTCTTGATCGAGCGAAACGCGCGCTCCACCTGCGCCAGGGACTTGTAGGTGCGCACACACGTCGCTGCATCCATCCGCTGGGCCTTGACCGAGGTGCGAATGATGTACAGCCCGTCCAGTGCCGCTTCAGCCGCAATGCTGTCGGTCTTGCGCGTGAACGTGAAGCCGTCATCGGCGATTTGCAACTCGAAATGCTTGGCCACCTTGTACTGATTGACCACCTTGCCGACTGCCACGCCAATCTTGTCCTGGCCCACCAACTTGCCCGCTTCAACGCGCACCTTGATCTTGTGCAGATTCTCCTCGGTGGCCGTCAGCAAATCCTCTCTGGTGTGCACCCGCATCTTGGCCAGCTCCGGGTTGCGGCATGCCACCAGGCGCTCCCCGGGGAAGTCGGGTGAGCTGATCTCCAGCAAGTTGCGCTCATCAAAGAGTCCCATCTGCACATGCCCCTGCTGCACCAGCGTGCGAATGGCGCTACTGCGCAGTGCCGTGATCCAGGCCACACCTGCATCCGTGCTCATCTCATCGATGGCCTTTTGCGAGATCATGCCCCGGTCGCCCACCATCACCATGCGTTTGATGCCGAACTCCTCACGCAAACGCGTGACCTGCGGCATGAACGTGGTGCTGTCGGAGGTATTGCCCTCATGCACCGAGATCGCCACCGGGCAGCCCCGCTCATCGGTGAGCAGCCCGTAGTTGACCTGCAGGGTGCCGCGCTTGCCGTCTCGGCTGTAGCCCAGTTTGGCCAGCGGACAACACGAGCCCTCGAAGTAGCTCGATGAGAGGTCGTACAGCACCAGGGCGTCTTCTTTGAGGTGGCGCGCTGCCAACTTCTTTTGAATGCGGCCCTGACCTGCGAGCAGCCAGTCCATGGCTGCGTACAGGTCATCTTCACAGGCGTCGGACACGCCAAACTCCTGGGCCAGGGTGCTGGTATGCCACAGGCGGGTGGTGGCCAGTTTGGTGGCAGGGCAAACAATGCGCGAGGCCACCATGGCACAAATCAGATCGCGCTCACGACAGGGTTTGGAGGCCAGCAAAGAGGCAAAGCCCAGGCGCTGCATGGCCAGGGCGACTGCTTGGACGTGACCATGGGCGCGAGAAGAAGAAATCTCAAAGGTCTCACCCGCGGGCACAAAGGTCTCGCCCGCCAAAGAGCGGCGAATCAGATCGATCACGGAGTCGGGCAGGTGAGATAAGTTGCCCAGCGTCTCGTTTTTGACCTTGCCATCCTCCCGGTAGCTGCGACGCAACAAATGGGTGCAATAGACCTGGTCTTTGTACTTGCGTGTAGTGGTGACTACGTGGGCTGTTCCGGTTCTTGATGCCATGCCAAAAATTATAGCCAAAAATATCTGAATAAACAAATATTTTAGTGACTACAAAAACAAGTCAAAAAAAGACCACGATCAGCGGTCTTTCATAGCTACAGAGGTGGGGAAATGCGATTTAGAGGCTCGGAATATCGAGGAACTTCAGTCTAGCCTGTCGCGTTGGCAACCTGCGCGGGCGGGGGTGGCCGCTAGCATCGGTGGATCTCACCTTTTGGAATTCCCCATGACGACTCTTGCCACCCTCACCAACCACCAGATTCGCCTAGCGTCCCGCCCCGTGGGCCTGCCCACCCGCGCCAATTGGCAAAGCACCACCGAGCCGGTCACGCAAGCTCCCGAAGGCGGCGTGCTGCTCAAGACCCTGGCACTCTCACTCGACCCCGCCATGCGCGGCTGGATGAACGACGGCAAGAGCTACATTCCCCCGGTGGCTATTGGCGAGGTCATGCGCGCGGGCGGCGTGGGTCGGGTGCTGGCCTCCAACAACCCGGAATTTGCCGTGGGTGACCACGTATCAGCGATGTTCGGTGTGCAGGAATACCTGACACTCGCCCCCGCCGACTTCAAACGCAACGGACTGGTCAAAATCGACCTCAGCGTGGGCAGCCTCACCCAGTGGCTCAATGTGCTGGGCATGCCCGGGATGACTGGCTACTTTGGCCTGATGGATGTGGGACAACCCAAGACAGGTGAAACCCTGGTGGTCTCCGGCGCTGCAGGCGCCGTGGGCCAAACGGTTGGCCAGATGGCCAAGCTCAAAGGCTGCCGCGTGGTGGGCATTGCGGGCGGCCAGGCCAAGTGCGACTGGGTCGTGAAAGAGCTGGGATTTGACGCCTGCATTGACTACAAGGCCGGTGCCAACTCGGTCAAAGAAGGGCTCAAGCAGCACTGCCCGGGTGGCGTGGACATTTATTTTGACAACGTGGGCGGCGAGATTCTGGACACGGTGCTGACCCGCATCAACCGGGGGGCGCGCATCATCATCTGCGGCGCCATCAGCCAGTACAACAACACCACCGCCGTGCAAGGGCCGAAAAACTACCTGAGCCTGCTGGTGAATCGCGCCCGCATGGAAGGCATCGTGGTGTTTGACTACGCCGACCGCTACCACCTGGCCGTGGCCGAGATGGCAGGCTATCTGAAGGATAGCCGCATGAAGAGCAAGGAAGATGTCGTCAAAGGCATTGAAACCTTCCCGGAGGCACTGATCAAGCTGTTCAACGGCGAGAATTTTGGCAAGCTGGTGCTGCAGGTAGCCGAGGATTGACTCTTAATTGCTACAGTTATTGACTGTATATAAGCATGTAACACGTCGGCCAGGACCTTATTTCTTGTAAATCAGGCCATTTCAGGCCTTTCAGGGTCTGTTTCGGCCTTCTGCAGGCTCAATCCACCAGTGCGGCGTACACCAAATTGCGAAACAGCATCCGGTAATACTCCCGCTGGTTCGGGGCTTGCAGCATCAGGCAAGCAAACAGATCCTCGGCCGGGTCCACAAAAAACGTGGTGCCCGCCATGCCACCCCAAAAATACGTGCCCACCGACCCCGGCACGGCAGCCACGCCCCTGTCTTTGCGTACCGCAAACCCCAGACCAAAGCCGTGGCCCGGGGGCAACAAGTCATGCGATGCGCCGCTGTGAATGGGAATACTCCCAAGATGGTCAGCCGTCATGAAGTCAACGGTCCTGGGCCCCAGCAGACGCACACCGTCCAGTTCCCCCTTGTTCAGCATGAACTGCAAGAACCGCGCGTAATCCATGGCCGTGGAGGCCAGGCCGCCCCCGCCCGACTCCATCGCAGCGCCCTCCCGCACATCGACCACCCGCATTTGCACCCCGCCTTCGGGGTCGCGTGCAAAGGGTTCGGCAATGCGGTGGTGGTGCTCTGGGGGCACGGTAAACCCGGTCTCGGTCATGCCCAAGGGTTTGAAAATGGCCGCCTCCAGGTAGGCGCCCAAGGCCTGGCCGCTCACCGCTTCAATCACGCGCCCCAGCACATCGGTGGCCCGGCCGTATTCCCACACCGTGCCGGGTTCAAACATCAGGGGCAAGGCCGCCAGCTGGTGGCAAAACTCGGCATTGGTTCGCTCACGCGAGCCAATGCGGGCCTGGGCATATTGCCGTTGCACCGGGGCGCTGCCCATGAATTCATAGGTGAGGCCAGCGGTGTGGCGCAATAAATCCTGAATGGTGGCCATCTGCTTCACGGCTTGCAGTTGCACCGCACCATCCACCATAACAGCCACTTTCTGGGCCGCGAACTCGGGCAGGTACTTGGCCACCGGATCGTTGAGCAAGAGCTTGCCTTGCTCCATCAGCATCATGGCCGCCACCGACACAATCGGCTTAGTCATGGAATAGATGCGAAAGATGGCATCCGGGCTCATGGGTGTGCCGGTGGTGGGGTCAAGGGCGCCCACGCTCTCAAAGAGCGCCAGCTTGCCGTGGCGGGCAATCAGGGCCACGGCGCCGGGCAAGCGCTGGCGCTCCACCTCGGCCTGCAGCACAGCCATCAAACGGGCGCTGCGCTCGGGGCACAGGCCGCTCTCTTCAGGTGTCGCTTTCGGGAGCACCAGGCCGGCCATGCGCGACTCAGCGGCGCTCACGCTGCGGCTCCTGCTGCGGCCCCCGCTGCGCCGTAACGCTGGCGGGCCAGTGCGGCCCCGTCGGCCAGAGCCTGGAGTTTTTTCACGGCAATCTCGCGGCTCATGGGCGCCATACCGCAGTTGGTGCAGGCAATCAAACGATTCCCGGGCACAAACTGCAGGGCTTTGCCAATGGTGTCGGCCACTTGCTCAGGCGTCTCGACCTCGTCGCTGGCCACGTCTATCACGCCCACCATCACGTCCTTGCCTTCCAGCAAGGCCATCAGGTCAGGCGGCACATGGGAGTGGTAGCACTCCAGGCTCACTTGCTGGATGCTGCTCTTGGCCAAGGCAGGGAATATCTCGGCGTATTGACGCCATTCGCCGCCCAGGGTCTCCTTCCAGTCGGTGTTGGCCTTGATGCCGTAGCCGTAACAAATATGCACGGCGGTGGTGCAGGTCAGGCCCCGCGCGGCAATCTCAAGGGCCTTTACGCCCCAGTCGGCAGCGTCCTGCATGTAGACATTGAAGGCCGGCTCGTCAAACTGGATGATGTCCACGCCGTCGGCCTGCAAGGCCAGCGCCTCCTGGTTGAGCAACTCGGCAAAGGCCATGGCCATGTCCACCTTGCTGCCGTAAAAGCGATCGGCCACCGTGTCCACAATGGTCAGCGGGCCGGGCAAGGTGAATTTGAGTTTTTTGGTGGTGTGCGCCCGGGCCAACTGGGCCTCAAAGGCGTGAACGCGGCCCTTGAGCCTGAGCGGGGCAATCACCTGGGGCACCTGCGCGTCATAGCGGTTGTTGCGAATGCCCATGGTGACCTTGTGCTCGAAGTCAATGCCCTCCACCTGCTCCAAAAAACCATGCACAAAGTGCTGACGCGACTGCTCGCCATCGCCCACGATGTCCAGGCCGGCGTCTTCCTGCACCTTGATCCACAGCAAGGTGGCGTCCATCTTCGCCTGCAACAATTCATCGCCCTGGGCTTTCCACTGGGGCCACAGCTTTTGGGTCTCGGAGAGCCAGGCCGGTTTGGGCAGGCTGCCTGCAATTGAGGTTTGAAACACGTTGTTCTCCAAAAAAATAAGATGACCTTCAGATGAATCCGGGGCTTGATTCTGCGCCAAACCGGCACTTGAAGCAGGTCATGTCTCCGCCAAATCCTGGCGCGGAAACAAACCCGACCGGCCAATCAGTTGGGTTTTTCCGCCTCCTGGAGCGTGCGCCACATGACCTTGCCCGCACCACTCTTGGGCAAGGCATCGACGAACTGCACCACGCGCGGAACCTTGTAAACCGCCATATTGTCGCGGCACCAGTCAACGATCTCCTGCTCGGTCACTTCACCCTGAAACGAAGGCCGCAACACAATCACTGCCTTCACGGACTCCCCCCGGTAACTGTCCTGTGTCGAGATCACACAGGCCTCCTGCACCGCCGGGTGGCGAAACATCAGCGCCTCGACCTCGGCCGGCCAGACCTTGAAGCCCGACGCATTGATCATGCGCTTGAGCCGGTCAGCCAGGAAAAAATAGCCGTCCTCATCCACATGACCGAGGTCACCCGAGCGAAAGAAACGCTTGCCTTCCAACTCGATGAACGCCGCCTCGGTGGCCTCGGGGCGCTTCCAGTAACCCTGAAAAACTTCGGGGCCGTGGATAACGATCTCGCCCTGCTCGCCCACCGGCATCTCGGCCAGGGTGTCGGGGTCAATCACCCGCGCATCGGTGCTCATGAAGGGAATACCCAGGCACTGCTGCTTGGGCGCATCGGGTGGGTTGCTGTGCGAGGGTGCAGCGGTCTCGGTCAGGCCATAGCCTTCGACATAACGCAGCCCATACTGCTCAAACAGGCGCTGCGCCACGGCTTGCGGCATGGCCGCGCCGCCGCCGCCGATGTAGACCAGGCTGGACACATCAAACTGCGCAAAGTTGGGGCTGCCCAAGAGGTCGATCACCATGGTGGGGATGTTGGTCCAGTGGGTGACTTGCCAGCGCGAGATCAAGCGCCCGGCCAGCTCGCGGTCCCAGCGCGGCATCATGATGAGCGTGGCGCCGGCCCGAATGCTGGTGTGCATCAGGCTCACCATGCCGGTGATGTGGAACATCGGCACCACCGTGAGTACCACGTTTTCTGCCGATCCATTGCCCCACAGGCCGCTGGCAATCGCGTTGTGCATGATGCTGGCGTGGGTGTGCATGCAGCCCTTGGGCAAGCCGGTCGTGCCACTGGTATAGGGCAGGATGGCCAGGTCTGCAGGGCCCACCGACAACGCGGGCGGCTGCGCGCTTGCACCCAGGGCCTCAAGCCACTCCAGTACCTGCCCACCGGCCAGCGAAGGCAGGTCATGGCGGGTCAGGAGCCAATCAGACCAGGCGGTGGGCGGCGCATTGTCGCCCGTTACCGTGGCGTCAAACCCATCGGTAAAGTGCGTGACCAGCAGATGCGAGAGCCGTTGCTCTGGCGCCAGTGCATCGCTGGCGCGCGCCAGTTCCGCAGCCAGATCGGCCGTGGTGATGGCGACGCGGGCATCGGGGTCAACGATGTAGTGCTTGAGTTCCTCAGCCCGGTTCATGGGGTTGACCGGCACCACAACGGCGTTGGCCCGCAGAATCGCAAAGTGGGCAATGACCAACTGCGGGCAGTTTTGCATGTTCAGCACCACCCTATCGCCCTTTGTGACCCCTAGCTTGCATAGAACGCCGGCCAGGCGCTCTGCTTTTTGAAGCAACTCGGCGTAACTCAATATCCGCCCAAAAAATACCAGGGCGGCCTTGTCGGGGTAGCGACGGGCGCTGGTCTCCAGGTTATCCCACAGGGAGGTGGCCGGCGGCGTGATGGCATGGGGCACCCTTTTGGGCCAAAAGCGATGATGCGCCCGGACACCTGGCTTGTTTTGGGTACCCAACGAACTTGAGGACAGAGTCATATGGCTTTGCTTTCCTGGACTGAAGCGGGCATGCAGATGAAGCCCGCCAGGTTTGAGAATAAGCCCATGGCTCAGCGGCACCTTGTGAGTGCTGTCGCGGCTGAGACTGAACAGGCTTTGGGCCACTGCGCACAGGCAGCACCTGGACCACGGACGCATGCCGTTCAGTCTGGCATCAATCATGCTTGCAACCTCGGGTAAGCGAGTCATCGTTCGGATCAGATCATGCTTCCTGCATGGTCCTCGAGAGTAAACCCCGATGCCTGCACTCTGTCGGGCTGCTAAAGTTTGTGCTCAGCGCCTTGCGGCGGTAGAGTGGATCGGTCCGTTTGGTTTTTTTTTGGATTTATTGCCTTTTTAATTTGGAGCAACACACATGAATATCAACAAACTGAAGACAGTGGCCTTGGTCGCAGCAACCTTGGGAGCGCTGATGTCCGCACCGGCCCAAGCCGGCAAGACGCTCGATGGCATCAAGGCAAAAGGGCAGGTTGTTTGTGGCGTCAACACCGGCCTGGCCGGTTTTGCCGCAGCTGACTCGGCGGGCAAATGGTCCGGGCTGGACGTGGACGTCTGCCGTGCCCTCGCTGCGGCTGTGCTGAGCGATGCAGAAAAAGTCAAATATGTTCCCCTGAACGCCCAACAGCGCTTCACCGCCCTGCAATCTGGCGAGGTCGACGTGCTGGCCCGTAACACCACATTCACGTTGACCCGCGACGCGTCGCTGGGATTGAGCGCAACGGTGACCAATTACTATGACGGTCAGGGCTTCATGGTCCCTGTGAAAAGCAAGATAAAGAATGCCAAACAGCTCAAGGGGCAGACGGTGTGCGTGCAATCCGGCACCACCACCGAGAAGAACCTGACCGACTATTCCAAGGCCAACGGGTTGGGCATCAAGCCTGTGGTGTTCGAAAAGCTTGAAGCCGCGGAAAACGCCTACTTCACGGGTCGCTGCATCGCCTACACCACCGATGCGTCAGGTCTGTCATCAACCCGCAGCAAGGTCGCCAAGGACCCCAAAGAACATCTGATTCTTCCAGACCTGATCTCCAAGGAACCCCTGGGGCCTATGGTTCGCCGGGGTGACGACGAATGGTTTGCCATCGTCAAGTGGGTCATGTATGGCCTGATTGAAGCGGAAGAATATGGTGTCACCATGGCCAATGCGGATCAGATGAAGTCCAGTGCAGACCCCGTTATCCAGAGGCTCGTGGGCGGCGGCAATGAGGACACCGGCAAACTGCTGGGTCTGGACAAGGAATGGCTGCTTCGGGCCATCAAGGCCACCGGCAACTACGGTGAGAGCTTTGAACGCAATGTCGGCCCCAGCTCCCCACTGGCGTTGCCGCGTGGTTTGAACAACCAGTGGAACAAAGGCGGCCTGATGTACGCCTACCCGGTGCGTTGAACCTCCGCTGAGGCGTCCCGTGCTGTCAGTGCAACGCGCTTGTACTGACAGCTTTTTTTTGGTTCCCCAACTGTCAAGAGGCGCTCGATGTGAGCGTCGCAGCCCATGAATCCCAAGCACCCCCCAAAAAAGAAAAGCTGGTCCTGGCGCAGTCAGGCGTTCAGGGGTCTGATTTATCAAATTCTTGCCGTTGGTGTGATCGTGGTTGTGGTCTGGTTTTTGGCGCACAACACGCTGAACAACATGAAGATCCGCGGTATTCAAAGCGGCTTTGATTTCTTGACAGGGCCTGCCGGGTTCGACATCGGGGAGAGTCTGTATCCATTTGACTCGGCAGAGCCCTACTGGCAGGCGTTTCTGGTTGGCCTGACCAACACCTTGCGGGTGGCGATTCTGGGCATCATCCTGACCACCATTTTGGGCACGCTGCTCGGCGTGGGCCGGTTTTCGCGCAATGCGCTGGTGCGTGGCGTGTGTTACGTCTATGTCGAATTTTTTCGCAATATCCCGGTCTTGCTTCAATTGCTGATGTGGTATCTGTTTTTCACCGAGGCCCTGCCCGGGATGTCGGAGGCCTGGAGCCTGGGGCCATTTTTCCTGAGCAAGGGCGGGTTGAGCTTTCCCGTCCCGGTGTGGGCGATCGGCCAACTCTGGGCGGCGATTGGCTTGGTTGCAGGGGTCGCAGCAGCTTTCGTATACCGGCGCTGGGCCCAGGCGCAATTCGAGGCAACCGGACAACTCAAGAGCATGTTTTGGGTCCCCGTGGCCATCTGCCTGACGACCAGCCTGCTGGGCTGGCTGGCCGGTGGTGCACCAACGGCTTTTGAGGTGCCCATGCGGGGTGAGTTCTCGATTGAAAAAGGAGGCTCCCTGACCCCGGAGTTTCTATCCGTGCTGCTGGGCTTGACGGTCTATACGGCAGCGTTTGTTGCTGAAGTGGTGCGCTCTGGCATCCAGTCGGTGGCGCGCGGCCAGATTGAGGCTGCGGCGGCGCTGGGCTTGAACCCGGGCCAGTCCATGCGATTGGTGACGCTGCCCCAAGCCCTGCGCGTGATCATTCCGCCCATGACCAACCAGTTTTTGAACCTCACCAAAAACTCCTCACTGGCCGTGGCCATCGGCTACCCGGATGTGGTCTCGATCGCCAATACAGCCTTGAACCAGACTGGTCGGGCTGTCGAGTGCATCGCCATTGTCATGCTGGTGTACTTGAGTACATCACTGACCACCTCTTTGCTGATGAACTGGTACAACACCCGTTCAGCGATTCAAGAACGCTGATCCACTCCTCCTGACACCATGACCGCAAAAATCTCACAGCCCATCGCTGCCCGCCCGGCGCCCCGGCAGACCGAAGGTGCGATCGCCTGGATTCGCCTGAATCTGTTTGGCGACAAGACAACAGCCCTGGTGACGGTTCTGATCGGTGGCGTGCTCTTGTATTTGATACCGCAATTTCTCGGCTGGGCCATTTTCAGGGCCTCGTGGTTACCCAACTTCGATGCCTGCCGGGTCGAAGGCGTGGGCGCCTGCTGGGGGGTGATCACGGAGAAGTACCGCATCATTCTCTTCGGACGCTATCCCTTCGAGGAACAATGGCGGCCACTGGTTGCCACCTTCCTGATGCTGGGTTTACTGGCTGCGAGTTGCACCCGTGCCTTCTGGCATAGCTGGTTGGCGCTGGTGTGGGCTGCGGTACTGTCCCTGTTTTTCATGTTGATGTACGGCAACGTCTTGGGGCTGAGCAAGGTCGAGACCGACCGCTGGGGAGGTCTGCCCCTGACCATTTTGCTGGCCTCGCTGTCCATGGTCATGGCGTTTCCAATTGCACTGGTCGTCGCCCTGGGGCGCCGCTCCAAGTTGCCCGCCATCCGCACGTTTTGCACCATTTACGTTGAATTGATTCGGGGTGTGCCATTGATCTCGGTGCTCTTCATGGCCTCGTTCATGTTTCCCTTGTTCATGCCGGAGGGCTTCACCATCGACGTCCTGATTCGCGTGCTGGTGGGCATTACGCTATTTGCTGCAGCCTATATGGCCGAGGTGATCCGGGGTGGTTTGCAGGCCATTCCCAAGGGGCAAATCGAGGCGGCAGCCACGCTGGGCCTGTCTTACTGGCAGACCCAGGGCAAGGTTGTGCTGCCACAAGCTTTGGCCATGGTGGTGCCCAGCATCATGAACAACTTCATCTCCACATTCAAGGACACCTCTCTGGTGACCATTGTGAGCCTGTATGAGTTGACAGGCGCCTTGTCCCTGGCCTTGAATTCGGACTCCGACTGGCGGCCCTTCAAAATCGAGGGCTACCTGTTTATTGCGTTGATCTATTTCATCTTTTGTTTTTCGATGTCCCGCTACAGCATCTGGGTCGAAAAGCAGGTCAACCGCGGCAAGCAGCGCTAGACGGGTGTCTATCGGGCCTGCCGGCACATTCAAATATTTTTACCTGCATCCATCATCATGACTGACCCCATCATCACCTTCGACAAAGTCAACAAGTGGTACGGCAACAACTTCCATGTGCTGCGCGATATTGATCTCACCGTGACCCGGGGCGAGCGCATCGTGGTCTGTGGCCCGTCGGGCTCGGGCAAATCCACACTGATTCGCTGCATCAACCGGCTGGAAGAGCACCAGGAAGGGCACTTGACCGTGGACGGCGTGGAGCTGACCGACGATGTCAAGGCGATTGACGACGTCCGCAAAAAGGTGGGCATGGTGTTTCAGCAATTCAACCTCTTCCCGCACCTCACTGTTCTGGAGAACCTGACGCTCTCGCCCATGTGGGTGGGCAAGATGCCCAAGAAAGAGGCGGAAGAGAAAGCCATGGTCCAGCTCAAGCGGGTTCGCATTGCAGAGCAGGCGGCCAAGTACCCCTTGCAGCTCTCGGGCGGCCAGCAACAACGGGTGGCAATTGCACGCGCACTGTGCCTCACGCCCAAAATCATGTTGTTTGACGAGCCCACATCGGCTTTGGACCCGGAGATGATCAAAGAGGTGCTCGACGTGATGGTGGAGATGGCCGACCAGGGCATCACCATGATTTGCGTCACGCACGAAATGGGCTTTGCCAAAGCCGTGGCCGACCGGGTGATCTTCATGGACCAGGGACAGATCGTCGAGCAGAACAGTCCCCATGACTTCTTCAACAACCCGCAAAGTGACCGCAGCAAGGACTTTTTATCCAAAATCCTGGGGCACTGAATGCCATGACAACTCTATCAACAACAAGAGCTCTGGCCCGCTTGGCCGGTGGCCTGGCCCTCGCACTCTCCAGCGCAGGTGCACTGGCCGCTTTTCCGGAAAAACCGGTTCGAGTGGTCATCGGGTTTCCGGCAGGCGGACCGCTGGACCAGCATGCACGCCTGCTGATGGACAAGCTGCAAGTGATCCTGGGACAACCCTTCATCGTGGACTACAAGCCGGGTGCCGGCGGCTCGGTGGGCGCGGAGAACGTAGCCAAAAGCCCGGCGGACGGCTACACCATCATGCTGGCCAACACCGGGGTGATGGTGATCAATGGTGCGCTGTACACCAAGCTGCCCTACAACACCTT
>CALRWE010000149.1:0-12110 GCA_943371745.1 Rhodoferax sp. OV413
TCTGGTCAAGCGCTTTGATAAGGCGCTGGCGGTGGACGATGTGTCCTTGAGCATTGCCAAAGGCGAAATTTTTGCGCTGCTGGGGAGTTCGGGTTGCGGCAAATCCACCCTGCTGCGCATGCTTGCCGGATTTGAGCAGCCGACCGCTGGGCGCATTCTGTTGGGCGGGCAAGACCTGGCAGGCATTGCCCCTTATGAGCGGCCGATCAACATGATGTTCCAGTCCTACGCCTTGTTTCCGCATCTGGATGTATGGGAAAACATTGCTTTTGGACTCAAGCGTGAGGGCTTGCCCCGGGCTGATATTCAGCGTCGCGTGGGCGAGATGCTTGATTTGGTGCAGTTGGGCGAGTTTGCCAAACGCAAACCGCACCAGCTCTCCGGCGGGCAGCAGCAGCGGGTGGCGTTGGCGCGCAGCCTGGCCAAGCGGCCCAAGCTGTTGCTGCTGGATGAGCCGCTGGGTGCCCTTGACAAAAAGCTGCGTGAGCAAACCCAGTTTGAGCTGGTCAACATCATTGAGCAAGTCGGTGTGACCTGCGTGGTGGTCACACACGACCAGGAAGAAGCCATGACCATGGCCAACCGCATTGCCGTCATGAGCCGGGGGCGCGTGCTGCAGGTGGGCTCGCCACAGGAGGTGTACGAGCACCCCGCCAACCGGTTTGTGGCGGACTTTATTGGTAACGTCAATCTGTTTGAGGGCAAGCTCAGTGTGGATGAGGCTGACCATTGCGCTGTACTTACCGACATTGGCGAAATCCAGGTCGGCCATGGCGTGAGCGGGACCTTGAACATGCCCGTGGCCCTGGCCGTGCGGCCCGAAAAGCTCGAAATCAGCAAGGAACGGCCTGCTGTCGCCCACAATGTTTTTAGCGGCCAGGTCAAGGAAATTGCCTATTTCGGCTCGTACAGCACCTACATCGTGGTAGCCAGCGATGGCGCGCGCGTGCGGATCACCGAGTCCAACACCTCCCGCGACGGGCGCAGCCAGATCACCTGGGATGATCCGGTGTTTTTCTGGTGGGATGACGCGGCCGGCATTGTGTTGCGTGACTGAAGGCAAACGAATGGCTGTGCGACCTCATTTCTCTTTGGGCAAACGCTTTGTGATCGGCGTGCCATATGCATGGTTGATTGTGTTTTTCTTTGTGCCGTTTCTGATCCTGCTGTACATCAGTTTTGTGGACATGGGCAACGACATCAGTCCGTTCAAACCTCTCTGGAATGCCGAGACCGGGGTTCTCTCCCTCAAGTACGACAACTATGGCTCCATTTTTCAATCGCCCGATGGTGGGGCATTGTTCCAGACGCTGTATGTCGAGGCTTACCTGAGGTCGATCGGGTATGCCCTGAGTACTGCCGTGTTGTGCCTGGTGTTGGGTTACCCGTTCGCCTACTTCATTGCCCGGTCAAAGCCCAGCGTGCGCCCGGCCTTGCTGATGATGGTGATGCTGCCGTTTTGGACCTCGTTCCTGCTGCGCGTTTATGCCTGGAAAGGTATTTTGGCGGATCAAGGGGTGTTGAATCAGTTGCTGATGTCCCTGGGCCTGACCGACGAGCCGATTTTGATGCTCTACACCAATGTGTCCATGCTGGTGGGCATGACCTATGTCTACCTGCCCTTCATGGTGCTGCCGCTGTATGCCAATTTGGTAAAGATGGATGAGCGTTTGCTGGAGGCTGCCTACGACCTGGGCGCATCTCCCTTCAAGGCTTTCTGGCTCGTGACCGTGCCCTTGTCCCGGGCCGGCATCATCGCCGGTTTCATGCTGGTCTTCATTCCCTGCGTGGGAGAATTCGTCATTCCCTCGCTGCTGGGCGGACCGGAGACCCTCATGATCGGGCGCGTGGTCTGGGACGAGATGTTCACCAGCAACAACTGGCCTCGCGCCACTGCGCTGGCGGTGGTGATGATCGTGTTGATCGTGGCCCCGCTCGCGCTTTACTACCACCATACCGGCAAAGCAGCCGATGCCCGGGCGTGAGGGCTGTCAGATGACGCACTTGTTCAAGCATGTTGGAAAGGCCTGGCTGGCGTTGGTGTTTGCGTTTTTGTATGCGCCTTTGCTGTTCATGGTGGTGTTTTCCTTCAACAGCACGCGCCAGGACGCCGTGTTCACAGGGTTCTCGTGGCGCTGGTATGAGGCGCTTACCACGGACACCCGGATCGTCGATGGCTTTTGGCTGTCCCTGAAGGTGGCTACCCTCACAGGGGTTCTGTCGGCGGTACTGGCGACGTTTGCGGCCTTTGTGCTGGTGCGCTACCGACGTTTTCCGGGGCGAACTGCGTTTTCTGGCATGGTGAACGCCCCCCTGGTGATGCCCGAGGTAGTCATCGGGTTGTCGCTGCTGCTGCTGATGGTGGGTGTGCAAAACCTGTTTGGCTGGCCTCAGCGCGGCCTGCTCACCATCATTTTGGGCCATACCTTGCTGGGCATGTCTTACGGTATGGTGGTGATTCAGTCGAGGCTGCAGGAGATGGACCGCTCCATTGAGGAGGCTGCCATGGACCTGGGCGCCAGGCCCTACCAGGTGTTCATGCTGGTCACGCTGCCCAATATTTTTCAGGCCATCCTGGCAGCTTTTTTGCTGGCGTTCACCTTGTCTTTTGACGACGTGGTGATTGCGGAGTTTCTGTCCGGACCGGGTGTCAACACCTTGCCGCAGGTGATTTTTGGTTATGCCCGACGCGGGATCAACCCCACCATCTATGCAGCAGCAACGCTATTGATCGTCACCGTCACGCTGGCGGTGGTGGCCTACAGCCTGTGGGTGGCAAGGCAAATGCGCAGGCGTGAACGCGAGAGTGTTACTGTTTGAATTGCCCGATGTCAATCGGCGCTTGTTCCCGCCAAGTAAAGCCAGTCTAGATTTTGCAATGTGAAATACTAAACTTGGTTATGAAAAAATGATTGCTGCAATGCATCATTTTTTTATCAAGATAAGAAAATTATTTTCATATTGTGAATTTGTGAATTTAAGTCATTGATTTTTAATGATTAAAATTTAGTCTTGTATAAGACATAAGATTGAAAAATCTTGCGGGACGCCTTAGAATCAAAGGGTAGGCACCAGACTTGCATAGGTTTGGTGGCAAAAGTTTTTAATCAACCCACGGAGTAATCTCATGCCGAAATACACGACTGAACCCACAAGCCGCGAAGCGCAAATTGAAGCCTTGGAAAAAGACTGGGCCACCAACCCCCGTTGGAAAGGCATCAAACGCGGCTACACCGCCGCTGATGTGGTGCGTCTGCGCGGTTCATTTCCCATCGAGCACACCTTGGCCCGCCGCGGTGCCGAGAAGTTGTGGAACCTGGTGAACACCGAGCCTTACGTCAACTGCCTGGGCGCATTGACTGGCGGCCAAGCCATGCAGCAAGTCAAGGCCGGCGTGAAGGCCATCTACCTGTCGGGCTGGCAAGTCGCCGCCGACAACAATTCGTACGCTTCCATGTACCCCGACCAGTCGCTGTATCCCGTTGATTCGGTGCCTACCGTGGTTGAGCGGATCAACAACACGTTCCGTCGTGCCGATGAAATCCAGCATTCCCGTGGCGTGGACGCTGGCGACAAGGGCTACATTGACAACTTCGCGCCCATCGTGGCCGATGCTGAAGCCGGTTTCGGCGGTGTGCTGAATGCGTTTGAATTGATGAAGGCCATGATCAAGGCGGGCGCCGCTGGCGTTCACTTCGAAGACCAGTTGGCTTCGGTCAAAAAATGCGGCCACATGGGTGGCAAGGTCCTGGTGCCTACGGCTGAAGCCTGCCAAAAGCTGATTGCAGCCCGTATGGCAGCCGACGTTTGCGGCGTGCCAACTCTGGTGATTGCCCGCACCGATGCAGAAGCAGCTGATTTGTTGACCAGCGACTACGATGAAAACGACAAGCCGTTCCTGACAGGTGAGCGCACCGCTGAAGGCTTCTACAAAACCAACAAGGGCATGGAGCAAGCGATTTCCCGCGCTGTGGCTTACGCTGAGTACGCCGATCTGGTGTGGTGCGAAACCGGTACGCCTGACCTTGAGTTTGCCAAGAAGTTTGCTGACGCAGTTCACGCCAAGCACCCCGGAAAAATGTTGGCCTACAACTGCTCGCCTTCGTTCAACTGGAAGAAAAACCTGGACGATGCCACCATCGCCAAGTTCCAGCGCGAACTCGGTGCCATGGGTTACAAGTACCAGTTCATCACTTTGGCTGGTATCCACTCCATGTGGTACAACATGTTCGACTTGGCTCAAGACTACGTCGCTCGCGGCATGTCGGCTTACGTCGAGAAAGTGCAAGAGCCGGAGTTTGCAGCCCGTGACCGTGGTTACACTTTTGTGTCGCACCAGCAAGAAGTGGGCACCGGTTACTTTGACGAAGTCACCACCGTAATTCAAGGCGGCAAGTCCAGCGTAACGGCGCTGACCGGCTCCACCGAAGAAGAGCAGTTCCACTAAGCACTGATTGCTGAGTCGAGCGGGGGCTTGCGCCATCCTGAGGCGGGTGGGGCAAGCCCCTTTTTTTGGTTAAACTTGCAGGCTGTTTTTAGCGCAAGTCGGATTGCTTCACAGTGGGTTGGCACAGGTCTGCTCACTCATCGAAACTTCAAGCCTTATAGGCTTCTGGCCAGCGTATTCATTCCTCATATAGCTATGGTAATAGTAGCGAAGCGCGGCGGGTTCCGCGCTTTTTGTTTTGCTCTTCATCCTTTCGGGTTTTCAACATGATTCAAATCACTCTTCCTGACGGCTCAAAACGTGACTATCCTGGCCCGGTGACCGTGGCCGAGGTGGCTGCTTCCATTGGCACAGGGCTCGCCAAGGCCGCATTGGCAGGCAAGATTGATGGCAAAGTGGTGGACACCAGCTACCTGATTGAGGCGGACAGCCCCTTGTCCATCATCACAGGCAAAGACGCGGATGGCCTGGAAGTCATTCGCCATTCGGCGGCCCATTTGCTCGCCTACGCTGTCAAGGAGTTGTTCCCTGACGCGCAAGTCACCATCGGCCCGGTGATTGAGCATGGATTCTTTTACGACTTCTCCTACAAGCGTCCGTTCACGCCTGAGGATCTGATCCTTATCGAGAAGAAGATGATTGAGCTGGCTGCCAAGGATGAGCCCGTCACCCGACGTGTGTTGCCACGTGATGAAGCCGTGGCTTATTTCAAGGGCTTGGGGGAGCACTACAAGGCGGAGATTATTGCGAGTATCCCCGCTGACCAGGATGTGTCTTTGTATAGCGAGGGCCGGTTTGAGGATTTGTGCCGCGGACCTCACGTGCCCAGCACCGGCAAGCTCAAGCATTTCAAGCTGATGAAGCTGGCCGGTGCCTACTGGCGCGGTGACCACCGCAATGAAATGCTTCAACGCATCTACGGCACGGCCTGGGCAACCAAAGACGAACTTCAGCAACATTTGACGATGCTGGAAGAGGCCGAAAAGCGCGACCACCGCAAACTGGGGCGTGAACTGGATCTTTTTCACATTGATGACCATGCCCCTGGCCTGGTCTTTTGGCATCCCAAAGGCTGGACCCTTTGGCAGGGCGTGGAGCAGTACATGCGCCAGGTCTACCGCGACAACGGCTATCAGGAGGTCAAGGGGCCCCAGGTAATTGACAAAACACTGTGGGAGAAAACGGGCCATTGGGACAAGTACCGCGAAAACATGTTTACAACCGAGTCAGAAAAGCGGGAGTACGCCCTCAAGCCCATGAATTGCCCGGGCCACATTCTGATCTTCAAGCAAGGCATGAAGAGCTACCGTGACTTGCCGCTGCGTTACGGTGAATTTGGCCAATGTCACCGCAACGAGCCGTCGGGCGGCTTGCACGGCATCATGCGCGTGCGTGGCTTCACGCAGGATGACGGCCACATTTTCTGTACCGAAGACCAGATCTTGAAAGAGTGTGTCGATTTCACGGCGCTGCTGCAAAAGGTCTACCTTGACTTCGGTTTCAAGAACGTCATTTACAAGGTCGCGACCCGCCCAGCGCAGCGCATTGGATCTGATGAAGTGTGGGACAAGGCCGAAGCTGCATTGATTGAGAGCCTGACTGCTTCCGGATGCGACTACGAGATCTCTCCTGGTGAGGGCGCCTTTTATGGTCCCAAAATCGAATACACCTTGAAAGATGCCATTGGTCGCCAGTGGCAGTGTGGAACGATTCAGGTCGATTTTTCAATGCCAGAGCGCCTGGATGCCGAGTATGTGGGAGAAGACGGCGCGCGCCACCGGCCTGTCATGCTACACCGAGCAATTGTGGGCAGCCTGGAGCGTTTCATTGGCATTCTGATTGAAGAAAGCGCGGGCGCATTGCCCACGTGGTTGGCGCCGGTGCAGCTTGCAGTGCTCAATATCACCGACGCGCAGGCCGATTACTGTCGTGAAATTGTTGAAAAACTGAAGACTTCATTGCCAAATCAAGCCTTGAGGGCTGTTACCGATCTGCGCAACGAAAAAATAACGTATAAAATCAGAGAGCATTCAATGCAAAAGCTGCCTTATATCCTTGTCGTAGGCGACAAAGAGAAAGCAGCTGGCACCGTTGCAGTGCGCGCCCGAGGTGGTCAAGACCTTGGTGTGATGTCCCTCGATGCATTCATCCAGAAAATTGCAAGTGACATCACTAACAAATCCGTTGCTTAGTCGCTAGTAGGCACTACCCTGATTTGATGGTGCGCATCGTGTCGGTTTAACTGCCCCAAGGCAGAAAAATATTGTGAAGGATTGAGCCATCGCTACAGAATTTCGTGACCGCCGTCACCGCGAAGAACGCAAGCACCGTCTGAACCGTGAAATCATGGCCCCGGAGGTTCGCCTTTCAGGTATTGAAAACGAACCCTTGGGCGTCGTCAGTCTGATGGATGCCTTGCGTATGGCGGGTGAGCTTGATGTGGACTTGGTTGAAATTTCCGCGACGGCGGTACCGCCAGTTTGCCGGTTAATGGATTACGGCAAGTTCAAGTACCAAGAGCAGAAGAAAGCGGCGGAGGCGAAGGCCAAGCAGACAGTGATCGAGATCAAAGAGATCAAGTTCCGTCCAGGTACAGATGATGGTGACTACAACATCAAGTTGCGCAATATCAAGCGTTTTCTGGCCGAGGGCGACAAGTGCAAAATCACGCTTCGCTTTCGCGGGCGTGAAATTACGCACCAGGAAATCGGCATGGCTTTGCTCAACCGAATTCGCACCGAGTTGGGTGATTTGATCGTGATTGAGCAATTTCCGAAGCTGGAAGGTCGCCAGATGATCATGATGATCGCGCCGGGCAAGAAGAAGATTGCTGCGAAACCGGTTGCAGATGCTGCGCAAGCAGCAACATAAAAGTTTGCAGGACTCTGGTTTTCGAATCAGGATCTGACAAAAAGACGATTGCAGCGATGCATCGTCAACAAGTGGCTCGGGGCCAACAAGGCTGCAAGTAGTTTGCAGACGCCTCACGAGCACAAGAAAAGGAGCATGAATATGCCCAAGATGAAGACCAAAAGCGCGGCGAAGAAACGCTTCCGCGTTCGTCCAGGTGGTACCGTCAAACGCGGTCAAGCCTTCAAACGTCACATTTTGACCAAGAAGACCACTAAAAATAAACGCCAATTGCGTGGATCAGCAGCTGTACATGAATCCAATATGGGTCACATGGCACAGATGCTCCCAGGCCGTGGTATTTAATTAACGACGAACAAGGAGTAATCACATGCCTCGCGTCAAACGTGGTGTAACGGCTCGCGCCCGCCATAAAAAAGTTTTAGCCCTTGCAAAAGGTTTTCGCGGTCGCCGCGGTAATGTTTACCGCGTCGCCAAAGAAGCGGTAATGAAGGCTGGGCAATATGCCTACCGTGACCGCCGCACCAAGAAACGTGTATTCCGTCAATTGTGGATTGCCCGTATCAATGCAGCTGCCCGTCAGTGTGGCATGACCTACAGCCAGTTCGCCAATGGATTGAAAAAAGCGAATATTGAGATCGACCGCAAGGTTTTGTCCGATATCGCAATACATGACATGGCTGCCTTCGCCGGGATCGTGGAACAAGTGAAAGCCAAGTTGGCTGCTTGAGTCCCAGGCGGCATGCTTGGCCGAAAGCGGCATGCTGTTACTTAGTAAAAAGGGCTAGGGCTTGAAAGAGCGCTAGCCTTTTTTCAATGAAAATGAAGATTCAGAGACGACTAGCTTGTCTTCAAGTGATGTCAGAACTACAAGAGAGTTTATGAACGAGTTGAACGTAGTTGTAGACGCTGCCCAGTCTGCCTTCGCTGCGGCGGTTACTCCGGCCGATCTTGAAAACGCGAAATCGCTCTTCCTGGGTAAAGCGGGTCGCATCACTGAGCTGATGAAGGGGATGGCGACCTTGCCCGTTGATGAAAAAAAGTCGCGCGGTGCCTCTATCAATATTGCGAAGCACGCCATCGAGACTGCCCTGAATGACCGCAGGCGTGCACTCGCTGACTTGGACCTGCAAAAGCAGCTGCAGGCGGAGGCGCTGGACGTCACATTACCAGGACGTCAACACGGTCAGGGTGGGCTTCATCCAGTATCCATTACTTTGGAGCGTATCGAGTCCATCTTCGGTTCGATGGGGTTTGAAGTCGCGCAGGGCCCTGAAATTGAGTCTGATTGGTTCAACTTCACTGCGCTGAATACGCCAGAGGATCATCCTGCCCGTTCCATGCACGACACGTTCTATGTCGAAGGGGGGCCAGTCAATGCCCCCAACTTGTTGCGTACCCATACCAGCCCGATGCAGATTCGCCACGCAGTACAACACGTCAAGCACTACAGAGCACGTTCATCTGACAGTCAGGCGGGCACGACGCTCTTCTCAGGGGAGATGCCCGAGATTCGTGTGATTGCGCCTGGGCGAACTTACCGCGTCGACAGTGATGCCACGCATTCACCGATGTTTCATCAATGCGAAGGCTTGTGGGTGGGTGAGAATGTCAGCTTCAAAGACCTGAAGTTCATATTCACCGATTTTTGCCGGACGTTCTTTGAATCTGATGATTTGGTTTTGCGCTTTCGACCCAGCTTTTTTCCCTTCACTGAGCCCAGTGCCGAAATTGATATTCAATTTCAGAGCGGCTCACTAGCAGGTCGCTGGCTTGAAGTTGCGGGTTCTGGGCAAGTGCACCCCAACGTGATTCGCAATATGGGCCTGGATCCCGAAAAATACATAGGTTTTGCTTTTGGAATGGGTCCGGATCGACTCACCATGCTGCGCTACGGCGTCAATGATCTGCGCTTGTTTTTTGATGGTGACATACGTTTTTTGTCGCAGTTTCAATGACAGCCCACTCTCCAACTGACTAAACACTATGCAATTCCCCGAATCCTGGTTGCGTGAATTTTGCAATCCTCCCTTGTCCACCGAGCAACTGGCAGAGACTCTCACCATGGCCGGACTGGAAGTTGAAGAACTCAAGCCTGTTGCGCCCCCTTTTCATGGCATTGTCGTTGGCGAGATCGTGGAAGCTGCGCAGCATCCCAACGCCGACCGTTTGCGTGTGTGCAAGGTGGATGTTGGTCAGGCGCAGTTGCTTGACATTGTGTGTGGAGCGCCGAACGCCCGAGTTGGCATCAAGGTGCCTTGCGCGTTGGTAGGAGCCGAATTGCCACCTGGCGAGGATGGAAAACCTTTCCTCATTAGAGTGGGCAAACTGCGTGGAGTTGAGAGCAATGGCATGCTGTGCTCGGCACGTGAACTCAAATTATCTGAAGATCACGGAGGGCTCCTGGAGCTCGTAACAGATGCTCAGCCAGGTCAAAACATTCGAGACCATCTCAAGCTTGACGACACCCTGTTCACCCTCAAGCTCACGCCCAATCTGGCTCACTGCTTGAGCGTGTACGGTGTGGCGCGTGAAGTCGCTGCACTCACCGGAGCACCGCTTTTTCCACCTGTTTTTTCTGATGTCAAGGTTGGGATTGTTGACAAACTCCCGGTGAAGGTGAGTGCACCTGACTTGTGCGGTCGCTTCTCCGGCCGAACAGTTCGGCACGTCAATACAAAGGCCAGCACACCGCAATGGATGGTTGATCGTCTAGCGCGATGTGGTCAGCGCAGCGTAACCGCGCTTGTCGATATCTCCAACTACGTGATGTTTGAGTTGGGTCGGCCCTCTCACATTTTCGATTTAGACAAGATTCAGGGTGGACTGGATGTTCGTTGGGGTAAGCCCGGCGAGCAACTGAAGCTTTTGAGCGGCGCCGTTGTCACCGTCGACGACAAGGTGGGTGTGATTGCCGATGAAGTCCAGGTCGAGTCGTTGGCGGGCATCATGGGCGGTGACGCCACTGCAGTCTCTGACGACACCCAGCACATTTACATTGAGGCCGCTTTCTGGTGGCCGAAATCCATTGCTGGACGGTCGCGTCGTTTCAACTTCTCGACGGATGCCGGTCATCGATTTGAGCGTGGCGTTGACCCGGGCAACACGGTCGAACACCTGGAGCGAATCACCCAGCTTATTATTGACATTTGCGGTACGTCGGACACAGCCTGTGGACCCATAGATGATCTTCAGGTGAACATGCCGGCAGCCCAGCCCGTTCTCTTGCGGGTTGCCCGAGCCAGCAAAGTAATTGGTATGCCACTGGAACAGGCCCAATGCGTCGATGCGTTCAAGCGACTTGGATTGCCTGCAACTGAAAATGATGGCGTCATTACGGTCACACCACCCTCCTATCGCTTTGACTTGCAGATTGAGGAAGATCTGATTGAAGAGGTGGCCCGTATGGTGGGCTATGAAAACCTGCCTCATACACCGCCTCTTGCACCAATTACCGCCAAGATTCGCCCAGAAGCGCTACGCTCCCCGTTTGACCTGCGCCGGGCTGCAGCCAGTCTGGGTTACCAAGAAACGATCAACTTCAGTTTCGTTGAAGAGCGTTGGGAGCATGAACTTGCTGGCAATCCAGAGCCCATCAAGCTGCTGAATCCGATTGCCAGCCAGATGAGTGTGATGCGCTCGTCGCTGGTTGGTTCCTTGCTTCAGGTTTTGAAATTCAATCTCGACCGCAAGGCGCAGCGTGTTCGGGTGTTTGAACTAGGTCGCGTGTTTTTGCGCGATTCATCCATTCAAAACACAGGCAATACGGTCGAGGGCTTCAACCAGCCCATGCGTCTGGCCGGCATGGCGTATGGCAATGGCGACCCATTGCAGTGGGGTGCAAAGGAGCGGCCTGTTGATTTCTTTGACGTGAAGGGCGACATCGAAGCGCTTTTGTTACCGAAAAAGGCAGTATTCGTTGCGGGTGAGCATCCCGCAACGCACCCTGGGCGTTGTGCCAATGTCATGCTTGACGGCGTGTCCATTGGATTTGTGGGTGAGCTTCACCCCCGGTGGCGACAGTCCTATGATCTGGCGCAAGCGCCTATCATGTTTGAGTTGGACCTCGATTCTGTTTTGAGTCGACCTGTGGCAGTATTCAAACCGGTGTCAAAGCACCAAGCTGTGGAGCGGGACATTGCCGTCCTGGTCGATGAAGGTGTGACCCATGCGGCATTGATGAATGCAGTTTGGGCCGCTGCTACTGATGGACTGCTGCGCGATGCTGTCTTGTTCGATGTTTACCGGCCCATGCTCCCAAAAGAAACTGAAGCGGGTCCAGACGCGAGCCGTCGAAAAAGCATGGCGGTGCGCCTGACGCTGAATAGCGAAGAAGGTACTTTGAATGAATTGCTGATTGAAGCAGTAGTCCAAGCGGTTTTGAAATCGTTGACGATCACGTTGTCTGCACGTCACAGAAGCTGATTCTCTACATTCATCCCGGACTATAGATAAGGCCCGATAAAGTATGAACTTTCTATGATTTTCCGGATCAAAAGTTTATGGAAAAAGAAAACGCAAGAAAACAAACGCTCGAACAACTTCACGAGCGGCGCAAGCAAGTCGTGCGGTTGCACAAGAAGGCAATCAAGATCATGCAAATCGTGGCCATGACGGGGCTGAGCTACCCGGCAGTTCGAGTCACCCTTGATCTGTTCGATGCTGGTGGTTGGTCCGCCATTCGTCCGGCCTGCCGAGGTCGCATTAGAGGCGATGGACGTGTGCTCACTGCGGTGCAAGAAGACACGATTCAGAAAATGATCATCGACAGGCGCCCCGAGCAACTCAAGAT
>CALRWE010000150.1:0-11880 GCA_943371745.1 Rhodoferax sp. OV413
CACCGATGTGCGTGGCACCGCCTTTGTGCGCCGCCCGGACGACGAGACCGGGCGGGGCTGGATGGAGATCGACTCCACCAGCGTGGACGAGCCGGGCCGGGTGGAGTCGCATGTGAACCCCTACATGACTACCAGCGAGCAGGCCGCTGAAAAAGGCGGCGTCTGTAGCAAGGAAGATGCTATACAAGTTGATGCATCCAAGCCAATGGATATGTCGGCTATTGGGCAAAAAGGCATTAAATCAGAGGTGAATCCGGCCATCAAGCCGTTGACCTTTGTGCCCAATCCGGCACTGATCGGCAAGCTCAAAGTACCGCCGCGCGACCGCTCGGTGATTCGCCTGCCCAGCTACGAGCAGGTCAAGAGCGACGCGGTGCTGTATGCCCACGCCAACCGCGTGCTGCACCTGGAAACCAACCCCGGCAACGCCCGCGCCCTGGTGCAGGCGCACGGCGAAGGCGTCACGGCGCGTGACGTGTGGATCACCCCGCCGCCCATTCCGCTGACCACAGCCGAGATGGACATGGTGTTTGACCTGCCGTATGCGCGCAGCCCGCACCCCGCCTACGCGGATGAAGCCGGCAGCCATGACGGCGCCACCAAGATTCCGGCGTGGGAGATGATCCGCTTCAGCGTCAACATCATGCGCGGCTGCTTTGGCGGCTGCACTTTTTGCTCGATCACCGAGCATGAGGGGCGAATCATCCAGAGCCGCTCGGAAGATTCGGTCATCAAGGAGATCGAAGACATCCGCGACAAGGTGAAGGGCTTCACTGGCACCATTTCTGATTTGGGCGGACCCACCGCCAACATGTACCGTCTGGGTTGCCGCAGCCCCGAGATTGAGGCGGCCTGCCGCAAGCCCAGCTGCGTGTACCCCGGCATTTGCCAGAACCTGACCACCGACCACGCTCCGCTCATCAAGATGTACCGTCGGGGCAGGGCGCTCAAAGGGGTAAAGAAGATATTGATCAGTTCCGGCCTGCGCTACGACCTGGCCGTGCAAAGCCCTGAGTATGTCAAGGAACTCGTCACGCACCATGTGGGCGGCTACCTCAAGATCGCGCCGGAGCATACCGAGCAAGGCCCGCTGACCAAGATGATGAAGCCCGGCATTGGCTCTTATGACAAGTTCAAGACCTTGTTCGAGAAGTTCAGCCTGGAAGCGGGCAAGAAGCAGTTTTTGATTCCCTACTTCATCGCCGCCCACCCCGGCACCAGCGATGAAGACATGATGAATCTGGCCATCTGGCTTAAAAAGAGTGGTTTCAGGGCCGACCAGGTGCAAACCTTCTACCCCAGCCCCATGGCCACAGCCACGGCGATGTACCACACCAACAAAAACCCGCTGCGCAAGGTTACCCGCGACAGCGAGACCGTGGATATCGTGCGAGGTGAGAAACGCCGACGCCTGCACAAGGCTTTTTTGCGTTACCACGATGCCAACAACTGGCCGCTCCTGCGCGAAGCCCTCAAGACCATGGGCCGTGCCGATTTGATCGGCAACGGAAAGCACCACCTGATTCCGACCTTTCAGCCGCTCACCGACGGCAACTACAGCAGTGCACGGCGCAAGAACTCCACCGTCACGGCCAACCGATCCTCGGCGGGAGGCACGATCGAAAGTGGGCGTCTGCTGACCCAGCACACTGGCTTGCCACCGAGAGACAATGGCAGCAAGCCGGCGGCCCCTACCTTCAAGGCCAAAAGGCGCTAGGCGTGCGCAGCTCGCACGACGTCTCGGCAAGGCGCTGAGTGGGACTCAGGCCCTGGGCGCTCGCTGCAGTTTGATACTGGCCACCAGCCCACCCGACGAGGTGTTGCTCAATGTGAAGGTGCCGCCCATGCGTCCAATCGTTTTCTCGACAATTGACAAGCCCAGGCCTGCGCCGTTGGCTTCCGTACGAGCTTCTTCGCCCCGATAAAACGGCTTCGTCAGTTGGGCCAGTTGGACCTCTGACACGCCCATGCCATGGTCCCGAACACGCAGGAGTACCCAGTTGTCGCGTGACTCGGCCGCGATGTCCACCACCGTTACGCCAGTGTCCGGCGATTTACCGTACCTTCGCGCATTTTCGATCAAGTTGGTGAACACGCGTCCCAACTCAACCTTGTCCACCATCACCATCAAGTCATCGGGCAGATCGAGGTTGAATTGCATGTCGTTGCAATGGCGCATGCTGAATAGGCTGGTGTCAACCACTTCGCGCAGCGAGACTGGGCTGAGCCGAACTTCGCCGGGGCGGGCATAGTCCAGAAACTTGCCAATGATGGCGTCCAGTTGCGCAATGTCGGCAGCCATGTTGGTCCGCGCTTCGGAGTCCGCCACGCTCAGCTCTGTCTCCAGCCTCAGACGCGCCAGTGGGGTGCGCAAGTCGTGTGAAATACCGGCCAGCATGATGGCCCGGTCCATCTCGATTTTGGCCAGCTTCTGGGTCATGCGATTGAAGCCGATATTGACCGCCCGGATCTCGCTGGTCACTACGGTTTCATCCAGCGAGCTGGCCTCAAAATCCCCGTTTCGCACCCGGCCCGCAGCAAAAGACAGTTGTTTGAGCGGCAGGTTGATCAGTCGTGCGATCAGCGCCGCCCCTGTCAGCGAGAGTGCAGCTGCAGTGATCAGCCAGATAAGCCAGGTGCTGCTGGCGTTTCGGTCAAAACGCGCACGGTTGGTGAGCATCCAGTAGTTGTCCTGGTCGATGACAAAGCCGACCCACAACCCTTCTTCCTTGTTCACACTGTTGGCCACCACGGTGCCTGGGCCCAGGCGGGCCGTCAGTTCCAAGGCGATGCGCTGGCCTAACGCATCGGTGTCAAAGGGCTCATACGTGTCGCCCGGCTCACGAGGCACGATGCGCACGCCTTCTTGCTCGGTCATGGTTTTTATCAAAGACACCCGGTTGATGGCGTCGGAGTGAATCAGGGCTGCCCGGCTCAGGTTGACCAAAGACGCCAGTTGTTGTGCCGTCTGGACCGCGCGGGGCTCAAATTCCAGCGCTCGTAGCGTTTGCAGCCAAGCCAGGATACTGCCCACCAGCAGCAACGCAAGGAGAAAAAAGGTGCGCCAAAACAGGCTTACATCCCATCGACTGCGCGCCATGGGGCCACCGGGCAGCGGCTCCAGGCCCAGGGGGAGAGTAATGTCTGGTGCGCTTGATCGTCTTCTGTCCAAGGTGATCAACCCGCGCCATCCGGAACAAAGACGTAGCCCACGCCCCACACCGTCTGGATGTAGCGGGGCGAGGCAGCGTCCACTTCGATGAGCTTGCGCAGTCGGGAAACCTGAACGTCCAGACTCCGGTCAAATGGCTCAAATTCCCGTCCCCGTGCCAGTTGGGCCAGTTTCTCGCGGGACAAAGGTTGACGGGGGTGGCGCACCAAGGCCTTGAGCATGGCGAACTCGCCGGTGGTCAGGGGCAAATCGTCGTTGTCACGGCGCAGCGTGCGTGCGCCGAGGTCGAACACAAAGGGCCCGAAGCTGACCACCTCGTTTTCACTCGAGGGGGAGCCAGGGGCTTCTGCGACCGGGCGGCGGCGCAGCACGGCATGGATCCGGGCCAGTAGCTCGCGGGGGTTGAAGGGCTTGCCGAGGTAGTCGTCCGCACCGACTTCCAGGCCCACGATTCGGTCCACATCCTCGCCCTTGGCGGTGAGCATGATGATGGGTGTGCGGTCGTTGGCGGCGCGCAGGCGACGGCAAATTGAGAGGCCGTCCTCTCCAGGCATCATGAGGTCCAGTACGATCAGATCTACGCTGTCGCGCAGCAGGATGCGGGTCAGGGACTTGCCGTCCTCGGCTTGGAGTACTTCAAAGCCTTCCTGGGTGAGGTAGCGACGCAGCAGGTCCCGAATGCGGGCGTCGTCGTCAACGACCAGAATCTTGTCGCTGCGGTGGTTGGGTTGACTCATATTGGCGGCCCTCAATTTGTAACAAAGCTCATTTTGCAGCGTTCAGGCCCCGGATTCAGAGATGGGGCTTTCGCTTTGACAGACTGTTACACCTGTTGCTGGTGAATCAGCCGTCACTGTCGCTCTGGGCCCAACTGATGGCGGTTTGGCGTTATCTTCGAGCCATGAAGTATTTTGAATTAATTGCCTTGCAATTTTTTTTGCTTTCAACAGCAGGGGCCGAGCCGTTCTCCACCCGTAGTGGTGGTGCCGCTGATCCTTCAGCAACGGAGCGGCGACACCCCGATTTGCGATCGGCGCTCCGGGAGCGCCGGGTGCCATTGATCGCGCAGCCCGCGCTCAGCCCGATCCAGTCAAGGCGTTTGTCGGATGAGGAACGGGCCAACCTGCGCCACCAATTGCGCCGGCAAAGCCAAGACGACCCAACCCGAGCGCATTGATGGCTGCGCTGAACGCCAAAACCTGACCACCAGTTACGAGGATTTAAAGTGAAAAATGCATTGAGACTTATCGCCGCGAGCGCCGCATTGGTTGCCGCTACGGGGGTGTTGGCCCAGACTGGTTTGCCCGCTGTGGTGCAAAACGTGGTTCAGCTGGCAGCCAGCGGTTCAGTGGAGGTGCAGCAAGACCTGTTGTCCATCACCATGAACACCACCCGCGACGGCATGGATGCTGCCCTTGTGCAAAGCCAGCTCAAGGCCGCCATCGATGCTGCATTGCTGGAGGCTAAAAAGCTCGTGCAGCCCGGGCAGCTTGATCTGCGCACTGGCAATTTCACCCTTTACCCGCGCTATGGGCGTGATGGCAAGCCCAGTGGCTGGCAGGGCTCGGCTGAATTGATTTTGGAAGGGCGGGATTTTGTGCGAATCAGCACCACAGCGGGCAAGATCCAGACGCTCACGGTGGCCAATGTGAGCTTTGGATTGAGCCGCGAGCAGCGCGCCAAAGTTGAAGGAGACGCACAAAGCATCGCCATTGAAGCCTTCAAGACACGGGCAGCGGCTATTGCGCAGAGTTTCGGATTTCCTGGCTACACCCTGCGCGAAGTCGCTGTCAACGCCCAGGAGCCCGGCTTCACACCCCGCCCCCGCATGATGGCCATGGAGTCCCGGGCAGTGGCAAACGATACGCCCGTGCCGGTCGAGGCCGGGAAAACCGCCGTGGTGGTGGTGGTGTCCGGCTCAGTGCAGCTGAAATAGGCTCCGCGCCGCGGCGCGCATCCTGCCGCAGGGCAGGCCTGGTGTTGGGGCCGAGGCAAGCGGACGTCAAAAAAGAGGCCATTCAGGCCCCTCTAGCTGTTGTGTTTGAATGTTTTTGGCTACATTCGACACAACGTTACTGGGCGGTCCAGCCGCCATCCATGTTCCAGGCCACACCGCGCACATTGTTGCCCGCAGGTGAGCAAAAGAACACGGCGAGGGCGCCCAGTTCTTCGGGTGTGGTGAACTGCAGGGAGGGTTCTTTTTCGCCCAACAGCTGTTTGGTCGCCGCCTCGTTGGTGATGCCCTGCGCCGCCGCCTTGGCGTCCACCTGCTTTTGTACCAGGGGCGTGAGCACCCAGCCCGGACAGATGGCGTTGCAGGTCACACCTGTGGTGGCGTTTTCCAGCGCAGTCACTTTGGTCAGGCCGACCACACCGTGTTTGGCCGCCACATACGCAGATTTTTCGGCCGACCCCACGAGCCCATGAATGGATGCGACGTTGATGATACGGCCCCAGTCAGCGGCCTGCATGGCGGGCAAGGCCAACCGGGTGGCATGGAAGGCGCTGCTCATGTTGATGGCGATGATCGCGTCCCAGCGCTCAATGGGGAAGTTCTCGATGCGCGCCACATGCTGGATGCCGGCGTTGTTGACCAGAATATCCACGCGCCCAAACTGGGCAGCGGCAAACTTCATCATCGCCTCGATCTCGGCGGGCTTACTCATGTCAGCCCCGTGGTAGGCAACCTTGACGCCCAGTGCGGCGACTTCGGCCTGGGGGCCTTGCGCGTCGCCAAAGCCGTTGAGCACGATGTTGGCGCCCTGGCGGGCCAGGGCCAGGGCGATGCCCAGACCGATGCCGCTGGTGGAACCTGTGACGAGAGCTGTTTTACCTTTTAGCATGCTGTTACTCCATGAGGGGGTGGGGAAGACTGTGGTTGAATTAGGTGTCGCGAAACCGCCCATTATCAAACCCTGATTTCACCATGCTTGAACCTACGCTGAATTACGTAATGTGCCCCGACGCTGCCAGCGGTCACCGCATGGCCTATTGGGAGTGGGGCCAGCCCCAAAGCACCCACGTCGTGGTGTGCGTGCATGGCCTCTCGCGCCAGGGGCGGGACTTTGACGCACTGGCCCGCGCCTTGTGCGAAGAATCCGGCCATTCGGTGCGCGTGGTTTGCCCCGACGTGGCGGGACGGGGCCAAAGTGACTGGCTCCAGGACCCGCAGGCGTATCAAATATTCACCTACGCCGCCGACATGATGGTTTTGCTGGCGCAACTCAAGCCCACCACGCTGGACTGGGTGGGTACCAGCATGGGCGGGCTGATCGGCATGGCGCTGGCGGGGCAGGGTAGTGACGCCAGCCGCGCGGCAGGCGCACTGGCGGTGCGCCGACTGGTGCTCAATGACGTCGGCCCCGCCATTGAGTGGCAGGCCTTGCAGCGCATCGGCAACTACCTGGGCAACACGGGCGAGTTCGACTCGGTGCAACAGGCGGCTGATGCGATGTGGGCCATCTCTTCCAGCTTTGGTCCGCACACCCCAGAGCAGTGGCTGGCCTTGTCGCGCCACATGGTGCGCCCGCTGGATGACGCTTCAGGCCGGGTGACGCTGCATTACGACCCGGCCATTGCGCTGCCGTTCAACAGCCTCACGCAAGAGTCGGTGGCCCAAGGGGAGGCCATGCTGTGGCATTTGTACGACAACATCACGGCGACCACACTGCTCACGCGGGGCGCGCAGTCCGACCTGCTCAAGCGCGAAACCGCGCTGGCCATGACCGGGCGCGGACCCAAGGCCCGCTTGGTGGAGTTTCATGGCGTGGGGCATGCCCCCACCTTGGTCGCCAACGACCAACTGCAGGCCGTGACTTCTTTTTTGCTCGATTGACAGAGATTGGGTCACCTCCGGATGAAAAGCCCATTGGCTGAGCTCTCCAGCTCAATGCCCCCCCTGCAGCCCGTGCCTGAGCTTTTGGCTGCCACTGCCGAGAGCCTGCCTGACCAGGCCCATGCGCTGGCCCGCGCTCGCGCGTTTGCCGAGCCGCTGCTGGCGGCTGAAACCCTGGACACCGGTGAAAACACGCTGGCCCATGCCGATGCGGTGGCGTCCATTCTCAAGGCCATTGGCGGCTCGGAGGCCATGCAGGCCGCCAGCTACCTGGTCTACGCCTGCGATCACCTGAACAAGCCGCAAGATGTGATTGCCAAGGCTTTTGGCGACAACTTTGCCACCCTGGCCCTTGAAACCACCAAGCTGGTTCGGGTGCAGCGCCAGGCGCGCCAGGCGCAAGTCACCAATGCTCGCGCCGCCGTGGCCATTCCAATGGCTCAAACGGCCGCAGCCCAGACCGAGAACGTGCGCAAGATGCTGCTGGCGTTCTCGCGGGATTTGCGCGTCGTCATGCTGCGCCTGGCGTCGCGCCTGCAAACGCTGCGGTACTTTGCCGCCAGCAAGCGGCCGGTGCCTGTTGGCGTTGCGCGCGAGTCGCTGCAGGTATTTGCACCGCTGGCCAACCGGCTCGGCATCCGGGAGATCAAGTGGGAGATGGAAGACCTGGCCTTTCGTTTTCTGGAGCCGGAGACCTATCGGGAGGTGGCCCGCCTGCTGGACGAAAAGCGGTCGGAGCGCGAATTTCGCATGGAGGCGCTGCGCCGGAGTCTGGAGGCCGATCTGCGAGCACAGGGCTTGGCCGCCAAAGTGGAAGGGCGGCCCAAGCACATCTACAGCATTGTCAAAAAAATGCGCGGCAAGTCGCTGGGGTTCGATCAGGTCTATGACATCCGCGCGCTGCGTGTGGTGGTCGACAACGTCCCTGATTGCTACGCCGCCTTGAGCTGGGTTCACAGCCATTTCACGCCGGTCACACAGGAGTTTGACGACTACATTGCCAAGCCCAAAGTCAACGGCTACCAGTCGTTGCACACCGTGGTACGCGATGCCGAGGGGCAGCCCATTGAGATCCAGATCCGCACCCAGACCATGCACGACCATGCCGAGCACGGCGTGGCCGCGCATTGGGCTTACAAAGAAGCGGGCACCAAAGGCTATGCCGGCGTGTCAGCCACCGGTGCCTACGACGCCAAGATTGCCGTGCTGCGCCAGTTGCTGGCTTGGGAACGTGACCTGTCCGGCACGCCGGATCAGGGCGTCATGGACGACCGCATTTACGTCTTGACGCCGGACGCAGCGATTGTGGAACTGCCCCAAGGCGCCACGGCGGTGGACTTCGCTTACAGCGTGCACACCAATCTGGGCCACCGTTGCCGGGGTGCCCGGGTGGATGGAGTCATGGTGCCTCTGAATACCCCTTTGAAAAATGGCCAGACGGTGGAGGTGACCGTGGTCAAGGAAGGCGGGCCATCGCGCGATTGGCTCATGCCGGAGCAGGGCTATCTTGTCAGTCACCGCGCCAAAGCCAAGGTGCGCGCCTGGTTCAATGCGCTGGCAGTGCATGAGACTGTGGCCAAGGGACGTGAGGCGGTTGAAAAACTGCTGCAGCGCGAGGGCAAGACTGCCATCAAGCTCACCGACCTGGCATCGCAGCTGGGCTTTAATTCGGCCGATGACTTGTTTGAGGTCGTGGGCAAGGACGAGTTTTCCTTGCGCAACATCGAAATTGTGCTGCGCCCGCCTGAGCCGCCACCTGCGGATGACGAGTTCCCCACGCTCAAAAAGCCCCGCAGCACTGCCAACCCGGTCAAGGGCGGCGTGCTGGTGGTGGGGGTGGACTCCCTCATGACGCAGCTCGCCAAATGCTGCAAACCTGCGCCCCCTGACCCCATCTGTGGTTTTGTGACCCGGGGCAAGGGCGTGGCGGTGCACCGCACCGATTGCCCGAATTTACGGGAAATGATGGCCCAGAACGGCGAGAGGGTGATTGAGGTGCAGTGGGGTCAACCGCAGATCGCAGGGTCTGCCGTGTACCCGGTGGATGTGGCGGTGGAGGCCACAGATCGCCAGGGCTTGCTGCGCGACATCTCCGAGGTTTTTGCCAAGGAAAAAATCAATGTGATCGGCGTGCACACCCAATCGCTCAGAGGACTGGCTTCCATGGTTTTCACGGTGGAGGTAGCGGACGCCGGGCGGCTGTCCCGGGTATTGGGTGTGGTGGGTGAGTTGCGCGGGGTGCGCTCCACCCGCCGGCGGTGAGGGCTTTGGTTGACAGCTTGCCCTGTAGTGAATGATGTTCATGAACGATGAAGCCCGCGTTACTGCGGTGTCCACCTTGCCCTTGCGGTCCATGCGTTTGCGCCCCGGTATCGCGCTGCAGAAAGGGTTCCATCAAGAAAGATTCGCAGTTTTTGGCGGCTATTGAAGGCAAGGGGGGCATGTCGGGCCCATTGGGGCCTGAAGGGGTGAGTACCGGGCTGGAGGCGGGGGATGTTTGCATCGTGCGGGGCTTCACCGGACAGTACGAGTTTTCTTTCTTGAGCAAGGTGTTGCAGACCTTTGAGAAGCCCTTTGCCGGCCGTTGGCTCAAGCGTCAACTTGGCGTTTTCGGTTGAGTTTGAGGGCTCACCCCTTCACTTGAACTTGTCGGGGGCAGTTAGCCACAGCCACGCCTCCGGTGAAGGAAACGCCTGCTTCATGGGCATGGCTTGCACCAGCCTGACGCAGCAAGACAAGTTGATGTTGCACTACATCACCCAATCCCACCGCGCTTGAAGATCAGGTCTTGCTATTGTATTTAGCTTAACAAGCATTTGAAAACGCTGACTAGCGGCCTATTTTGTTTAAGAAAATCACTGGGTGCCAAAAATGCGGTCGCCAGCATCGCCCAAGCCCGGCAAGATGTAGCCATGCTCGTTGAGTTGGCGGTCAATGGCGGCGGTGTAAATCGCCACATCCGGGTGCGCCTTGTGAAAGGTGTTGATGCCTTCGGGGCAGGTCAACAGGCACACAAATTTGATGGACTTCGGGTTTAACTGTTTGAGCCGACTGACCGCCGCCACGGCCGAATTGCCCGTGGCCAGCATGGGGTCGACCACCACCACGTCACGCTCCTGCATGTCTTTGGGCATCTTGAAGTAGTACTCCACCGGTTGCAGCGTATCCGGGTCCCGGTACAAGCCAATGTGACCCACGCGGGCGCCGGGCACCACTGACAACATGCCGTCCAGAATGCCGGTGCCGGCCCGCAGGATGGACACCAACACCAGTTTTTTGCCATCAATGACTTTAGCCGTCATGGTTTCCAGCGGGGTCTGGATTTCAACGTCCTGCATGGCCGTGTCCCGCGTGACCTCGTAGGCCATCAGCATGCTGATCTCATTGAGCAGGGTGCGAAAGCTGTTGGTGCTGGCTTCTTTTTTGCGCATCAGCGTCAACTTGTGCTGCACCAGAGGGTGGGTGATTAAATGGGTTTGGGGAGGGGTGGTGTTTGGTGTTCTCATAGGGTGCCTTGTCAAAAATTCAGAAAAAAACGAAAGAATAGGTGCCTGCTTGGTCAGCGTCTGCCGCTGCCAAAGATGCTGCCCAAGACGCCTCGCATGATCTGTCGACCCACTTCGCGGCCTACAGAACTGGCTGCGCTTTTGATGAGTTGTTCGCCCGCAGAGGCACGCGTTCGACGCTGGCCACCGCCGAACAGGTCACCTAGTGAGCCGAGCAGACCGCCGCCTTCAGGCGCAGGGGTGCTGCTCGCCACGGGGGCGGAGCCGCCAGGTCGTGTTGTGCCGGATGTGGGCGCAGGCGGGGCCGCCATCCGGGTTTGGGCGTGCAGTTTGATTTTTTCGTAAGCCGATTCCCGATCCAGAGTCTTCTCGTAGACGCCCGCAACGATCGATTCATTCCGCAAAGCCTGGCGTTGTGCTGGCGTGATCGGTCCGATCTGGCTGCCCGGTGGCAACACATACACCCGCTCGGTGATGCCTGGACGGCCTTTTTCGTCCAGAAAACTCACCAGCGCTTCGCCCACGCCCAGTTCGGTGATGGCGGTCTCGATGCTGAAAGCAGGGTTCTGGCGCATGGTTTGCGCGGCCGACTTGACGGCCTTTTGATCACGCGGCGTGAAGGCCCGAAGGGCATGTTGCACCCGGTTGCCCAGCTGGGCCAACACGGAATCCGGAATATCCAGCGGGTTTTGGGTGACAAAGAAGACGCCCACGCCTTTGGAGCGCACCAGGCGAACCACCAGTTCAATGCGCTCCAGCAGGACCTTGGGCGCGTCGGCAAACAGCAAGTGAGCCTCGTCAAAGAAGAAAACGATCTTGGGCTTGTCCAGGTCGCCCACCTCGGGCAGGGTTTCAAACAGTTCGCTCAGCAGCCATAGCAAAAAGGTCGCGTACAGCCGGGGTGCGCTCATCAGCTTGTCGGCCGCCAGCACGTTGATGACACCTCGCCCGTTGGCGTCAGTTTGCATGAAGTCCTCGATGTTGAGCATGGGCTCGCCAAAGAACTGATCACCGCCTTGCGACTCGATCTGCATCAGCCCGCGCTGGATGGCGCCAATGCTGGCGGCGCTGATGTTGCCGTATTCGGTAGTGAAGTCTGACGCGTTGTCGCCAATCAGTTGGCACATGGCACGCAGGTCTTTCATGTCCAGCAGCAGCAGGCCGTCGTCATCGGCTATTTTAAAGACCAGTTGCAGAACCCCCGCTTGGGTCTCGTTCAGGTTGAGCATGCGTGCCAAGAGCAGCGGCCCCAGGTCGCTGACCGTGGCGCGGACCGGGTGGCCTTGCTCGCCAAAAACATCCCACAGCGTGGTGGGGGAGGCTGCAAACTCCGGCGTGGGTAGCGCCCGCTCCGCCAAAATTTTGCC
>CALRWE010000151.1:0-11795 GCA_943371745.1 Rhodoferax sp. OV413
CTTACCGACAGATGCATTACGATGTGTTGCCGCTTTCACTCAAGGCGTCAGCTGAAGCAAACAGGGCTCTACTCCTCAAACTGTTGAATGGCAAAACAACGCTGGTGTTGGGTCCATCCGGGGCCGGGAAAAGCACGCTGATCAACTTGCTCGTGCCTGGCGCTTTAGCACAGACAGGCGAGATCTCGCAAGCGTTGAACTCGGGGAAACACACAACGACCAGCACGACCTGGTATTGGGTGGATGAAGCCAAAGCCACAGCGCTGATTGATTCGCCTGGATTTCAGGAGTTCGGGTTGAATCATATTGATCCCGCTCAGCTGGCCGCCTACATGCCAGATCTGAAACCGTTTGTTTCTGACTGCAAGTTTTACAACTGCAGTCATTTGCACGAGCCAGGTTGCGGCGTCATGGCGGCGATCAAACCGGATGGTAGCCCTGACGGAATAAGCGCTAATCGTTATAAGATCTACAAAGATCTTTACGCAGAATTGAGTCTAGCCAAAAAGTACTGAGGCAAATTCGGCAGGCCGCAACGTTCACTTGGGCTATTGGTTGGGTAAGAGGCGTTGGTCCATGCCAAGAAAGACGCTTGATGGACCTCCACCAACCTCGGGGCTTGCAAATCGCCGCAAAGCCCACTCTAGCCAAGTAAACGAGCCAGGGTCAAAAGCGCCAGCAGCACCATCCACATCACCACGGTGCGCCACACTAACCCAACAATCACCGCCAGATGGGCAAGCGTTGGCAGCTGTTTTGTCGCTAAATCAGCGGGTACTTCTGAAGTATCCAGCGACGAGTAGTTTTTTCTTTCTCCGTGAGCATCAGGCGCGTTTGGTGGGCTTTCCAAACTAATATTCACTGCGCCGGCGGTCGCTGCAAGAATGATTCCATCGTTGTCGTCAAAACCGGCCGAGTTGTAGCTCCTCCACCCATCAATGGCATCTTCAAAACTGCCAACAACTGCGAAACTTATGGCGGTGAGGCGAGCAGGAATCCAATCAATAAATACCCACGCCGACTTGGCAGTCTCCTGAAGCGAGTCACTAACGGGTTGGTGATGGGCTGTGCTTCTGTGCTGCCAATATCGGACAACAAATTCACCCAGTCGATAAATCACGGCACCTGCTGGACCGAAGCCAAAGACAGCGAGTACCGAGAACCAAGTCAAAACACCGAATACATGGCGATGTGCCGACAGTACCGAGTACTCGATCACGTGGCGCACAACCTCGCCTCGAGGCAAGGTGCTGGCATCGATCTGCTGCCACTCTGCCAGTAATTCACGGGCCCGGTTTTCATCTCCGTCGGCCAAAGCATCTCGAATTAGCGTGAAGTGAAAGCTGAACTGCCTAAAACCCAATGTGACATACAAAACCGCCACACTCCATAGCACTGCAACGGGCCAGCCTACAAAAATATCGAGCATCCAATAAATGAGCCATGACGCAATGAATGGCCCGCCAACCGCGAACCCCCAAGCCAACCACCCATGATGCGACTTGCCTGCATCAAAGCACCGGCTACTCCAGCGCACCCAAGCCCGTAGAGCGGCGTGGACTGAATTAGTGCTTTTCAACGGACGCGCCTGTTCAAGCAACAGGGCGAAAAGCACAGAGAAGAAACTCATGGAATGATCATAAAGGCAGAAGCTATCAGGCCAGCAACATCCGGTAAAAGTTACGCAAAATTCCGGCAGTTGCTCCCCAGATAAATCTTTGCTTCCATTGATCCTCATAAGGCATGGATAGCCATTCGCGCCGCTCACCATCCCACTCCACCACATGCCGGCAATGATTCGCGGGGTTCATTAAAAAATCCAGGGGCACCTCAAAGGTATCGGCCACCTCGAACGGGTTTCTTATTAAAGTAAAACCTGTTTCGACCAGCGCAACAACCGGCGTAATCACGAAGGCGGATCCTGTAATGTATTGGGGTAATTCACCAAGGACATGGATGTATCCCGCGTCCAGGCCTACCTCTTCATAGGCTTCTCGCAACGCGGTGACTGTGGTGTCAAGATCCTCCACATCCGCCTTTCCGCCCGGAAAAGCGATTTGGCCAGAGTGGCTGGAAAGATGCAATGTTCTCTCAGTCAACAAGACAGTTGGCCTCTCGTGCATCACAATGGGAATAAGCACAGACGCTTGGGTGAGCGCTCTATCTGAAAACCGCTTTTCAGCTGATAACTCTGGTTGCCACACTGGTGGTTGGGCAAATCGCTGTCGCAGAGCATTTGGCTGCAACAACTCTGCATCAATTGCGGGAAGGTGGTTGTCAACACCGGCGATCGGCACTTTGCGTGGATCAAAATACGGAAACGGTCGTTGAGGGATATCGGGTTGATTTACCATCGCAGGCTTCGCCAAAAATGAAAAAACCGCCACAAGCATACGCTGGGCGGTTTGTTTGACGCCGTAGGCGTTATGCGGTGGCGACAGCCACCGTAGTTTTGCGAGCTGGCAGCTTTTCTTTGATACGGGCCGATTTACCACTGCGTTCACGCAGGTAGTACAACTTGGCACGGCGAACGTCGCCACGACGCTTCACTTCGATCCCAGCAATCAGCGGGCTGTACAGCTGGAAAGTTCGCTCAACACCCTCGCCGCTGGAGATTTTTCGCACAATGAAGCTGCTATTGAGACCACGGTTGCGCTTGGCAATCACGACACCCTCATAGGCCTGCACACGCTTGCGGGTGCCCTCAACAACATTAACGCTCACGATAACAGTGTCGCCAGGAGCAAAGACAGGGATGGTTTTCCCCAAACGAGCGATTTCTTCTTGCTCAAGAATTTGAATCAGATTCATAATTTTCTCAAAAGATCTTTGGCGCACCTGCGTCGGAATTGACACAAAATATTTCTGTAAAGCTACAGAATGGTCACCCAGAGGATCTGGTTAGCCAAATATTATAACCCGGCTTAGAGCATGAAGGTGGACGGCGTCCTGGATAAACTGGACAGAAATGCCTCGTCGGCTGCACTCAATCGACCCTCAACCCGGGCCTTCTCAATCAGATCCGGCCGTTCCCGTATAGTGAGAGCCAGACTTTGCTCGCGACGCCAAGCTTTGATCTGAGCATGATTGCCGGACAGCAGCACGTCAGGCACCGTTCGCCCTTCCCATGTTGGGGGCCGGCTGTAATGCGGACAATCCAGGAGACCATCCAGGGAAGGATTAAAACTGTCCTGATTGTGGCTCTGCGCAGTATTCAAAACACCGGGCTGAAGCCGGGCGACAGCGTCCAGCAAAGCCATAGCCGCGATCTCGCCGCCGGAGAGCACAAAGTCACCGAGGCTGATTTGCTCGGTCACGTACTGGTCAATAAAACGCTGATCTAACCCTTCGTAGCGGCCGCAGACCAAGATCGCCCCGTCGCTATCGGCCAAACGCGCAATGTTCGCGTGATTCAATGTTTTTCCGACAGGAGAAAACAATATGACCGGCGCTTCGTCAGCCCGCTGCAGCTTGATACTCGTCAGGCAACGAGACAACGGCTCAGCAGTCATCACCATACCTGGCCCGCCGCCGAACGGGCGGTCATCAACGCGCCTGTAATTACCTGCAGCAAAGTCCCGCAAATCAGATAACCTGACGTCTACGAGACCGGAATCAAACGCTCGTCGTGTGACACCAGTTGTAAGCAGGGGCTCGAACAAATTGGGGAATAAAGTGATGATGTCGAATCGCATCACACCAGTCTTAATAATCAGGCTGCCAGTCTACCAAAATGCTTTTTTTGGACAAGTCCACATCATCAATGTAGACCGATACAAACGGGATCATTCTTTCAAAAAGCTTCCCGTCTTGCTCGTATTGAATCACCAGCACTGTCTGGGCGCCTGTCGAGAGCAACTCCTTGACTTGCCCTAGAACCACACTCTCTCTGTTGACAACATCCAATCCAATCAAGTCAACCCAGTAATACTCATTCACCCCGGGAGAAGGAAAGGTGGATCGGGAGACGAATACCCTGGATCCCCTCAGGTTTTCCGCTGCACTGCGGTCGCAAACTTCTTTGACGGATGCCACAACGAGACCAGAATGCGTCTTTACTTCCGCAATATTGACCGTCACGACGCCTGAGAAAAACTTTGCACCCTTTTCGGGGGGCAACAAAAACCACGACTTGGAGGAGAAGAGCGCTCCAGAGTCGGCGCTGTAAGGCACCACTTTGAACCAGCCCTTGATACCCCAAGCGTCCGCGATCCGCCCGACTTCGACAGCATCAGCTGGGAGTTGGGACGCTTCTAGGCTGGCCGAAGTCAACAAAGTCACGCGGCTTTTTTAGCCGCTTGATTGATCAGGCGTTCGACTGTAGGAGATGCCTGGGCACCAACGCCCCTCCAATAGGTCAGGCGGTCTTGGGCAATGCGAATGCTCTCTTCTGTTGCAGTTGCAATCGGGTTGTAAAAGCCAATTCTCTCGATGAACCGGCCGTCGCGGCGAGTGCGCTTGTCAGCAACCACGATATTGAAAAACGGACGCGATTTAGCACCGCCTCGTGCGAGTCGAATGACTACCATAATTTATCCTTTGGGTAGCGGTTTTTGAGTCCGCCATGTAATTTGAAGCATCAAATCCAATGCTTGAGACACGCGACATGACCACCCGGCCAGCGACACATTGGATAGCCCTAAATTATAGCGTGTCTAAGTTCACAATCATCATCGCGAACCAAGCACCTTGCGCCCCCTCAGCCACCGCCAGAATTCGCTCTCACCTACAGTGGGTGAAGCACCGCTACTTCAAAATTGAATCAAAATTGAAATCCTCCTCGCGTCCGGCTCGTCGAAAGCCGATATGCTGACCTTTCCGGGCTCATTTCTCAAAGCCTTATGATCGATTCAAGGCCTAGCCTTCTTCTCAACTCTCTGACTTGCGTTTCTCCACATCGACATCGAACCAACTACTCTCGCCAATGAAAAATAAAACGATCGCTGCATGGCTGGCTTTTGTCGCCGGCCCCCTCGGATTGCACCGCTTCTATTTATATGGAAAAAATGATCTTCTTGGATGGCTCCTGCCCATACCAACGGCCTTGGGCATCTACGGCATGGAGAGAGTTTCGGAGAATGGACTTGATGACATGCTCAGTTGGATACTGATCCCGCTGCTCGGCTTCACCATTGCAGGTTGCGCCCTTACTGCTATTGTCTACGGCTTGATGTCTTCCGCAAGATGGAATTCTCGATTCAATTCAACTGCAACGCCGGATGCGGTTGCAGGCGTGACAAACTGGTACACAATTGGAGCCGTTGTTGCAGCACTATTTATAGGTACGACAGTACTTATGGGCAGTATTACATTCAGTGTTCAGCGTTATTTCGAGTTTCAAGTGGAAGAAGCACGAAAAATATCACAATAATTCCCATTGCCTAGTTCAAATGCGCAACCCAGTTTTCACTGAGTGGCGCATTAAATAACTACAACTAGCCTAGAGCGGGCTCGCTGACTGAGGCTGCAGCATCCACATAGTCCTTAACTTTGTCAAAGTTGAGGTACTGGTATACCTTTCCACTCGCTGCGGTCAAAACACCCATATCAGCCAGGTATTCGGCTTTTGTTGGAATGCGACCAAGTTTGGAACAAATTGCGGCCAACTCTGCGCTTCCCAAGTAGACATTGCTGTTTTTCCCAAGTCGATTCGGAAAATTGCGCGTCGATGTCGAAAAAACCGTCGCACCTTCCCTGACTTGCGCTTGATTGCCCATACAAAGGCTACATCCAGGCATCTCCATGCGGGCACCTGCTGAACCCAGGACACCGTAATGCCCCTCCTCGCTCAACTGCTTTGCATCCATCTTGGTGGGCGGAGCCATCCAAAGTTTGACAGGGATATCACGCTTGTTCTCCAGGAGCTTGGAGGCGGCCCTGAAGTGGCCTATGTTGGTCATGCAAGACCCAATAAATACCTCATCAATTTTTGCACCAGCAACATCCGACAAAGTTTTTACATCATCTGGATCGTTCGGACACGCCACTATTGGCTCATGAATGTCGGCCAAATCAATCTCAATGACAGCAGAGTACTCTGCATCGTCATCGCCTTTGAGTAACTGTGGGTCAGCGAGCCACGCCTCCATAGCTGCTATTCGCCGCTTGATCGTTCGCACATCGGAGTAACCCTCGGCGATCATCCATTTCAACATGGTTATGTTGCTGTTGATGTACTCAATAATGGGCTCTTTATTGAGGTGCACAGTGCAACCTCCGGCACTTCGTTCTGCTGAAGCATCACTCAACTCAAACGCCTGCTCAACTTTTAGATCTGGCAAACCTTCTATTTCCAGGATCCTGCCAGAGAAGATATTCTTTTTTCCTTGCTTGGCGACAGTCAGCAAACCAGCTTTGATCGCGTAGAGCGGAATTGCATTGACCAGATCACGCAAAGTGACACCGGGCTGCATACTTCCCTTGAAACGAACCAGCACGCTCTCTGGCATATCCAAAGGCATGACACCGGTTGCAGCACCAAAGGCAACCAAGCCGGAACCTGCGGGAAAGCTGATTCCAATAGGAAACCTGGTGTGGCTGTCGCCACCTGTACCCACAGTGTCGGGCAGCAACATGCGGTTCAGCCAGCTGTGAATAATGCCGTCGCCGGGCCGCAATGGAACACCGCCCCGCGTACTGATGAACTCAGGCAGCTCATGGTGCATCTTCACGTCCACAGGCTTCGGATAAGCCGCAGTGTGACAGAACGACTGCATTACCAAATCAGCACTGAATCCCAAGCAGGCCAAATCTTTGAGCTCGTCCCGAGTCATAGGGCCTGTCGTATCCTGCGATCCAACGCTTGTCATCTTAGGCTCACAGTAGGTACCAGGTCGCACACCTTGTTGATTCCCGCCGACCACGGGTAAACCGCAGGCGCGACCCACCATTTTTTGAGCCAAGGTGAACCCCTTATGTGTATCGACAGGATTCCGGGGCAGGCGAAACAGGGTGCTCACAGGCAGGCCCAAGGCTTCGCGCGCCTTGGCAGTCAGGCCGCGGCCAATGATCAAGGGAATACGACCACCTGCACGCACCTCGTCAAACAAAACATCACTCTTGAGCGTGAACTCGGCAATAACTTCACCCTCTTTGAGGGCTTTCCCTTCGTAGGGCCTGAGTTCCACGACGTCACCCATGTTCATTTTGGATACATCCAGCTCTATAGGCAAGGCACCAGAGTCTTCCATTGTGTTATAAAAAATCGGCGCGATTTTTGAACCCAGGCAAACACCACCAAAGCGCTTGTTTGGCACAAAAGGGATGTCTTCTCCAGTGAACCACAGCACCGAGTTGGTTGCGGACTTTCGAGAAGAACCGGTACCCACCACGTCGCCCACATACGCCACCAGATTGCCTTTGGCACGCAGTCCTTCGATGAACTTGACCGGGCCACGCTTCCCATCTTCTTCAGGCACCACACCAGGGCGGGCGTTTTTGTGCATCGCCAGGGCGTGCATTGGGATGTCGGGCCGGCTGAAAGCGTCGGGGGCTGGCGAAAGATCATCGGTATTGATCTCTCCTTCAACCTTGAATACGGTCAGGGTAATGGATGAAGGCACCTCGGGGCGAGATGTAAACCACTCTGCGTCAGCCCAGCTCTGGAGCACTTCTTTGGCGTATGCGTTACCTTTGTCGGCTTTTTCCTTGACATCATGAAACTGGTCGAACATCAGCAAAGTCTTTTTCAATCCATCGGCAGCGACTTGCGCTACCGCTGAATCATCCAGCAAATCGACCAGAGGGCTGATGTTGTAACCCCCCAGCATTGTGCCCAGAAGCTCAGTAGCCTTTTCTCGCGAGATCAGGGCGCACTTCTCTGTGCCATGAGCGACAGCTGCGAGGTAGCTGGCCTTGACTTTTGCTGCGTCATCCACGCCGGCAGGCACGCGATAAGTTATCAGGTCCACGAGCAAAGCTTCTTCGCCAGCTGGTGGATTCTTCAATAGCTCGATGACCTCGCCTGTCTGCTTTGCAGAAAGGGGCAAGGGGGGGATGCCAAGGGATGAGCGCTCGGCAACGTGCGCGCGATAAGACTGCAACATGGTCTGATTCCTTCAACTTAAAAAATATTACCAACCTGAGTTGGATCGGGATAAAAGGATTGGCGTCCAAGTAGCTACTTGGCGGCCACTGCGCCCGGAGCATCGAGCAAGCTGGGCGGAGGGTTCTTGATCATCATTTCAGCAACCAGGGCTTGGTCGGTGTTCACACAGGCATCTGCCAGGCGCTGACCATGCTTCTGACTCATCAACATCGACTTGTTTGCCAACTGGAGCCACACGGCGCCTCCTTTGGGGTCCTCCAGGCGAATTGCACCCGTACTGGTTTCTACAGGGAACATTCTGAATTTCTGGTTCTTGATGGCAAGATCAAAGTACCCAGGTGATTTCACGTCAGCCGTGAGGGTGACGAAAGCCCCCAACTCGCAGGAAATTCGCCCCTGAAAAACACGCTCGGCAATAAGGAGTTCCGCTGGCGACATCGCTGCCTCGGCAGCAATGAAACCAGAGGCCATTTGAGCCGCCGTGGTTTTGATCTCAACGCGACTTTTGCTTGAAGCAGAAGTTTTTTTGCCATTTTTATCAGCCACCTGGGCAATCGCCAGATTGAATACGACCAGCAGACAGCAGGCAGCAAGAAGACTTTTCAGCATATGTTAGTACCCAAAATTTCAAAAACGTAGTCAAGCTTAATGCCAGAAAGCTGCCAACTCATTGGCAAGGGGGGCCCCTGTTTGGCGCGCTCGCTCCAACACTTGCCAATAGTACCGATAGCTTGCCCGATCATGCAATTGCCCGCCCAAGGAGATGGGTGCCCAGTTCGCATTCGCAGCAGTGAGTATGACGTTTTCAGCCAAATCAATTTCTTCCGTTTGAGGAGAGAAAGCGGCGAGTATTGGCCTGATTTGCGCTGGGTGGACGCTCCACATCCGTAAGTAGCCCAAAGACCGAAAAGCACGCGTTGCCGCAGCCTTGATGGCGGTTGCATCCTTAAACTCAGTGACAACGCAGTGGGAAGGCACTTTACCCTCGGCGTGGCAGGCCGCCGAAATCTCCAACTTGGCCCTCAGTACAAGCGGATGAGAAAACTGATCGAGAACGTCCGTTGACAAACTCAAGTCAACACCCATTGCACTGGCTGGAATCGCACCGCCGTGACTGGACACAAAGTCCATCAAGCCAAAGCTCATGGATTGCACGCGAGCGTGCGACGCAATACCAGGTGCTCGGCCGACGGCTGCTGCAGACTCAATCAGCACATGGAGCGGCAACGGCATCAGGCGTCCTGACGTCAGGGCCGCTCGGTCAATCAGTTCGACAGCCCGATCCACATCCCCCACCGACTCCACCTTTGGAAGCATGACGTGACAAAGACCTGCCGCTGCGCCACCAATGATAATGTCCACATCGTCCTGGAATGCCGGATGGTCGACCGGGTGTAAGCGCACTGCAACCCGGGCCATTTTGTTGGCAGGTTCACCTGCCATTTTGCTGCGAGCATGCTCTGCGATTTCTTTAACCATCTGGGCATGGTCTTTCTCACCCCCAACTCGCGCACCATCCTCGCAGTCCAGAGTCACATCAAATACGCAGGTGCCGAACTCCTCTGTCATCTCAGATTGCAATGCGAGACTTTTCAGCATCCGCGCTTCAACGCCGCTATAGTGATCGCACACAGGCAGCGCCAGTGGCGCCCCCTTGTAACCGTCGAGAACGTCGCGTGGATGTCTCACAAGCCCACCTCTCAGCAGCAAGTCGCTTACAACAAGTGCGCGACGCCAGCCTGCTCGTCTTGCAACTCTTTTAGAGTTTTATTGATGCACTCCTGGCTAAACGCGTCTACTGGCAAATCTTGCACAACTGAGTACTCGCCCCCTTCGCAAGTGACGGCAAATCCGAACATGGTGTCGCTGGGAATACCATATTGGCCGTCGGATGGAATGCCCATCGTCACCCACTTGCCATTCGTGCCCAGCGCCCAATCGCGCATGTGATCAATTGCAGCATTCGCAGCAGACGCAGCCGATGAGACACCGCGAGCGGCAATGATTGCGGCCCCCCGCTTGCCCACGGTTGGCAAGAAAGTATTGGCATTCCACTCTTGGTCGTTGATCATGTCCTTGACACTCGCACCGTTGATAGTGGCAAATCGATAGTCAGCATACATGGTCGGTGAATGATTACCCCAAACCACCAGCTTCTCAATGTCAGCAACTGGTTTACCTGTCTTGGCGGCGATCTGACTCAAGGCGCGGTTGTGATCCAAACGCAGCATGGCTGTGAAATTCTTGCGAGGCAAGTCCGGTGCACTCTTCATGGCAATGTAGGCGTTGGTATTTGCGGGGTTACCCACGACCAACACGCGCACTTCGCGGCTGGCCACTGCATTCAAAGCCTTCCCTTGAGCAGTGAAGATCTCCGCATTGACAGCCAGCAGTTCGGCACGCTCCATACCTGGGCCGCGCGGACGAGAACCGATCAACAACGCGTAATCAACATCCCTGAAAGCGGCCATGGGATCGCTGTGAGCCTCCATACCAACCAGCAGCGGAAACGCACAGTCTTCCAACTCCATCATCACACCCTTCAGCGCCTGCTGGGCCTTCTCAACGGGAACCTCCAGCAAACTGAGAACGACAGGCTGATCCTTGCCCAACATTTCACCTGAAGCAATGCGAAACAGAATGGCATAACCAATTTGACCGGCTGCGCCAGTAACGGCAACGCGGACGGGCTTTTTACTCATGATCAAAACTCCAAAAAAATCTAAGACAGTTGGCAAGGAACAGTCGAAACCTAAAATTTGCCCCCCTAAAAAGGCAGCGGAATGTTACTCTGGAAAACCCTAAGCGTCAATCTGTCTTATGTCTTATATAAGATATGATCCAACTTTCTACAAAACTGAAGTGATCTCTCATGTCACGACACACGGCACCCTCAGTTGAAACCTTACTCTCTGGCACTGAAGGCAAAGCTGGAATTGATCTCAATGTGACTCCGGCGTTTAGTCCGTTGTACCAACAAATCAAAAGCCTGATTTTGAATAGCCTGCGTTTGGGCGAATGGAAGCCCGGAGAGGCAATCCCCAGTGAAATCGAGCTCGCTGCCCGATTTCGTGTCAGCCAAGGCACCGTGCGCAAGGCGATTGACGAACTGGCGGCTGAAAATCTGCTGTTGCGCCGCCAAGGTAAAGGGACATTTGTCGCCACACACACCGAAAGACAAGTTCAATTTCGTTTTTTGAAATTGGTACCTGACTCCGGCCCGCCCGGCAGCGAAGGACCTGCCCAAAGGAAAATCATTGACTGCCATCGCACCCGCGCCGATACAGACGTTGCCCGCGCGCTGCAATTGCGCTCCGGCGAGTCTGTGGTGCATGCCCGGCGATTGCTCAGTTTCGCAGGCACTCCAACGATCCTGGAAGATATTTGGCTACCTGCAACGCCGTTCAAAGGACTAACCGCAGAGCGCCTGGCGGATTACGACGGCCCAATGTATGAACTGTTCGAGACCGAATTCAACGTCCGCATGGTTCGTGCAGAAGAAAAAATCCGGGCAGAACCAGCACGGGATGGACGAGAAAAGCTGCTCCAGGTCTCATTGGGCACGTGCCTTTTGAGCGTGGAGCGGATCGCCTACACCTATAAAGATACGCCCATGGAATTGCGACGGGGCTATTACCGGACAGACACCCACCATTATCACAACACCTTGAGCTAGCTTCGAGACAGATGGAGACTTTTACCTCGCTTTGCGACCATAAAACGTGTCCCGGCTTCTCGTTTTACTTTC
>CALRWE010000152.1:0-11663 GCA_943371745.1 Rhodoferax sp. OV413
GCAAAATCGCCCACAAGAACCGGCCTTGCGCACCCTCGCTGTTGCGCAGCAATTGGAGGCGCTCTGCTGCCGGTTTTTTCAGCATGCGGCCGTACACCTCGTCGGCCTTTTCGCCTGCCGGCACGTAGGCTTTGGAGTCCAGGTCAAAACGCATGACATCGCGGCCGACCTTCTTGAAGAAACCCGCCTTGGTCTTTTGGCCCAGGTGGCCCATCTCCAGCAAGGTCTTGAGGACCTCGGGCGTAGCGAAGCTGGCGTAAAACGGATCGGTCTCAAGACTGAGCGTGTCCTGCAGTGTCTTGATGACATGGGCCATGGTGTCCAGCCCCACCACATCCGCCGTGCGGAAGGTGCCCGAACTGGCGCGGCCCAGCTTCTTGCCGGTGAGATCGTCGACCACGTCAAAGGTCAGACCAAAATTCTCGACCTCTTTCAGGGTCGCCAGCATGCCGGCAATGCCCACGCGGTTGGCAATGAAGTTGGGGGAATCCTTGGCGCGCACCACGCCCTTGCCCAGGTTGCTGGTGACAAAAGCCTCCAGGTCATCCAGGATTTGAGGTTGGGTGGTGGGCGTGTTGATCAACTCCACCAGCATCATGTAGCGCGGTGGGTTAAAGAAGTGAATGCCACAGAACCGGGGCTTGATCTCCTCAGGCAGCGCCTCGGACAGTTTGGTGATCGACAGGCCCGAGGTGTTGCTGGCAACAATCGCGTGGGGGGCCAGAAATGGCGCAATCTTTTTGTAGAGGTCCAGCTTCCAGTCCATGCGCTCGGCAATGGCCTCAATCACCAGGTCGCAGTCTTTGAGCAGATCCAGATGCTCTTCGTAGTTGGCCTGTTGAATCAGGCCAGCGTCGTCAGCCAGGCCCAGTGGGGCTGGCTTGAGCTTCTTGAGGCCGTCAATGGCACGGGTGACGATGCCGTTTTTGGGGCCCTCTTTGGCAGGCAGGTCAAACAGGATGACGGGCACTTTGACATTGACCAGATGGGCGGCAATTTGCGCGCCCATCACGCCAGCGCCGAGCACGGCGACTTTTTTAACTTGAAAGCGGGACATACATGTTCCTGAAACGGTCGATGAAAATTACTGGACGCGGATCCAGGTCTGGGTTCGACCCAGCAGCGAGAAGCCGATGAAGCCGCGGATCTCCAGCTTCGCGCCGCCCTCGATCGGGGTCATCTTCATTTTGTAAATCTTGCCGGTGCTGGGCTCCACGATCGTGCCGCCCTCCCACACCGTCTGGCCTTCCACCTGGCGCACGCCCCGAATGATTTCCAGCCCCAGCATGGGCTGGCCCTTGCGGTCATCGGTGCACTCCACGCACAGCTCGCCCGGCTTGGCCTTGGGATCCAGGATTTTTTCAACCTTCCCGGTGAACACGCCTGACGTTTGAATGATTCGAATCTCGGACTTGGCCGAGCCGTCCTTGTCATCAATGGTTTTCCACAGCCCCAAGGGCGACATCTGGGCCAGGGCAGGCAAGGCCATCAGAGCGACGAGCGTGGCGACAATCGATTTTTTCATGGCGAATCCTTGGTTCATGCCAATGCGGCATCGGTGTCCATCAACACCTTGGAGCCCGTGCGGGCGGTACGCATCAGGGTGGCGGTCTCGGGGAACAGCTTGGCAAAGTAAAAACGCGCCGTTTGCAGCTTGGCCACATAAAACGGGTCGGTGTTGCCGGCAGCGATCTCACGCAGCGCAACCTGCGCCATGCGGGCCCAGAAATAGCCAAACACCAGGTGCCCGGCCACGCGCAGGTAGTCCACCGCCGCCGCGCCCACTTCGTCGGGGTTCTGGAAGCCCTTGAAACCAATCTCGGTGGTGAACTTGGTCATCTGGTCGCCCAAAACCGCGATGGGGGTGATGAACTCGGCCATCTTTTCATTGACGCCTTCTTCTTCCACCAGCTGGCCAATCAGCTTGCCGAACTTGCGCAGGGTGGCGCCGTTGTTGCCAAGAATCTTGCGGCCCAGCAAGTCCAGCGACTGGATGGTGTTGGTGCCTTCATAAATCATGTTGATGCGGGCATCGCGCACAAACTGCTCCATGCCCCACTCCTTGATGTAGCCGTGGCCGCCAAACACCTGCTGGCAGGTGGAGGTGGCCGTCCAGCCGTTGTCCGTGATGAAGGCCTTGACGATGGGCGTGAGCATGGCCAGCAGCTCGCTCGCGTCCTTGCGCACCTTCTCATCGGGATGGGCGTGCTCTTTTTCCAGCAACATCGAGCTGTAACACATGAGGGCGCGGCCGCCTTCAGCGTAGGCCTTGGCAGTCAACAGCATCTTGCGCACATCGGGGTGCACGATGATCGGGTCGGCAGGCTGATCCTTGGCTTTGGTGCCAGACAAAGAGCGCATCTGGATGCGGTCCTTGGCGTAGGCCAGGGCGTTCTGGTAGGCCACCTCCGTCAGGCCAAGGGACTGGTTGCCCACCCCGAGGCGAGCGGCATTCATCATCACGAACATGCCGTTCATGCCCTTGTTGGGCTGACCGACCATGGTGCCCACAGCACCATCCAGCACGATCTGGGCGGTGGCACTGCCCTTGATGCCCATCTTGTGCTCCAGGCCGCCGCAATAAATACCGTTGCGCGCACCGGCTGTGCCGTCTTCGTTGACCAGGAACTTGGGCACGATGAACAGGCTCACGCCCTTGATGCCGGGAGGCGCATCGGGCAGGCGGGCCAGCACCAGGTGAATGATGTTGGCGGCCATGTCATGCTCGCCGGCGCTGATGAAAATCTTGTTGCCGGTAATCTTGTAAGTGCCGTCGCCCACGGGCTCGGCTTTGGTGCGCATCAGGCCCAGGTCGGTGCCGCAATGGGGCTCGGTCAGGCACATGGTGCCGGTCCATTCGCCACTGGTCATTTTGTGCAGGTAGGTCTGCTTTTGCTCAGGGGTGCCGTGGGTGTGCAGGGCCGCATAGGCACCGTGCGTCAGGCCGGGGTACATGGTCCAGGCCTGATTGGCGCTGTTGAGCATTTCATAAAAACACTGGTTCACCACCAGAGGCAGGCCTTGACCACCGAACTCGGGGTCACAGCCCAGAGCTGCCCAACCGCCCTCAACGTACTGGGAATAAGCCTCCTTGAAGCCCGTGGGGGTGGTGACTTCGTGGGTGGTCTGGTTCAGCGTGCAGCCCTCGGTGTCGCCCGAGATATTGATCGGAAAGATCACGTCGGTGGCGAACTTGCCACCTTCTTCCAGCACCGCATTGATGGTGTCAACATCGATGTCGGCATGCTGGGGGAGTTGCTTGAAATCGTCCACGACATGGAGCAACTCGTGCATCACAAATTGCATGTCACGCAGAGGCGGGGTATAGGTTGGCATGGTGATTATTCCTTGTTGGAGGGGGTTGATTTCAGGGACGGATTGGGTTGCGTTAGCGCCAAGGGGACGTATCGGGCAAGAATGTTTTCAAAGCCTTTGTGGGTACGCGCCAGCGCGCCGGCTTTTTTCAGAAATCGCGCCTCATAGTGCAGCGCCAGGATGAGGCCATGGATCTCGAAGGCCATCTGCTCTTCATCGGCGCCCGCCAGCAGATGCCCTTCCTCTTTGGCCAGCACGATGGCCCGGTACATCGCCGCCAGCCAGGTGTCGACCGAGCTTGCCAGCGCGTCGCGCACCAGGCCGGGCCGGTCGTCGAACTCCACAGCACCGCTGATAAAGATGCAGCCGGATTGCAGCTCCACGGCCACACGCTTCATCCAGTTGCCAAACAACGCCCGCACACGGGGCAAGCCCCGGGGCTCGTTCATGGCAGGTGAAAACACGTCATTGAAAAACAGGGCGTAGTACTCGCGGATGACCGAAATCTGCAACTCTTCGCGCGAGCCAAAATGGGCGAACACCCCCGACTTGCTCATTTGGGTGACCTCGGCGACGGCGCCAATGCTCAGGCCTTCCAACCCGATCTGGGTCGCCAGGCCCAGAGCAGCATCCACGATGACCTGCTTGGTTTGCTGGCCTTTTTGCAGGGCGCGCGTGCCGGGCGTGCTGGAACGGGCGCCGCCACGGCGGGTTGGGGAGGGAAGTACAGAGACAGTCATGGTAAAAAATAGAACGATCGTTCTATTTTGCAACATTTCCAAAGTCTTGGACAAGCCCTTGCGACTTCTAGAGAGATTTTTCTAGGGGGGCTGCGGGTTTACCCTGAAGCCACTGGGTGCTTGGCACACAGCAGAACCCCGATCGGGCGCCAGACTACGTTCAAAGCATCAGGGTCAGGCCGGCGTCAAGGTGTTCTGAAGGCAGGCGCTTGAATCCCGATCTCGCAAAGCGCTGCAGGCGACCCATGACAAACGCCAGCAAAACGCTGGCCCTCACTTGCGCGTCCACTGTGGGCGTGGCAGAGCCGCTGACCTCGGTAGCGCCGCGCAGGCTGTGCTTCAGGTTGGATTCAATTTTGTCAAAAAAGTGGCTCATGCGCTGCTGCAGGCGCTCGTTCTCAAACACCAGCGCATCACCCACCATGACGCGGCTCAATCCGGGATTTTTCTCGGCAAACTGCATCAGCATCGCCACCACGGCCCGGGCCTGCTGGGTGTCGGGTGCACGCTCGCGTTCGCAGATCTGGTTGATCAATGAAAACACGGTCTGCTCGATGAACTCGATCAAACCCTCGTACATCTGGGCCTTGCTGGCAAAGTGCCGATACAAAGCGGCCTCGCTCACCCCCAGATGCGCCGCCAGCGAGGCGGTGGTGATGCGCTCTGCGCCAGGTTGCTCCAGCATGGCGGCCAGCGCCTGCAAAATCTGCACCCGGCGCTCGCCCGGCTTGAGGCGTTTGCGTGTGGCAAAGGCAATCTCAGCGTCGGGCGTGACAGACAAGTGAGTCGAAAAAGGGGTGGGTTCAACGTCAGACATGGAGCACAAAGCAAGAGTTGAATTTGATTCTCGCATAGCGCAGGCAAGGGTTTTTGCGGGGATCAGGATGCAAGCATCAGAGTAACCCGGGTGCCCTGCCCACTCGCGCCGCTGGCAATCACCAGTTCACTGCGGTGCACGCGCGCAATCTCGTTGGCGATGGCAAGGCCCAGGCCATTGCCTTCAGTGGCCGTGCCCGGCACCCGATAAAACCGCTCCAGCACCCGCAGCCGTTGTGCGGGAGGCACGCCCGGCCCGTTGTCCTCAACCTCCAGCAAGGCCGCACGCTGAAGGCCTGCCGGCGCGCAGCGCAGAGTGACAGTCCCCCCTTCAGGGGTGTATTTCAAGGCATTGTCCAGCAGGTTGCAAATCAGCTCCCGCAGCAACCAGTCGTGGCCATCCACGTGCACGGCCTGCACATCCAGGCCCAGATCAATTTGCTTGCGTTCTGCGGCGTCCAGGTAGACCTCCAGCAGGGTCTCGCACAGATCTTTCAGATCGACCCGAAGCAAGGGCTGAGCATCCAGGCTGCGTGCATCGGCGCGTGACAAGGCCAGCAACTGGTTTGCCAACTGGGAGGTTCGGCGCACGGCATCGCGCAGATGGTTGATCTTCTCCGACCCGATAAGAATAGCGCCTGCATCAATGGAATCGCTGGCCAGAGCCCTGTTTGATTCATATTTCTCGCGCCATGCCGCCGCCGGGCTGTTGACCGCTTGTGCCCAGGCCTCGATTTGAGCCTGCAAGCCTGCCAGAGGGGTACGCAACTGGTGCGCTGCATCGGCCACAAAACGGCGCTGGCTCTCGGCCTGAGCGTTCACTCGATCAAACAACCGATTGAGGGACTGCACCAGCGGACGCACCTCTTCGGGTGAGGCCTCCGTGTTGATCGCGCTCAAATCCTGAGGCGAGCGGTGCTCCACAGCCTCTTTGAGGTCCAGCAAAGGACGCAAGGCTCTTTTGATCGCCCATCGAACCGTAAACAGGGCCAATACCATCAGGAGGGCGTTGGGCAAAAGAATCTTCATGGCAACCAGCCTGAGCCACTGCTGACGCGGTTCGGAGCCATCGGCCAGACGCACGACCAGTTCACCCGCTACCGTCTGAACCCGCTGCGACACAATTCGGTAGGTCACGCCCGCCTGTTCCACGCTGGCAAATTCGGGCTCCCAGGTCGCCGGTGCCGGGGCAGCCAGCCAGTCCTCCCCCAGCAGCACACGTCCTGTCAGGTTGGTCACGCAAAACGCCGAAAAACCAGGCCTGTTTTTAAGAAAGCCTTCCAGGTCTGGCGCCATAAGCAGCGCTGGGGGCTCGTCGTCCATCTTGACAGGCGCAACCACCGAGTCAGCCAACAGCGGCACCAGACTGAGCAATTGGCGGTCTTGCTCCAGGGCCGCGCTGTCTGCCGAGCGGTAGTCAAGCCAGGTGTTGACGCAGGCGAGCAAGATCAGGGGAACCAACAGCAGAAGCAGCAAGCGCCGCTGCAAGCCCTGGGACAGCGCAGCAAGCTGCACCCTGCTAGCCCTGGGGAAGCAGATTGGTGTCGCCGGGCGGCACTGTGTTGGGTGCAAGCTCCAGTCGGTAACCAAACCCGCGAATGGAGCGCAAGGCAACGCCGTGGGGTTCGAGCTTGCTGCGCAGTCGGGAGATATAAACCTCAATCGCATTGGGCGTGATCTCTTTGTCCCAACCGGTAAGCGCCTGCAAGAGCTTGTCTTTGTTGGCTGGCTTGGGTGCGTGCACCAGCAAATACTCCATGACCGTCCATTCGCGCGGTCCCAACTCAATGACCTGACCGCCGGGCTGGATACTGGCCAGACGGGTGGACGTGTCAAGCTCCAGCGGTCCAAAGCTCAACACGGCCGAGGTGGCGGACTGGGAGCGACGCAGCAATGCACGCAGTCGGGCGAGCAGCTCCGGCAATTCAAATGGCTTGACCATGTAGTCGTCGGCCCCTTTGTCCAGACCCTGAACGCGGTCCATCAGCGCGTCGCGCGCTGTCAAAATCAGCACCGGCATGCCGTGGCCTTCTTTGCGCAAGCGCTGCAGCAGGCTCAAGCCGTCCATGCCGGGCAAGCCCAGGTCGATGATGGCGATATCAAACGACTCAGCACGTGTGACGTCCAACGCCCGCTCGGCGCTGCCCACCCAGTCCACCGCGTAACCTGCATCCACCAGCCCGAGTTTGATACCACTGGCCACCATCACATCATCTTCGACCAGTAGTATTCTCATAGAATAAAGTCTCCTGACCGTTATATTTATTGAATTTTACTATTTAATTTAATAGCAATCAGTGCGAACGGATCATGGTGCCAAAAGCTTGATCGGTCAGGATTTCCAGCAGCAGGGCGTGCGGTACCCGCCCGTCAATGATGTGCACCGAGTTCACGCCGCTCTTGGCCGCATCCAGCGCCCCAGCGATCTTGGGCAGCATGCCGCCACTGATAGTGCCGTCCGCAAACAGATCGTCAATCTGGCGTGCGGTCAGGTCGGTGAGCAACTCGCCAGCCTTGTTGAGCACGCCGCTGATGTTGGTGAGCATCATGAGCTTTTCAGCGCGCAGGACGGTGGCGAGCTTGGCGGCAACCACGTCGGCGTTGATGTTGTAGCTCTCGTTGTTTTCGCCAAAGCCAATCGGGCTGATGACCGGGATGAAGGCGTCGTCCTGCAGGGCCTTGACCACGCTGGGGTCAATACTGACGATGTCCCCTACCTGGCCCAGGTCGTGCTCGATGCTCGAATCGGTGGTGTCGGCGAGTTTGAGCTTTTTCGCGCGAATCATGCCGCCGTCGCGTCCGGTCAGGCCCACCGCCTTGCCGCCGGCCTGGTTGATCAGGCCCACGATGTCTTGCTGCACCTCGCCAGCCAGCACCCACTCCACCACCTCCATGGTCTCGGCATCGGTCACGCGCATGCCCTGAATGAATTGCCCTTGCTTGCCCAGGCGCTTGAGTGCGGTCTCGATCTGCGGCCCGCCGCCGTGAACCACCACCGGGTTGATGCCCACCAGTTTGAGGAGCACCACGTCTTCCGCAAAATCGGCCTGCAAGGCGGGATCAGTCATGGCATTGCCGCCGTACTTGATGACCATGGTCTTTCCATGGAACTTGCGAATGTAGGGCAGCGCCTGAGCGAGTATCTCGGCTTTCTCGCGGGGAAGAATCTTGCTGATGTCGGTCATGGGGTGTCACTCTAAAGGGGTGGAACAAAACGGGCGGGCCAAATCAAGGAGATTCAAGGGGCAAATTGTGCCGCATGTTCCGGCTCAAGACCCGCCCGGGTCATAGCCTTGCACACAGGCCTTGAGCGCGGCCCGAATGGCGAGCGCGTCGTTGGCGTCAGCGGCTTGGCGCAGGGTCTGCAGTTGCCGTTCAAGTGCAGACCAGGCCAGGTGATCCTCGTGAGCTTTCATGATGCGGGGGTGGGCCGTCGGCTCCGGGTTGTCGCCAATCAGCAGCTCTTCAAACAGCTTTTCGCCGGGACGCAGCCCGGTAATTTCAATCTCGATGTCACCGCCCGGATTGCGCTCATCGCGCAGACTCAGGCCGCTGAGTTGCACCATGCGCCGCGCCAGGTCCAGAATCTTGACCGAGCGCCCCATGTCCAGCACAAACACCTCGCCCCCCACCGCCATGGCACCGGCCTGCAACACCAGCTGCGCGGCCTCTGGAATGGTCATGAAGTAGCGGGTCACTTCAGCATGTGTGACGGTTAGCGGTCCGCCAGCGGCGAGCTGGCGACGAAACAGCGGCACCACGCTGCCACTGGAGTCCAGCACATTGCCAAAGCGCACCATGGTGAAACAGGTCCGGGAGGTCTCGGCTGCCAGAGCCTGCAAGACCAGCTCGGCCATGCGTTTGGAGGCCCCCATGACGTTGGTGGGCCGAACTGCCTTGTCCGTGGACACCAGTACAAAGCGCTTCACCCCACTCGCCCGGGCGGCCAAGGCCATGTTGAGCGTGCCAAAGACGTTATTGACCACGCCCTCGCCCGGGTTGTCCTCCACCATCGGCACATGTTTGTAAGCAGCGGCGTGGTAAACCGTGACCGGGCGATAAGTGCTGCAAATGACGCTCAGGCGCTCAAAGTTGGCCACGCTGCCCAGCAGTGGCAGCAATTCAACGGCCAGCGCCTGGGCTGTGCACAACCCCATCAGTTCCTGGTGGATGCTGTACAGGCCAAATTCGTTGTGGTCGAGCAGCAGCAATTGGCGCGGGCGCTGCAACAAAATTTGCCGAGCCAACTCGCTCCCGATGCTGCCGCCCGCCCCGGTGACCAGCACCACCTGGCCGGCCAGGTCGCGTGCGATCAGCTCTGCATCTGGCGGCACCGGGTCGCGGCCCAGCAGGTCTTCGACGTCAAGCTCATGAAAATCCTGCACCGTGACGCGTCCGCTGGCGAGATCGGCCAGCCCGGGGAGTGTGCGAATGTGCACCGGCAGCGCACGCAAGCTGTCCAGAATCGCGCTTCGCCGATCCCGCGAGACGCTTGGCAGCGCCAACAAAATGTCAGTGATCTGGTGGCGCTCGACCAAGTCAGGCACCTGCGATGGAGCAAACACAGCAATGCCGTTGATGCTTCGGCCGACTTTGGCGCCATCGTCATCCACAAAACCCAGCAGCACATACTGGCCGGACACCCGCAGCGCCGAGGCCGTTTGCACGCCTGCCGTGCCCGCACCATAAATCAACAAGCGCCCTTCAACCGGGGGCCTGGCACTCCCCAGGTTGGCCAACCAAAACCGGGCCATGGCCCGACTACTGCCCACCAACAACAAAAAAATAAGGGGCTGCAGCACCCCCAGGCTTCGGGGCACGCCATACCAGGCCTGCCAAATCAGCACGCCAGACAGCAGGGCGCCATAGAGGGCCACCGCCTTGGCCGTGGCCACCAACGCCGCTTGGCCGGTATAACGAAAAATGGCCCGGTACAGGCCAAAACGAACAAAGATGGGCACCGACAAGAGCGGCGCCAGCCCATATACCCACCACTGCGAGCCGGTAGGCCAGTGCCACGCATCCAGCCGCAGGGTGAACGCCAGCCAGGTCGCGACCAGTGCCAACGCGATATCAAGTGCCACCACCACCAAGCGTTTGGTGGCGCGTGGCCACGCCAGCACGGTGCTTTGCATGATGGGACTGGGGCTGGGGCTGGAGATCAGGGCTTGATGGCGAACTCGTCCTTGGTTCTGCCTTGGGCGACCAAAGCGCTCAACCAACGGGGCATGAGCCCGCGTCCGCTCCAGCTTTCGCCGTTGGGGCCCCGAAACTTGGCTGCGGCCTGCTTGGTCACCGGTGTGCCGGTCTTGCGGACACGGCCTTTGCTGCCATCAAGGTCCTTGATGGTGATGCCATAGGCCGCCATTTTGGCCAGAATATCCTGCACCGTTTGGTCAAATTCCAACGCCCTGATTTCGTTGGCTTGTTTTTGCAGTTTTTCTATCTGGTTTTGAATTTCGATCAAATTATTCATGGGGTACACCTTGGGTTTGAGTATGAAAATCCCTAACGAGACTGGCTTCTAATAGTTTTAATGGGTCACATTATCTCTTTTTAAAACCTTTAACCCGGTCAAAAATATGATTTTTATATCAAGCCAAAGGGTTTTTTTCTGGAGATACTCAATATCCAGTGCAACTTTTTGGGGTATGGGCAACTCATCGCGACCATTGATCTGCGCCCACCCTGTCAACCCCGGCACCAACACATGCACCCCGCTGCGGGTTCTCAATTCAATCAGGTCGTGTTGATTAAACAAGGCGGGGCGTGGGCCCACAAAACTCATATCGCCTTTGATAATGCTCCACAGTTGGGGTAACTCATCCAGACTGCTGCGGCGCAAAAAACTCCCCATGGACGTAAGGTGGCTCTGAGGGTCTGCCAGCAAATGGGTCGCCACAGCCGGTGTACCCACCCGCATACTGCGAAACTTGGGCATGCTGAATATCCGGTTATTGCGCCCAACCCGATCCGACCAATACAAAACCGGCCCGGTGGAAGTGAGACGAACAAGCAGGGCGACCCCCACGAGCGGCAGCAATAGCACCAACCCGGCCAGACTGGCCAAAATCAAATCAAATAATCGTTTCATCGCATAGGCGGGGGTGCAAAGGCACGACGAAAACCAGTTTCAACCGACACCGGTGGCCGCCAGTCCAGCACGGTTTCCGTCTGGCTGATGTCCACCTGCAAATTACTGCACAAGCGCTGCATCGCGTCGCCTCGCCGCAGCAACGCGGCGCCGGCCTGCAAGACCCACACAGGCACCGGCAGCAGCCGCGCAGACACACCCGCTGCGCGCGCCAGGCCTTGCACCAGTTCAGACGTGGACAGGTCATGGCCATCGCTGACCAAAAATGTTTGGTTGGCGGCACGGGGGTGCACCAGGCAGACGGCGATCAAGTCCACCAGATTGTCCAGACCCACCAGGCTGCGCTGGTTAGGCACCGCCCCCAGCGGCAAGGGCCAGCCGAACTGCACCGCGCGCATGAGAGCCGCAAAGTTGGCTTTGACACCCGGGCCGTAAATGAGCGGGGGGCGAAGGATGACGACCTCCATACCCGTTTGATGAGCGATATCGCGCAGACCCGCTTCGGCCTCCTGCTTCGAGAGGCCGTAGGCATCTACCGGGGCGGGCAAATCCTGGGCTGTGAAAGGGTGGCCGGGGCGGGTGACCTCCCCATTGACCTTGATGGAACTGATGAAAACGAACCGCCGCACACCCGCCTGGGCTGCCTGGCGCGCCAGGTGCAGCGTGCCCTGCACATTGACCCGCCTGAACTCGGCCAG
>CALRWE010000153.1:0-11553 GCA_943371745.1 Rhodoferax sp. OV413
GTCGCACCGTGCTGTCGCATGGCGTCCTGAACTGGACCAAGGACGACCATTGGGGCTACACCCAGGAAACCGGCGTGATGCTCAAGGTGGTCAACGGCGACTGGAAAGTCGAATAAGCCGTCAGTAGATCCCGCGGCGCCCTGACCACACGCGGCAGGCGCCGCCCTCTCACTCTCTCACCGGACTTCCCCCATGGACCTTTCTATCGCCAGCATTCTCATGCTGGATGGCGTGACCAACGGTGCCATTTACGCCCTGCTCGGCCTGGCCACCGTGCTCGTGTTTTCAGTGACACGGGTCATCTTCATTCCCCAGGGGGAGTTTGTCGCCTATGGCGCCCTCACCCTGGCCATTTTCCAGACCGGGCAAGTGCCCGGCACCGTCTGGCTGCTCTTGATCATGGCCACCCTGGCCGCGCTGATGGATGTGCGCCAAAGCTGGCAGCACACCCACAGCGCCACCAAGGCGCTGAAAGCGGGCGCCGTCACTTTGCTGATCCCCGTGGTGGTGTCGGCCCTGTCCATCTGGGCGGCACCGCACAAGCTGCCCCTGCTGGTGCAGGCGCTGCTGACGGTCGGCATCGTCACCTCGTTTGGTCCGCTGGTCTACCGCCTGGCCTACCAGTCGCTGGCGGATGCCAGCTCGCTGGTGCTGCTGATTGTGTCGGTGGGCGTGCATTTCGCCATGACCGGCCTGGGCCTGTTGTTTTTTGGCGCCGAAGGGTTTCGCAACCCCTCGTTCTGGGATGAACGCCTGAGCCTGGGCGGCCTTACGATCAACGGGCAAGCCATCATCATTGGTGCGGCCTCACTGGCGCTGATTGTGTTGCTGTGGCAGTTTTTCAACTTCACCCTGTACGGCAAAGCGCTGCAGGCTACCGCGGTGAACCGCCTGGGCGCGCGCCTCATGGGGATCTCCAGCCACACCGCAGGGCAAACCACATTTGCCATGGCTGCGCTCATTGGCGCGCTATCGGGGTTGCTGATTGGCCCGACCACCACCGTGTTTTACGACTCCGGCTTTTTGATTGGCCTCAAGGGCTTTGTGGCCGCCGTGATTGGCGGGCTTCACAGCTACCCGCTGGCCGCCGTGGGCGCCTTGTTTGTGGGCCTGGTGGAGTCGTTTGGCTCGTTTTGGGCCAGCGCCTTCAAAGAGGTGATTGTCTTCACCCTGGTGCTGCCCATCCTGATCTGGCGCTCGATGGCCGGCGGTCACTCGGAGGAACACTGACATGGCCTTCACCTCAAGAATTCAAGGCTGGATGCACTCCAGCAAGATCCAGCGCCTGACCCTGTTTGCCGGCATGCTTTTGTACGCCGTCTCGCCCGTGCCGGAATTCTGGATCACCCAACTCAACTACATCGCGCTGTACAGCCTGGTGATTCTGGGGCTGGTGCTGCTCACCGGCGTGGGCGGCCTGACCTCCTTCGGGCAGGCTGCGTTTGTGGGCATTGGCGCCTACACCAGCGCTTATTTGACCGTCAATATGGGCTGGTCGCCCTGGCTCACCGTGTTTGTGGGGCTGGGCATCACCGCCGTGAGCGCGCTGGTGCTGGGCTGGATCACGCTGCGCATGTCCGGCCACTACCTGCCGCTGGCCACCATTGCCTGGGGCCTGTCGCTCTACTACCTCATGGGTAATCTGGATGCGCTGGGCAAGTACGACGGCATTCTGGGCGTGCCCTCGCTCATGCTGTTTGGCTGGGACATCAGCCAGGGCCGTGCATTTTTTGTGCTGGCCTGGAGCATGGTGCTGCTGGGCGCCTTTGCCCTGCTCAACTTGCTGGACTCACGCACCGGGCGTGCCATTCGGGCCATGCGTTCCAGTGGCCAGATGGCCGAGGCCATGGGCGTGGACACCCTCAAACACAAGGTCGGTATTTTCCTGATTGCGGCCCTGTTTGCCAGCGTGTCGGGCTGGTTGTTTGCGCACTTTCAGCACACGGTGAATCCGTCGCCGTTTGGCCTGAAGATGAGTATTGAGTACCTGTTCATGGCGGTGCTGGGCGGGGCGGGCTATGTGTGGGGCGCCATCAGCGGCGCGGTGATCACCAAGCTGCTCGAAGACCAGTTGCAGGTGCTGCTGCCCAAGCTGATCGGTACCAGCGGCAGCTACGAGGTCATCGTCTTTGGCATTGTGCTGGTGCTGGTGCTCAAATACCTGCCTGACGGCATGTGGTCGCTGGTGGGGCGCTACCTGCCCAAGCCGGCGCGGGTGAACGACTGGCACAACGCCACACCCCTGCGGGAGCGGGCCAAGCCGGCCACCGGTGAGATGGTGCTGGAGGTCCAGGCCATTCGCAAGACCTTTGGTGGTCTGGTGGCAGTGAACGACATCAGCTTTTCGATCCGGGCCGGGCAGATCGTCGGGCTGATCGGGCCCAACGGCGCCGGCAAGTCCACCACCTTCAACCTGATCACCGGCGTGCTGGGCCTGACCACCGGCCAGGTGAAGTTTTGCGGCAGCGCCATCAGCGGCTTGCCCTCTCGCGCGATCGCGCAGCTGGGTATGGCGCGCACCTTTCAGCACGTCAAGATGATTCCCGAGATGACCGTGCTAGAAAACGTGGCGCTCGGGGCCCAGTTGCGCGGCCACAAAGGTGCACTCTCCAGCATGTTGCGCCTGGACCGGGCTGAAGAACAAAGCCTGATGCGTGAAGCCGCCAAGCAGCTGGAGCGCATTGGCATGGGCGGCTCGCTGCATGAGCTGGCCGGCAACCTGCCCATGGGGCCCCAGCGCTTGCTGGAAATTGCCCGCGCCCTGTGCTGCGACCCGGCGCTGCTGCTGCTGGACGAGCCCGCTGCAGGCCTGCGCCACCAGGAAAAACAGGGCCTGATTGCCGTGCTGCGCCAGTTGCGCAGCGAGGGCGTGAGCATTTTGCTGGTCGAGCACGACATGGATTTGGTGATGGACGTGTGCGACCACTTGGTAGTGATGGAGTTCGGCACCCTGCTGACCCAAGGCACACCCGAAGAAATCCAGCAAAGCCCCGCCGTGCGTGCCGCCTATCTCGGCACCGAACATTGAGGACTCTTGAGATGACAACGCCTATTCTTCGTGTTCAGGGCCTGCGCGCCGGCTACGGCCGCGCCGAGGTGCTGCACGGCATTGACCTGTCGGCCACGGCCGGCAGTGTGGTCACCGTGATTGGCCCCAACGGCGCGGGCAAATCCACCTTTCTCAACGCCTTGATGGGGGTGCTGCCCGCCCGGGGCGAGATCGAGTTTCAGGGCCAGTCCATCAGCGCCTTGTCGCTCGAAGAACGGGTGATGCTGGGCATTGCCCTGGTGCCCGAAAAGCGGGAACTTTTTGGCGCCATGCCGGTGGAAGACAACCTGGTGCTGGGCGCCTTTCGGCAGGTGCGCCTGCGCAACAAGCAGTGGCGCGAGCAGATCGACGTGGTGTTTGATATTTTTCCGCGCCTCAAAGAGCGGCGCGCCCAATTGGCGGGCACCCTCTCGGGCGGCGAGCGCCAGATGCTGGCTGTGGGCCGGGCGCTGATGTCGCGCCCCACGCTCTTGATGCTCGATGAGCCCAGCCTGGGCTTGGCGCCGCTGGTGGTGAAAGAGATTTTTCGCACCATTGACGCACTGCGCAAAACCGGCGTGACCACCTTGCTGGTGGAACAAAACGCCCGTGCCGCGCTGGAAACCGCCGATTACGGCTACGTGCTGGAGATGGGCGAGATGGCCCTGCACGGCCCGGCCAAAGAGCTGGCGACCGACTCGCGCGTCATTGACACCTACCTGGGGGCGGCCCGCAAGCCCAAAACCTGAGCCTGGCGCCTCTTTGGAGTGATATCAGGCGTTTTTTAGATCATTTAGCCCTCTAGCCGGCGTATTACATGCCCTAGTAGCTATTAAACATATAGCACATATGAGCACTTATCAACCCTGCACCGACGACATGGCCTTTATCCTGCAGCAGGTGCTGCGGGCCCCCACCCAACTGCAGGCCCTGCCCGCCTATGCCGAGGTGGACGCCGACCTGATGCGCCAGGTGCTCGATGAAGCGGGCAAGTTTGCTGGTGAGGTGGTGGCCCCGCTCAACCGCGAAGGCGACGAAACAGGTGCCCGCTTTGCCCATGTAGCAGGGCGTGGCACGGTCACCATGCCGCCCGGCTTCAAGGACGCTTACCAGGCCTTTTGGCAAGCGGGCTGGCCGGCATTGGCCTGTGCTCCGGAGGATGGCGGCCAGGGGCTGCCCACCGTTCTGGAAGCCATGCTGTTTGAGATGCTCAGCGCCGCCAACCACGGCTGGACCATGGCACCGGGCCTGCTGCACGGCGCCTACGAGTGCCTCAAGCACCACGGCAGCGAGGCGCTCAAGGCCGCCTATCTTGAAAAAGTAGCTACTGGCGAATGGCTCGCCACCATGTGTCTGACCGAACCCCACGCCGGCAGCGACCTGGGGCTGGCCCGCACCAAGGCCATCCCCCAATTGGATGGCAGCTACGCACTGAGCGGCACCAAAATATTTATCTCCGGCGGCGAGCACGACCTGACCGACAACATTGTTCACCTCGTGCTGGCCCGCCTGCCGGATGCGGCTCCCGGCCCCAAGGGCTTGTCGCTGTTTTTGGCGCCCAAAGTCATGCCAGGCGGTGGGCTCAATGCGGTGCATTGCGACCGCATTGAAGAAAAAATGGGCCTGCACGGCAGCCCCACCTGCGTCATGCGCTTTGACGATGCCACCGGCTGGCTGGTGGGCGAGCCCCAGCGGGGGCTCAACGCCATGTTTGTCATGATGAACGCCGCCCGGCTGCACGTGGCGATGCAAGGTATTGGCTTGCTGGAAGCCGCGTGGCAAAAGGCCGATGCGTACTCCCGGGAGCGGCGCCAGATGCGCGCACCCAAGCCGGTGATGAGCAGCACCCCTGACCTGATTGCCGAGCACCCGGCGATGCGCCGCATCCTGTCCACCCAGCGCGCCTGGATCGACGGCGGGCGCGTGCTGGCTTACCGCACGGCGGTGGAACTCGACCTGCTCAAGGCGCACCCCGACGCCGAACGCCGCCAGGCAGCCCAGCAATGGTGCAGCCTCGTGACGCCCGTGCTCAAGTCCGCCTGGACGGCCCAGGCCTTTACCGGAAGCAGCGAGTGCCTGCAGGTGCTGGGTGGCCACGGTTACGTGCGCGAATGGGGCATTGAGCAGATCGTGCGGGACTCCCGGGTCAGCATGATCTACGAGGGCACCAACGAGATCCAGGCCATCGACCTGCTGGTGCGCAAGGTGCTGCCCGATGGCGGCGCCGGCATGTCCGCCCTGCTGCAGTCGCTGTGTCAGGGGCTGGATCCGCAAGTGGCGACCCACGCGCAACTTGGGCGGCAGATGGCCGAGTTGCAGCAGGTCACCGAAGCGCTGGCAAGCGCGGCCAAAAAAGACGCCGCACTGGCATTTTGGGTGGCCGATGATTACCTGCGCGCCGTCGCCCTGGTTCTCATGTCCTGGGCCTGGGTGCAGATCGGCGAGGCCTCGCCCGAGGCGGCCTCAATGGCCGACCCTCAGCGCTGGGCAGAGCCGGCCCGCGCCTTGCAGCACTGGGTGTTGCCGGAGTTCGCCATGCGCCTGGCCATCATTCAATCCCGACTGGACGCACCGGCCTGACCAGCTTGGTATGCTCAGCGGCTTTGCCTGCCATGAACGCCACGGACGACACTTCACCGGTTCCTTACGTCGACAAGGTCAACACCCGCTACCTTGAGACCTTGCTGGGCTACAACTCACGCCGGGCCGCGCTGGCCATTATTGAGGTCTTTCTGGAGCGCATGGCGGTCTTTGATTTGCGCCCGGTGGACTTCTCTGTGCTGTCCCTGATCATGCACAACCCCGGCATCACCTCGCGGCAACTGTGCACCACGCTGGGCATTCAGGCGCCCAACCTGGTCGCCATGATCAGCGCCATGGAGAAAAAGGAACTGATTGTTCGCCAACCCCATCCCCTGGACGGCCGGGCCGTGGGCCTGCACCCCACACCCGCCGGCAAAAAAATAATGCAGGCCGCCGAAAAAACCGCCGCCAAGCTGGAGCTCGACACCTCCGCCCGACTGACCGACGCTGAACGCAAAACCTTGTTGCAGTTGCTCAAAAAAGTTTACAAGTAGCTTCGACATCCAAAATGTATTGCAAACGATACTTTTAGTTAAAAAAGTATTAATATTGATACATGGATCAGTCATTTCATCTGCAAAAGTTAGGCCAGACCTATAAAGCCATGCGCACCCACCGGGGTTTGACACAAGAGGCACTGGCCCGCCTGGCCGGCGTGACACGGCTTAAGGTCATTGCCATTGAAGCGGGTCGCAGTTCAGTCGCCATTGAAAGCCACGCCAGGCTGGCGGGTGCCTTGGGCGCCGAATTGGCCCTACTACCCCGCACCCGGCCCACACTAGATGAACTGAAAGACTTTCAATGAACAACGCTCGGCACCTGCGCGTGGTCACGCCTCAGGGGCATGCCGGTGAACTGAGCCACGAGCAGAGTCAATATTTGTTTGGCTACCAGACAGACCAAGCGGCAGCGGCGGTCAGCCTCACCATGCCAGTGCGCAAGGCGCAATACAGCTATGCCGCTTTGCATCCCATCTTCCAGATGAATTTGCCTGAGGGCTTTTTGCTTGAAGAGCTGCAAAACCGGTTGGCCAAAATCGTCAATCTGGAGCCCATGATGCTGCTAGCCCTGTCCGGCGGGCAGTCACCCATTGGCCGCTTGGACGTGCAGTCCAATTTTTTGAATCCTCTGGCCCGCTCGCCGGGCCAAGGCGAGCGCTTGAGCGAAATCCTGGCCTGGGACGGCACGGAGAATCTATTCACCGAACTGGTGGACAAGTACATCTACCGCACCGGGATCTCTGGCGAGCAACCCAAAGTGTTGGTGCCGCAAGTGATGGAGGCCGCTGCTTCCAAAGCAACGGTGCACACGCAAGATCTGATTGTGAAAAGTGGCCGTGAGGAATACCCCGGTCTGGCCGCCAACGAGTTTCTTTGCATGAGTATTGCCAAAGAGTCAGGCCTGGCGATGCCCGAGTTTCATTTGTCAAAAAACAAAGAGCTGTTTGTCATGCAGCGATTTGACCGAACAGCTGATGGCACCCCCCTCGGATTTGAAGACATGGCGGTGCTGGCAGGATTTTCTTCGCGCGAAAAATACAAAACCGGCTACACCCATGTCGCCAGACTGGTCGAGGCTTTTGCCTCCGGCCCCCATGTCGCCCCCTCCTTGCAAGCACTTTTTGACATGGTGGCACTGTCATGTGTGGTGGGCAATGGCGATGCGCACCTGAAGAATTTTGGCCTGCTCTACACCGACCCCACCACCAACGACTGCCGTCTGGCACCGGCGTTTGATGTGGTCAACACCACAGCCTACATTCCAGAGGATGTGCTGGCGCTGGACTTGTGCGGCCAAAGATCGTTTTTCTCAGCCAGGCAAGGCTTGCTGGACTTTGCCAAGGTCTGCCGGGTGGCGGACCCCTATGACCGGTTGCAGCGCTTGATACTGACCGCAGAGTTTGTCATTGAGCGTGAGGCCGAAGTCGTGCAATCCATACCGCATGTGGTGACGGCCGTGGTGCATTGCACCAACCTGCTCAAGGAAGTTTTCTTTGATTGAGGGCTGAATGACGAGCACGTGCGCCCATTGGCAGGTCGCAGGCAGGTTGGACACAGCGCAAATTGCTGAAGGACATCGCTCATCCTGCTGACCAACGCCACGAACCACGCTGTGGTTTTGCGGCTTGGACGCGACCCTGAGTTGCCCGTCTAGGCGCCGTTGACATCGCGCAAACCCGAGGGCGGGCCACACAAGCCGGTTGCACGGCCCTGCGCCATCAAAGTCATCAGCCCAGCGTGCGCGCCAAAGCTTGCGCTGCCGCCTGCAGACGGGGCAACTGCTGCTGGGCCTGCGCCAGCGACATGCGGGCAGCCGCACCCTGCAGCGCCAGGGCGCAGCGCAGGGTGCGGCTGCCCGGCGCCCACACCGGCACGGCTACGCACACCAGGCCTTCGACAAACTCCTCGGCGTCCACTGAGAAGCCCTCGCGGCGGATGACTTCCAGCTCGGTCTCCAGTGTGCGGCGATCGGTGTGGGTGTGCGGTGTGTGGCGGGTAAGCACCAGGCGCTCCAGGATAGCCGCACGCTGGGGCGCACGCATCCAGGCCATGAACAACTTGCCGCTGGCAGAGCATTGCACCGGCACCCGTGTGCCGGGGCGCAGCTCAAGGCGCAGCGGAAAAGCCGACTCCACCCGGTCCAGGTACACCACCTCGGCGCCCGACAGCGCGGTGAAGTTGCAGCTTTCACCCACATCCGCCACGAGTTGACGCAAAACCGCGTGGCGCACGCCTTGGCGCCACGCCTGCTGCGCAGCTGCTTTCGCATGGGCCATACGGCCGTTCCAGGTGCGGGTATTCAAGCCAGTGTGTGCGCGTTTTATCACGCGTAAGAGGACTGTATGCAAGGTCAAAAGGCTATCGCTTCGGGCCTTTGGCCAGCATGGCCACAACCTCCCGCAGTAACGCTTGGGTGACCGAATGCGAGAGATCCAGCGCACGGTTGTGCCGGTAGTAGGGGCTCAGGTCCAGGCCCACGCCGACACCATAAATTTCAACCTCACCTTGCGCTTGCAGATCGGCCACTACATGGGCCAGGTGGTGATCGAGGTAGTGGACGTCGTTGGCCAAGGCTGTGGCCCCATCGGTGGGGCTGCCGTCTGAGAGCACCAGCAACAGGCGTCGGCCATCGTGGCGCTGCACCAGACGCTGTGCGGCCCAGGTGACCGCTTCGCCATCGATGCCTTCGCGGAACAGGTCGCTCTTTAGCAGGGCACCCATGGCGGGGCGGGCACGGCGCCACGAAGTGTCGCTGTCCTTGAAGATCAAGTGGGCGACTTCGTTAAGGCGGCCTGGATGCGGCGGGCGTCCCGCGCGCGTCCAGGTTTTTTGGGCTCGCCCGCCATTCCAGGCGTTCGTGGTGAAGCCCAGAACTTCAGTGACTACGCCGATCTGATCCAGCGCCCGCGCCATCACATCCACCAGGATGGCTACCGATTCAATGTGCTCGCGCATCGAGCCCGAGCAATCGATCAGGAAACTCACCGCACTATCAGAAACAGGCGCATGCTGTTCGAGGCGAAACAGGCGGCGCTCTGATGGGGAAGTGATGAGCTGGCTGAGCTGACGGCCATCAATATAGCCCTCTTCCTGGCCGTGCAGCCAGCCATCGCGCACCGGCATGGCGAGCACAGCATTGAGTTCCCGCGCCAGACGAGCGACCGAGAGGCCTTGTCGCTCAATGCAACGGTCCAGTCGCTCCCGGTTTTCCTGCAGCGCAGCCGGGCGCACCAGTGTGGCTGCGTGGACTTCGGTGTCGTAGGCGTCGGTGAAGACCCGGTATACCCCATCCGATTCGGCCAGCGTGCGACTGGTGCCGGCACCGGCTGTGGTGAAACCTTCGTCACCGTCTTCGCCATCAAAGTCCATCCAGAGGTTGAAGTCCAGCGGTTTGTCATCGGATTCGGTGTCGCTGTCGTTGGCACCTGCGACGTCTTGCAGATCGTAAGCAGCCAGCATGCCGGCCACCATGTGGGCGATGGACAAGGCGTGTTCGGCGTAAGCGCCCTGGTCCAAACGCTGGCGGCGCAAACCAGCCAAACCATGACCCAGGCTACGCACAATAGACATTCGGGTAGCTTCGATCGCGTCTTCCGTGGCTTCGACCACGGGTTGTGCGGTGACACGCGACCGGGTGATCTGTGCCACCGTGTACAACAGCATGCCCTTGGCCGTTTCGGTCAGCCCGCTGTTGTAAAAGGCCATTGACCAGGCCTCAAACCGGTGGCGCAGGTTGTGAACCATGCCTGGCATTTCGGCCGGTGCCAGGGCTTCAACGCGGAACTGCTCCAGCATCTCGAACAACATGCGCTCCATGGGCTCGGTGGGACGGAGGCTTTTGTGCAGTTCGGCGTCGGCACAGCGCAAGCGCAGCGACATCGCGTCGGCAGCCCCGCGAAACGAGGCGAAATCGTCGACCTCCGGCTGGGGGCTGAGGTGGGGTGCAAACGGCGGCAGAAGCTTGTCGTCACGGTACAAGCGCCGGCCACGAAAATGCAGCCCCGCCAGGCCGCTAAAAGCCCGGATGGACGCCGCGCAAAGGTCGTCGATGCGTTGTTGGTGGCGCGTTGCGCCGGCCGTGGCCCAGGGCTCGACCATGGTGGATCAAGCGGCCGCGTGGGCGAGCGAGGCTTCGAGCTCCCGGTGGAAGCAGCGCTGAAAATACTCGGCTACAACTGGACGCTCCGCTTCGTCGCACTTGTTGACGAAAGACAGCTGGAAGGCCAAGCCTGGATCGCGAAAGATCTCCACATTTTCGGCCCAGGTGATCACGGTGCGCGGCGACATCAGCGTGGACAGATCGCCGACGCGAAAGCCGTGGCGGGTCAGGTCGGCTACTGCCACCATGGCGTTGATCATTTCCTGGCCAGCCACGTTGGCGTAGGTGGGTACGCGGGCGGTCACGATGGCGACTTCTTCCTTGCGTTCCAGGTAGTTCAGCGCGACCACGATATTCCAGCGGTCAATTTGGGCGTGGTTCAGGCGCTGGGCGCCGTGGTACAGGCCGTTCAAATTGCCCTGGCCAACGGTATTGGCGGTGGCGAACAGCCGGAAATAGGGGTTGGGCCGCAAGACCCGGTTCTGGTCCATGAGCGTGAATTGGCCATCGCGCTCCAGGATACGCTGGATCACGAACATGACATCGGGCCGGCCGGCGTCGTACTCGTCGAAGATCAGCGCCATCGGCCGTTGCAACGACCAGGGCACGATGCCTTCCTGGAATTCGGTCACTTGCTGGCCGTCCCGTAACACCACTGCGTCTTTGCCCACCAGGTCAAGTCGGCTCACATGACCATCAAGGTTGACGCGCACACAGGGCCAGTTCAGCCGAGCAGCTACTTGTTCAATGTGGGTGGATTTACCGGTGCCGTGCAGGCCCTGCACCATGACGCGGCGGTCTCGACTGAAGCCAGCCAGCAGCGCCAGCGTGACCGCCGGGTTAAAGCGGTAGCTGCTGTCGACCTCGGGCACGTGCTCGTCACGCTCGGCGAAGGCCGGTACCTTCAGCTCTGTATCGATACCGAAGACGTCGCGAACGGACACGGTCTGGGTGGGGTGCAGGAAACTCAGCTCGGACATGGTTCGGAACTTTCAGGTGGGGTAGTGACAGGGCTCAGGCGACCGCACTGTCGTCAAAAGGGTCGGTGGCTTCACTTTCGATGTGACTGAGCGCATCGACTGCGCGGTGCAACGCAGGCAGCAAGCCCAGCGCTTTCTCGGGGGTCAGACGCATGATGGGTGCTTGCACCGCGACACACAGGTTGGAGCGGCCGCTGGCGCTTGGCACCATGACGGCTATACACAGGAGACCGGGCAGAAATTCTTCGTTGTCCAGGGCGAAACCTTGGCGCTTGACCTGCTTTATCTCTTCTTCCAGCGCATCCAGATTGGTCAGCGTCTTGGGCGTAAAGGCCTCCAGCGTTGCGTGCGCCAGCAGGCGCT
>CALRWE010000154.1:0-11518 GCA_943371745.1 Rhodoferax sp. OV413
GCACTTTGTCGCCAGAGTCGAATCCTGCAAATAAGCCGATCGAAACCGTCAAGCTCCAACCAACTCCGGTCTTTCAACAACAGGCCCAAGACCCCGAAATCGAGGCCAGGGCGAATATCGCGCGGGCGGCGGCGCTTAGAGCAGCGCAAGAGCGCCAAGAACAGCTGCTCGAATCCGAGCGCCAGCGGCAGATGCAGCAGCAACGAGCAGATCAGGCCCGGATCGCGGCTGTCAGGCGGCAGTTTGAGGACCGGTGCAGCCTTGATTTACTAACATCAAGAGAGCAAGCTAAAGAGCGCTATCAAAGCCAATGTCAGAACAATGCAGATCGGCTTTCTGATACAAAATTTAATCGTCTTGTCGTTGTGACTTGTGCGCTGAGCGTGAACTCTAAAGCAGAGGAATACGCTCAATCCGTCTATAAAGCATGTATGAGTGGAGCACCAAATTAAATTGATGAATAAAATTATTTTTGTAATTTTTTTAAAAATTATTGCCTCTACTGCTTATGCTCAGAAAAGCGTATTCCATCATCTCGATGAGGCTAATCGACTAATAAGTAAAAGAGATTGTTCTGGCGCAGAGCTGTACTCGAGAAATAATTTACAGAGCCCTATGATTTTTACGGTATTAGGTATGGTTCAGTTAGACTGTCGAGGGAATAAGCGGGAAGCTGTGGCTTATTTTAAAGCGGCGGCTAAAGAAAATGAAATGCTAGCTATCGAGCAGCTCATGGCACTGGGCGAAATCCCTCCCCAGCCAAACTCTGTCAATTTTGATATCAAAGCTAAAGATGACCCCCTACCTCGTCCGCCACCTTATATATCGCCGAAAATAACCCAGCAAAAACCTGAGTCACAACAGATTATCATTCAACAACCACTGCCCATGATTTTGGGTGCTTGCATTCAAGACGGCGGAGGACTATTTTGTCCAAATCATCCGAATACTAAAATTATTCCTTTTAAGATCAGGTAAATGGGTTGATTTTCGTCAGAGCTTTAGATATTTTTTGTTATTTTTTATGCTGTTGGATATTTTCTAAAATTCCCACCTTCCTCCCGCGGGGAAAATGCTTTTTCTTACTTGCACTCTCATAAACCCGATCTCTACTTTCGATACAGACCCCACTTGCTATGCTGCTATAGAAAAAATGCTGTCGAGTGCCGTTAGGCTTAGTTTTGCCAAGAATTGCGTTAACGATGCTGTTGGGGATCAAGCGACTGATACGAAACTTTGGTCGGACTCTTGGTGTCTGGCGCTGGTGAGGCGTGATCAGGATCGCTAATGCGACTCAAATTTTGCTCGGGCCACTAGGCCCCTGCAGCATCAGGCACCGCTTCGAAAGTTCGAAAGTAGTGGTTCGTGGTGACCCTTAGATAAATTGTGATGCTCATCCGACACAACTTAGGCTTACAGGAGTTCAATAAATAAACACAAATATTTTTGGTACGTCATTTCCCCTAATGAGGGGGGGTGTTTCTATGCCCGCGGGGCCGTTTGGCTTCAGCCGTTTTTATGCAATGGGTGCGTGTGTTTCGCTCAGTGCACTAGCGCGGAGGGACTCCAAACGCCGTAACGGGGGCTAGGGGGTGGGTGGGTCCACACCCTGCGCAACTGAAATTAATCGCCAGACCTTCAATTGAAGCGGGAGGCCTAGTATCGCCCGGGTGAAGTAGGGGCTAACCAAATGGGGGGTAAATTGGGGGGTATAAATAAAAAGCACGTATAAGTGCTTGTATTTAATAGACTAATGGAGGAAGAGGTGGGATTCGAACCCACGGTACCTTGCGGTACGCCTGATTTCGAGTCAGGTACATTCGGCCACTCTGCCACTCTTCCGTGGAAATGATTGTAGCAGCGCCGATATGGCTTTTTGACGCTGCCCGGGCACCAAGTTTCAGTCAGTGTCCTGCATTCGCTGCAGGGCGTCGCCAATGGATTGGGTACTTTCTGCGGTGAGGGGTTCCAGTTTTTCAGCCAAAGTGGCCAAGGCCGCTGCACCCTGCGCTTGCAGCAGACCGATGGTTTTGCCGGCGTCTTTGGGGGACTCAAAGCCCAGGCTTTGCAGCAGCAGGCGTCCGTCAGCGTCGGCCAGTTTGAAGTAAAACTTGCCGTCTGGCTCACGGTACTGTTTGAAAACCGGCTTGGCCTCTTTGCTTTTGGCCACCTTGGCGCTGACCTGGGCACGCAAATCCCGCAAGCCCACGGCATGGCGCAGTTGACCCATGAACGGGGTGGCGATCTGGCGGGCCTTGGCGGCGCCGGCCAGCAGAATGGCTTCGATCTTGGCCGGGTCGTTCATCAACGCCTGGTAAGCCTCGCGCATAGGTGAAATTTCGCGGTCGATGCGTTCAAACACCACTTGTTTGGCGTCGCCCCAGGCAATGCCGTCCTGGTAGGCTTGGCGCAGTGCGGCCGCCTCTTCAGGCGAAGCAAAGGCCTGGTAAATCTGGAACAGGGCCGAGCCTTCCACCGTTTTGGGCTCACCCGGTGCGCTGGAGTCGGTGACGATACCGCCGATGAGTTTTTTGAGTTGCTCGCGCGGTGCAAACAAGGGGATAATGTTGTCGTAGCTCTTACTCATTTTGCGGCCGTCCAGGCCGGGCAGGGTTGCGACATCCTCTTCAATTTCGGCTTCTGGCGGCACAAAATGCTCGCCATAACGGTGGTTGAAGCTGTGCGCCATGTCGCGCGCCATCTCGATGTGCTGAATCTGGTCACGCCCCACCGGCACCTTGTGGGCGTTGAACATCAAGATGTCGGCGCCCATCAAGACCGGGTACATGAAGAGCCCGGCGCTCACATCCGCGTCCGGGTCATCGCCGGCTTGAGTATTTTTGTCGACGGCGGCCTTGTAGGCGTGGGCCCTGTTGAGTACCCCTTTGCCGATGACGCAGGTTAGAAACCAGGTGAGTTCGGGAATCTCGGGTACATCCGATTGACGATAGAAGACGACGCGCTCGGGGTTCAGCCCTGCCGCCAACCAGCTGGCTGCAATCTCCAGCGTGGACTGCTGGATACGTGCAGGCTCACTGATTTTGATTAGCGCGTGGTAGTCGGCCAGAAAATAGAAGCTCTCTACATCAGCCGAGAAGCTGGCGCGCACCGAAGGGCGGATGGAGCCCACGTAATTGCCCAGGTGGGGCGTGCCCGAGGTCGTGATGCCGGTCAAAAAGCGCGTGGAACTCATGGAAAAAGTCGATCAAAAAGCGATAAGGAGTTAGCCAAAAATCATGGCCAGCGGAGAAAGCAGTATGTTCAACACGTAGTAACTCAGAGACATCAGGGGCACCAGCCAGATGGTGCTGACTATGCCCGTGATCACCAGCGCCATCACAACAAAGAAGCCCCAGGGCTCGATGCGCGATACGAACTCGGCCTGGCGGTACGGCAGCAATCCCACCAAAATACGCCCCCCATCCAGCGGGGGCAGCGGGAACAAATTGAAGGCAAACATCACGATGTTGACCAGCATGCCGCCTTGCGCCATCTTGATGAAAAATGGTTCGTCAATGTCCAGGCCCGTCAGCATGAAAAACAAGGCTCCCCAAAGAAAGGCCTGTACGAAGTTCGCACCCGGCCCAGCCAGGGCGACCCACACCATGTCACGCTTGGGATTGCGCAGGTTGCCAAAACGCACCGGCACTGGCTTGGCGTAGCCAAACAGAAAGGCACCGGAGGTGGCAAAGTACAGCAGCAGGGGCATCAGGATGGTGCCCACGGGGTCAATGTGTTTGAGTGGGTTGAGCGTGATGCGTCCGAGCATGTAGGCTGTGTTGTCACCAAAATGCCGCGCGGCATAGCCGTGGGCAGCCTCGTGGACAGTGATGGCAAACAGCACCGGCAGCGCGTAAATGGCCACGGTTTGAATCAGTTGGGTAATGTCCACGGGTCAAGTTTCCCTGGGTGAGTCGGTCAGCTTTTACAGACCAAGGGCCGCCAGCGGGCCGCGCCCCTCGCGAATGACCACAGGCTCTTCGCTGCTCAGGTCAACCACGGTGGTGGGCTCCAGGGCGCAGGCGCCTGCGTCAATGACAGCAGCAATCTGCTTTTTGAAGCGTTCCCGGATTTCCTCGGCGTCATTCATGGGTTCGGTCTCACCCGGTGGGATCAGGGTGGCGGCCAGCAGGGGGCCGTTGTGCAATGCCAGCAGCGCCTGCAGCACGGCGTGGTCCGGCACCCGCAGGCCAATGGTCTTGCGCGCTGGGTGGCTCAAGCGCCGCGGGACTTCCTTGCTGGCTTCCAGAATGAAGGTGTAAGGGCCGGGCGTGGCGGACTTGATCAGGCGGTACTGCTGGTTGTCGACCCGCGCGTAGTTGGCCAGTTCCGAAAGGTCGCGGCACAGCAGCGTGAGGTGGTGCTTGTCGTCCACACCCCGAACCCGGCGCAGCTTGTCTGCGGCGGCCTTGTCATCAATGTGGCAGACCAGCGCGTAGCTGGAATCGGTGGGAACCGCCAGGACTTCGCCTTTTTCAAGGAGCGCGACGGCCTGCTTGAGCAAGCGCGGCTGGGGGTTTTCAGGGTGAACTTCAAAAAGCTGAGGCATGTGCGTATTGTCCGTGAAGATGGGAGTGATTCAGAGCGGGGCTGTGGGCGCTGCCGCTGCCGCTGCGAGGCGCAGCCTGGACATCTCCCGCGCTGCCAACAAGGCATTGCCCACGCCACTGGCGGCAATGACCGCAATGCCCAGCCAGGCCAGCGCATCGGGCGCGTGGTTGAAGACCAGCCAGCCCGCCAGGGTGGCAAACGCGATCTGGCTGTACAAAAACGGGGTCAACACCGGGGCAGAGGCCCGCATATAGGCCCGAATCAGCATCAGGTGGCCAAAAGTCCCCGTAAAACCAATCAACATAAACCAGGGCCAGTGCGCCAGCAGGGCAGCCGTGTTCCAGCTGATCACCACGATGGGGCTCATGACCAGTGCACCGACCAGACCCGTATAAAAATGGGTGGTGTAGGGGTTCTCGTCCCCGCTGAGCCGGCTGGTCAGCACTTGAAACCAGGCATAGGCGCTGACCAGGACCACCGGGAACAGCAGTGCCCAGCTGAACACCTGTCCCCCAGGGCGAATCACCAGCAAAACGCCCGCCAGGCCCGCCACCATCAGCAGCCAGCGCTGCTGCGACACGGGGTTTTTAAGTATCCAGGCGGCCATGGCGGTAGCGACCAAGGGCGACAACATCACCATGGCTGTGAACTCGCCCACCGGCAAATACTGCAGACCAAAAAACGAGCAGGCGCTGGTGGTGAGCAACAGCACCCCGCGCAGGGTCTGAAAGCGGGGATTGGGGGTGGACAACAGGCGCAGCCCCTGGACGGGAAACCGCAACGCAAAAGTCACCACCGCCTGGAAGGCGTAGCGAAACCAAAGCAGCATGAGCACTGGCGCGAGTTGCGCAGCGTATTTCGTGGCCGTATCCAGCACCGCGAAGCACAGTGCTGCCAACACAATCAACATCACGCCGCCGCCCTGGCGGGAACGAAGGAATGACATCAGGCGTTTAAGGCGCGCGGGAGGCTGCAGCCACCATACTGGCGGCCGGTGCGTGCTGGATACTATTGGTCAGCATTTCCCACACCGGCGTCAGCGTACCTGACAGGTAGGGGAGCGTGCCCAATTCGGTGTGGCTCTCATCGGGGCTGTGAAAGTCGCTGCCCCGGCTGGCCGCCAGCCCGAACTCGCGTGCCATATCGGCGTACACCAGGTACTCGGCTGCGCTGTGGCTGCCGGTCACCACCTCAACGCCTTGCCCGCCGTGGCTTTTGAATTCGGTGAACAGCGCGAATTCTTCGTTGGGGCTGAATTTGTAGCGGGCTGGGTGGGCAATGACGGCGACGCCACCAGCCTCCCGGATCCAGGTCACGGCGTCTTTCAGGGCGGCCCAGCGGTGTTCCACGTAGCCGGGTTTGCCCTCAGTCAGGTACTTGCGAAACACCTCGTTAGTTTCACGGCACACGCCGCTTTCCACCAAAAAGCGGGCAAAGTGGGTGCGTGAGATCAGCTCCAGGTTACCGGCAAATTTCAACGCGCCTTCGTAGGCGCCGTGAATGCCGACTCTGGCCAGGCCGTCCGACATCTCGCGTGCGCGCTGCCCGCGGCCGCCCCGGGTATTCACCAGACCTTGCCGAAGTGCGGCGTTGTCGGCGTCAAACCCTAGCCCAACAATGTGCACCGTCTGGTGAATGAAGGTGACCGAGATTTCAACGCCGGTGACGTAATGCATGCCGACCGCCTTGGCGGCGGCGGCTGCGCGTTGCTGGCCTCCAATTTCGTCATGGTCGGTTAGTGCCCAAAGTTCCACGCCATTGGCTTTGGCGCGAGCGGCCAGCGCCTGGGGTGTAAGGGTGCCGTCGGAGACAACGGAGTGGCAGTGGAGGTCGGCGTTGAGGATGGAAGTCACCCGGTCATTTTAGGCCTTGCGGGGCTACCGTGGTGAGGCCGAGCAGTTTCCAGCCCTGAATGCCGCTGCGGTACCACTTGATCTTGTGCGCCGGGTAGCCCAGGCCGAGCAGTTGGCGGATGTTGGTGGGCGACTGGCCGCACCAGGGGCCGTTGCAATACATCACCAGGGTTTTGGCGCTGGCGAAGTTCCACAGCGGCCCCACCCGGTAGGCACCAAACAGGTCTTCCACCGTGTCAGCAATCTTCTCCGCCGACGTGTGTTGCGGGTGCAGGCGTGTCCAGCTCAGGCTGATGCTGCCGGGAATCATGCCGAACCGGGCCAGCCAGTCGGGCTCGCGTGAGTCGATCAGCAAGACAGTTTTGTCACCTTGGCCAATGCGTTTGATGACCTCCAGCAGCTCCAGTTCACCCAGCGTCTCCACGCCGGGCGCCATCACCACCGGCTGAATGCAATAGGGCGGACACGCGCGGGAGGTGAGCGACAGATCGGGGTCGATCATGTTGAAGTTGTCCGGGTTGCGCTGGATGCGGATCACTTTGCCATCCAGCGTCACGTCCAGAAACAGCAGGTCGCCGGTGATGCCCACCGGCTGGTCAGCGGCCCAGGCGGGCGCCAGGCCGGCCAGCATCATGAAGGCGCAGGCGATGGCGTGGCGAACGTAGTTTGGAGGGAAGGTGAGGGAGGGCATGGTGAGGCCTTCGGAGTTCAGTGGCGAGGTCATTTTGACCCACTCAAAGCTCTGCTGCTTCGATCAAAAACCGCACGCGCCGCACGCCGTTCCAGGCGTCGGCATCGAGCCTGAAGGCGAGCTTGACGCGGGCCGGCAAGGGCTCGGTGCGGCCAAACCACATGCCGTCCACCGGGTGGCCCTGGTGTTTGAGCTTGAGGGCCAGGTGTTTTTCACCCACCAGCCGCTGCGAAACCACCTCGACTTCTTCGCTGAAGGTGGGCGCGGCAAAGCCCTGGCCCCAGACCTCTTTGTGCAACACATCGACCAGTTCGACCCGGCGAAACTCGGGCTTCAAGGGGCCGTCGGTGTCCAGGCGGCGGGTCAGGGTGGCGGCGTCCAGCCATTCCTGGGCGACCTCGTTCAGGCCTTGCTCAAAGTCATCAAAGTGTTCTTCGGCAATGGTGCAGCCCGCCGCCATGGCGTGGCCGCCAAAGCGCAGCAGCACGCCGGGGTAGCGCTTGGCCACCAGGTCCAGCGCGTCACGCAGGTGAAAGCCGGGAATGGAGCGCCCTGAACCTTTGAGTTCATGCTCCTTGCCCGGCGCGCCGCTGGCCGCGAACACAAAAGTGGGGCGGTGCAACTTGTCCTTGATGCGCGATGCCACGATGCCCACCACGCCTTCATGAAAATCGGGGTCGAACACGCAGATGGCTGGCGGCGGCTCGTCGTCTTCGTCAAACAGGGATTCAGCGATGGCAAAGGCCTGTTCGCGCATGTCGCCCTCGATCACGCGACGGTCACGGTTAATGCCGTCCAGCATTTTGGCCAGCTCGTCCGCCCGGGCGGGGTCATCGGTGAGCAGGCATTCAATGCCCAGCGTCATGTCCGAGAGGCGCCCGGCCGCGTTGATGCGCGGGCCGAGCGCAAAGCCAAAGTCAAAAGTGGTGGCCACCGGGGCGCTGCGCCCGGCGGCGACAAACAAGGCGGCCACGCCTGGGGGCATGGCCAGGGTGCGCACACGCTTGAGCCCCTGGGCGACCAGACGGCGGTTGTTGGCATCGAGTTTGACCACATCGGCCACGGTGCCCAGGGCCACCAGCGGCAACAAGGTGTCGAGCTTGGGTTGGCTGGCCGCATCAAACACCCCGCGCTGGCGCAGCTCGGCGCGCAGCGCCAGCAGCACATAGAACATCACGCCCACCCCGGCGATGGACTTGCTCTCAAAGGTGCAACCCGGCTGGTTGGGGTTGACGATGACATCGGCGTCAGGCAGCTCAATCTGGCCGTCCCGGCTGGCCGGCAGGTGGTGGTCGGTCACCAGCACCTGCAAGCCCAGGGCTTTGGCTGCGGCCACGCCCTCAAAACTGGCTATGCCGTTGTCCACGGTGATCAGCATGTCGGCGCCGCTGTCTTTCACGCGTTGCGAGATGGTAGCGGTGAGGCCGTAGCCGTCCACCACGCGGTCGGGCACGATGTAGCTGACCTGTTGCGCGCCGAGCAGGCGCAGGCCGCGCAGGGCCACAACGCATGCAGTGGCGCCATCGCAGTCGTAATCTGCCACGATGCACAGCTTGAGGTTGGCGGTCAGGGCGTCGGCCAATAAAACGGCCGCAGCCTGGGTGCCCTTGAGTGCGCCGGGCGGAATGAGTCGGGCCAAACCGTCGTCGAGCTCTTCGGTGCTTTGTACGCCGCGGGCGGCATACAGTTGGGCCAGCAGCGGGTGGACGCCGGCTTGCTCCAAGGTCCAAACCGATCGGGGAGGGATGTCGCGTGCTATTATTTTCATAGCTTCTCAAGCATGTGATACGCTGGCTGGATACCAAAAAGATTCATAAATCGCTTCAAAAGGGCTTGGGGCTGGCTCACAAAGGTTTGCGCACTGCCCTCGCCACACAAGGTCAGTTGGACAGGCTGGCCCTGGTCAATCGCCCGCAGCAAGGCAGCGCATTCGGTGGCGTCCAGGGCGTGCCAGGCCTGCATCCAGGCGGGCCAATCTTCAGTGAGTGCTGGCCCGCGCAGCGTGTCCACAACTTTGGTGTCGGTGGCGGCTGGCTGGCGCACCGTGCTCAGGCTGCCGGTACCGCTCAACCAGAAGGAGTTGACGGGCAGCACGCCCCGCGCGGCCCGAGCGTCGTTGACAGGGTGGGTGTAGAGCAACATTTGCATCTCGTTTTGCAGGCGGCGCAGGGGAGCGGCCCGCGGGCTGCGGGGCATCCAGTGTTCGACATTGCGGCCCGCCACCCGGTCGAGTGAGGCCGTAGCCAAACCGTTGAAAATCTCGCCTTGTGCCAGCCAGAGCATGGAGTGCTCGTAGCGCATTTTGATACCGTCTTCTTCAAAATACGGCTGCATGGCGGCCATCAGCGCGCGGGATTCTGTGTCTGAAAAATCCGGCAGCGTTGCCCCACTCAGGGTGATGTGGTTGGTGGCTATGTGCCAGTGGCAAGGGGTGATGAAGCCCCAGGCGCCACTGGCCTGGGCTTGCAGCGCCGCCCACGGAATCAGCCCGTCCTGACCCGGCAAGCCCAGGGTCCGGGCCAGCGCGCGCTCATGGGGCGTGGAGAGACTGAACGGATCCGCCGTGTCGGGCGGCTGCGGCGCCAGGCGGGACAGCAGTTGGGTCAGGTGCGGCAGGGCCAGCTGCGGGAGCGCTTGCGCGCAGCCCTCGCCGCTGCAAAACGCGAAAGGAATCAGGAGGTGCATGGGGCGATTGTGCAGGTCATCAGGGCTCTACCACGTCGGCAAACAACTGGGCCGCGCTCAGGATCAGCGCCACGCTGGCCAACTTGACCGACTCATCCCGGGCAAACGGGTGCAAGACCCACAGCCCGTCAGCGCCTTTGCGGTAGCAGTCGGTGGTGCGGGTGTCCAGGTCAATCAGTACGTATTCCTCCAGACTGGCAAGGTTGCGGTAATGGCTGAATTTGAGCCCCCGGTCATAGGCCGCGGTACTGGGGGAGAGCACTTCAATGATCAGCTTGGGCTCGGTTTTGGCTTGGGGGCTTGCCAGGTCAAGCGCGCTGCAGGTGACCAGCACATCGGGATAAAAGTAGCTGTTGACAGCGGCGACATGCAAACGCATGTCACTCATGTAGGTGCGGCACGGGCTACCGCTGAGGTGTTGGCGAAGGGCCATGTAACAGTTACCGGAAACAGTGACATGCCGGTCTTCGGCGCCGGCCATGGCGAACACCTCGCCATTGAGGTACTCATGGCGGTCCAGCTGGGTGGGCTCCCACGCCAGATAGTCATCGGCCGTGAAGGTCGGTTGGTGCGCGGCTTGTGCCATGGCGATCTCCTTGGAGGCGAAACAAGCACTCATTATGAAGCGCCTCAATGGCTGCCTCATTGACCCTTGTTCACGCCCGGTGGCCCAATGCCACAATGGCGCTTGTTTCAAATTCCTGGCGGCCAATGCAAATTCCCTACGAACTCATCCTTGGCTGGCGCTACACCCGGGCCGGCCGGGCTACCCGCCGCAACGGTTTCATTTCTTTCATATCCGGCGTGTCCATGCTGGGTATTGCGCTGGGCGTGGCTGCGCTCATCATCGTGCTGAGCGTGATGAACGGCTTTCAAAAAGAGGTGCGCGACCGCATGCTGGGCGTGGTGTCGCATATCGAAATCTTTGCGCCCAATGGCGCTGCCTTGGCCGATGTGGTGCGGACCCTGAGTGAAATCAGGGCCAATCCCGCAGTGGTCGGGGCGGCGCCCTTCATTGCCACCCAGGCCTTGCTGGCCCGAGGAGAAGACATGAAAGGCACCATGGTGCGGGGCATTGACCCTGCGCTGGAGCCGGGCGTGACTGACCTCGCCGGGGAGTTGAAAAACACCGCCCTGACCAAGCTGGTGCCGGGCGAATTTGGTGTGGTGCTGGGCGGCGAGCTGGCCCGGGCTTTGGGCGTGCGTGCGGGGGACAAGGTGACGCTGGTAGCGCCCAGTGGGCAGGTGACGCCGGCCGGCGTGGTGCCCCGGCTCAAACAAATGACCGTGGTGGGCACCTTTGATTCAGGGCATTTTGAATACGACTCCGCCCTGGTGCTGATGCACCTGGAGGATGCTGGGCGCATCTTCCGCCTGGAGGGGCCGACCGGCGTGCGCGTCAAGCTGCGGGACCTCCATCAGGCCCGCGAAGTGGCGGCGCAGATGGCTGGCACTTTGAGCGGCGACCTCTTGATTCGTGACTGGACCCGCCAGAACCGCACCTGGTTTGCTGCCGTGCAGCTGGAAAAACGCATGATGTTCATTATTTTGACCCTGATCGTGGCGGTGGCGGCGTTTAACCTGGTCAGCACGCTGGTCATGACGGTGACCGACAAGCGGGCTGACATTGCCATTTTGCGCACGCTGGGCGCCAGCCCGCAAAGCATCATGGGCATCTTTGTGGTGCAAGGCGCCATGGTGGGGGTGATTGGCACCTTTGCCGGTCTGGCCCTGGGCT
>CALRWE010000155.1:0-11264 GCA_943371745.1 Rhodoferax sp. OV413
TCTCTCTCTATCTCTTGCAGGGGGCGATGATCAGCCACCCCCGATTGGTGCCTGCATCACATCCGGCCATGCTAGGCCGCGCTGGCCCTGGGGCGTTGATCGCCATCAATAGCGCGTGGTGTGAATCCGGGTTCCCGTGCGCATGCGCAGGGGTGACTCACTCAGTGCGAAAATCACGCCATGCAAACGCCACTTTCTCCCCCTCAGACGCCCCCGGCCCAGACCCGTAATCCGCTGCACGGTCTGACGCTGGAGGCCATCGTGACCGCGCTGGTCGAGCATTACGGCTGGGCTGGCCTGGGTGAGCGTATTCCGGTGCGCTGCTTCACCAGCGAGCCCAGCGTGACTTCGAGCCTGAAGTTTTTGCGTAAAACGCCCTGGGCCCGGGAGAAGGTCGAGGGGCTTTACCTGTTCATGCAGCGCGAAATGCGCCGCTCCGGCGGCGGTCGCCCGTAACGCAGATCAGCTCAGTGCGTCTGGCTGGTGGTTGGGCCAGCGTTTGCGGGCTTTGGTGGCCTGCTGCGCGGCCCGGCGCAGGGCGCTGTAGCGGCGCAGTGCTTCTTCCATGCTGGCCAGGCGCACGCCGCCGGTGGCGCCCACCGCCAGCAGCCCGGTTTTCAGGGCTTCGTAGGCGGCTTCCATGTGCTGGCTGCGTTCTTCCAGTTGTTCTGGCCCCGGATCGGGTGTCTGGGGATCACAGGCCGCCAGCAGGTCATCGCAATGGTTCACAAACTGCTGGTGCAGCTCGGCCAGCGCCGGGCCGTCCACGCCCGGGGCGTGCAGGGGCGCGCAGGCATGCACTTGCTCGGTGATGGACTCGTGGTAGCGCAAGACACGCAGCACCTGGGTCAGTTGTTCGCTGGTCTTTTGGGACAGGGGGCGGCGGCTGAGCCGTTCGACAAAGCCCTCGATCGCCGTGATGAGTTGGTTGAATACAGCCTGGTCTCGCGCCAGCGCAGGGGCGTCTGCCCCGGCGCCAGCAGCGCGCGCCAGCCGCACGGCCACGTGGCCTACCCGGCTCACCTCGCGTTTGAGCGCATCCACGGCCAGCGAGGGCACTTGAAGCACGTTGTCATCCAGGTAGCGCGTCTGGGCTTCGTCTTCTTCGCGGGCCCGAAAGCGGGCCTGCAGCCAGCGGGTGAGAGGGGCGGCCAGGGGCCACATCAGCAACACCCCCAGCAAATTGAAAATGGTGTGAAACAGCGCCAGCTTGGCCGCCGGGTCGGCGGGCAGCCCCAAGGCCGCGCGGGCCAGGCCTAGTGCGTTGATCAGCCACGGCAGCAACACCAGTGCCACCATGCCGGTGATGACATTGAACGCCACATGCGCCGAGGCGGCCCGGCGTGCATTGGGCGTCGCGCCCATCGAGGCCAGCATGGCGGTGACCGTAGTGCCGATATTGGCGCCAATCACCACTGCGGCGGCGCCCTGCGGCGTAAGCAGGCCGCCTTGTGCAGCCGTCAGCGCAATGGTCATGGAGGCGCTGGACGACTGCATCAACACGGTCATCAGGGCACCAAGCCCCACCTGCGCCAAAACCGCTGAGGGGCCGGTGCCTTGCGGCAGGCTGATCTGCGTGGCCAGCCCGCTGAAAGAGGTTTGCAGCATCGAAATGCCAAAGAACAACAGGCCAAACCCCGCCAGCGTGGTGCCCATGGCCCCGCGGCGCTGCCCGGCACCGGTCAGGCGCATCAGCACACCCAGGCCGATCAGGGGCAGGGCGAGGGTTTCAATGTTGAACTTGAGCCCCACCAGCGCCACAATCCAGCCGGTCATGGTGGTGCCGACATTGGCCCCAAACAACACCCACAGGGCCGAGCCCAGCGAGAGCAGGCCGGCGTTGACAAAACCGATGGTGGCCACCGTGATGGCGCTGGACGATTGCACCAGCGCCGTGACCAGCATGCCCGAACCCAGGGCCTGCCAGCGGGTGCGGGTGGCGCTGGCCAAAATCCGCTCCAGCGCCGGCCCGGCGGCCAGCTTGAGGCCATCCGTCATCATCGTCATGCCCAGCAAAAACAGGCCCACCCCGCCTGCCAGGTGGGTCAGGAGCATCCACAGATTCAACGAGGTCGCCATTCGCTCAGGCGGGTGACCCCAGAGGGCTCGCAGCGCATCGGGGCGCCAAAGTGGCTTCTCTGCGGGGCATGGTGGGATGTTGGTTGGGTGAGGCTGCGGGCAGGGGCTTTGTTGTATCACGTTCCGGGTGCGGCGCAAGTGATCAACTCCCCCCTGAGGTGCCTGCGGCGCGCAGCCTGTACATTGAGGTCATGAACCACCACCCCTCGCACCCCCATCACCGCGCCGATCTGGTGCGCATTGCCACCCGCGCCATGACGGAGCGAGGCCTGGAGCCCGAGTTTTCAAAATCAGTTGAGCGGCAACTGGCGACGCTGGACGGGCCGGGCCGAGAAACAGGGCCCGATATCCATGACCTGACACACTTGCTCTGGTGCTCCATCGACAACGATGACTCGCTCGATCTGGATCAACTCACCGCCAGCGAGACGCTGGACCACGGCAAAGTCAGGCTCTGGGTCGCCATCGCCGATGTGGACGCGCTGGTCAAGAAAGGCACCGCTATTGATGAGCACGCGCTGTTCAACACCACCTCGGTCTACACCTCGGCCCGTATCTTCCCGATGCTGCCCGAGCGCCTGTCCACCGACCTGACCTCGCTCAATTTCAATGAAGACCGGCTGGCGTTGGTGACCGAGATGGTTTTCAACGCCGACGCCTCGCTGGCCGGCGCCACCGTCTACCGGGCCCAGGTGCGCAACAAGGCCAAGCTGGCCTATGACGCCATCAGCGCCTGGATTGACGGCGAGGCCGCGCTGCCGCCGGAAGCAGCCCAGGTGCCGGGCCTGCAAGCGCAGCTGCACACGCAGGACACACTCGCCCAGTTGCTACGCTCCCGCCGGCGCGCCGAGGGTTCGCTGGAGCTGGAGACTTTTCAGCCGCGTGCTGTGTTTGAGGGCGAGGCGGTGGTGGATATTCGCCAGCAGGTGCAAAACCGCGCACGCCAGTTGATTGAGGAGGTGATGATTGCCACCAACGGCTGCACGGCGCGTTACTTGGCGGGGCAGGGCGGCGCCTCGTTGCGCCGGGTGGTGCGCTCGCCCGAGCGGTGGCTGCGCATTGTGGCGGTGGCAGCGGAATATGGTGAAACGCTGCCCGATGAGCCGGATTCCAAAGCACTGGAGGCGTTTTTGGCCAAGCGGCATCAGGCAGACCCGCTGCGTTTTCCGGACTTGTCGCTGGTCATCGTGCGGCTCATGGGCTCGGGTGAGTATGTGGTGGAGACCCCGGGCGGTTTGCCCATTGGCCACTTCGGGTTGGCGGTGCGCGACTACACCCACTCCACAGCGCCCAACCGGCGCTTCCCGGACCTGATTACCTCGCGTCTGCTCAAGGCCGCACTGGCCGACCAACCGCAACCGTATTCAACGACCGAGCTGGCCGAACTGGCTCAGCACTGCACGCGCCAGGAGGATGCGGCGCAAAAAGTGGAGCGGCGCATGCGCAAGTCCGAGGCGGCGCTGGTGCTGGAGTCGAAAGTGGGTCAGCACTTTGATGCGGTGGTCACCGGCAGCACCACCGACGGCATCTGGGTCCGGGTGTTTTCTCCCCCGGTTGACGGCAAGCTGGTACGGGGCAAGACCAGCCTGAAAGTGGGCGACAAGGTCAGGGTCAAACTGGTGTCCACCGATGTGGAACGTGGTTTTATTGATTTTGTGACGCAGGCCGACTAGCCCTGGGAGCCGCTGAAAAACGCGGTCTGGATGGCTTTGGGGGTGCCGGACGTCTTGAGCGGCCCTGTGCAGCGTTCAACGGCGACCAGGCTGGACAGAGCCTTGCACTCGCGGGTGGCCTTGGCAAGCAAGGCTGAAGCGATGTTGCGCTCAGCGCCTTGCTTCACCGCGCCCTGAACCACTTGATGAAAGCTCAGCAGCAGGGCCATGATGATGAAAATGCCCACGACGCCAGGCCACAGGGGCGCACGGCGCGCGGCTTGTTTTACCTGCCAGGGGCCTGGCTCTGTGCCCCATGGGCGGTTGGTGGCTTGAGGTAGGCTCGCCTTGTCATCCGGGTTGGCGTGGGGGTGGGTCATGAACTGTCTCCTTTTGCAGTCGCGCTGTGCAGGCTGGCTATGGGGCAGTTTAAAAATGAAGCCGCGCGCGGTCTGTGCGTTGGCTCACCCAGGTCACACTTGGGTCCGCTCCTGCCTAGGCGAGCAGGTCGTCGTGGTGATGTGGCTCGGTGTCCCGGCGCTTGCGGGCGCGTTGCATCAGCACCGAAATCAGGACCGCGGCAGCGGCTGACCCTGCCACGACGGGAGACGCAGAAAGCATGTCGGCCAACCCATCCACTGCTTGGCTGCTGACCTGTTGGACGTAGTTCACCAGCGTGATGACATCGTGGGCTTGCACGCTGTTGTTGACGCTCTCCAGCCTGGCTTGTACGTCCACCTCGGCGGTGCGAAACCGCAGGCTGGCAAAAATACCGTTGGCGACAGCGGCCAGCGACAGCAAGCCCAGGGGTTTGATCAATTGGGCCAGCAGGCGCTTTTGTATGGCAGGTGGTGCGGATTCGTAGACTTGGCCTACCAGCTGGGCGATTGACAGGTCACTGGCCGCCAAGGCCTGCGTTCGTTCGGGTGAGTGATGTATTGAAGACACGGCGTTGATCTCCTGCTTGTAGGGCTGCGCCTGATGGCGTGCCCTCTCGTTGGTTTGGGGTGTTTCAAGGATAGGGCCAAGTGTGCAGTTTTCATGTTTCAAATTGATGTCGAAGTGCCACGAGGTGTAAATGTCAAAATGACCACCGATCCCATAACTTTGCATCATGATCGGCAGGCCCTTGGCAAGGACTGCGATTTCGCAAAGTGGACGCGGGTGGATGCAAGAGCACCGTACGTTTGATGGGCCCAACGTGCCACAGCCAAATGACCAGAGGTTTGATCATCAGGAACTCTTCCCCCTTTGAAGCTACTCACCTGCAGCTGCAGGGTCTGTGTTTTTCTTACCTGAACGTCAACCTGTTCAGCGACTTTTCAGCCCATATCGGGCCCGGCCTGACCCTGGTGCGGGGTGGCGACGGCAGCGGCAAGACCACACTGTTACGCTTGCTGGCCGGGGCGATAGTCCCGCAGGCAGGGCATTTGATGCTCAATGGGGTCAGTCCCCAGGCATCTCCGCAAGCGTACCAAGGGCTGGTGTTTTGGGCTGATCCGCAGTCAACAGCGCTGGAGGGCGTGAGCCCGACGGACTATTTCAAGTCACTGCCAGCGCGCTACCCCGGGTTTGACGGGGCTCTGCTGTTTGGGTTGACGCAGGCCCTGTCATTGACACCGCACCTGGACAAGACGATGTACATGCTGTCCACAGGCTCCAAACGCAAAGTCTGGTTAGCCGCTGCCTTTGCCTCGGGTGCTGTCGTGACCTTGCTGGACGAGCCGTTTGCGGCGCTGGACCGGGCGTCTGTGAATGTGGTGATGGAACTGCTTGAAGAAGCCGCTGCCCACACCACCCGTGCCTGGGTGCTGGCGAGCTTTGAAGCGCCGGGTGATTTGCCGCTGGCGCAGGTCATTAAGCTGGGTGGTGTTGGCTAGCGTTCGCCAGCTCTCACCAGGCACCGCCCAGTCCTGTATTTATCGCTTGTCCTCTTCCCACTGCCTATTACCGAGTTCCCTTTCATGCTCCAAAACCTGCGAACGCGCGACGCGGCCATGCCCTTCATCATGCTCACGGTGCTGATTGACATGTTGGCGATTGGCTTGATCATTCCCGTGCTGCCGGTCTTGGTGGGCAGTTTCTCCAGCAGCCCCGCAGACCAGGCTTATTGGTACGGCGTGGTGTCCTTCTGCTTTGGTGTGTCCAACTTTTTGGCTTCACCTGTTTTGGGCGCCCTGTCGGATCGATTTGGCCGCCGGCCTGTTCTGCTGCTGGGTTTTTTGGGCCTGGGTTTGAGCTTCTTTGGCACTGCGCTGACCACCACTTTGTGGTGCCTGATTGCCGTGCGCACGATGGGCGGCGCCATGCAGGCCAATGCCGCCATTGCCAATGCCTACGTGGCCGACATCACTCCACCGGAGAAACGGGCCAAACGGTTTGGCTTGTTGGGGGCCATGATGGGCCTGGGTTTCATCATTGGCCCCATCATGGGTGGTTTATTGGGTGCGATCCACTTGCAGTTGCCCTTTTTTGCAGCCGGTAGCCTGGCCATGGCCAACCTGCTGTACGGCTACTTTGTGTTGCCGGAGTCCCTCGCTCCATCCGCGCGCCAGCCCTTCAGTTGGCGCCGGGCGAACCCGGTGAACTCACTGCGTGCCCTGGCGCAACTCAAAGGCGTAGGGGTCTTGGTCGGTGTCGTGGCTTTCAGCGGCCTGGCGCAGTTTGTGCTGTACACCAGCTGGGTTCTCTACACCACCTTCAAGTTTGGCTGGGGTCCGCTGCAAAACGGCTGGTCCCTGGCTGCGGTGGGCGTGGTGTCGGTGGCGGTGCAGGGCTTTTTGATGGGGCGCTTGCTGAAGCGCTTTCCACCTCAAAAACTGGCGATCCTGGGGCTGATTTCGTCTGCGACGGCCTACGCATTGTGGGGTTCTGCTACCGAGGGCTGGATGATGTTTGCCGTGATTGGCGTCAACTTGCTGGGGGGTACTGTCGCCGCCTCGGTGCAAAGCATGATTTCCTCAGCCGCCGACAGTCGCAGTCAAGGTCAGACGCTCGGGGCCATCAATTCCCTTAATGGCCTGATGGCCGTGCTCGCGCCCCTGGTTTCGGCGCCGCTGTTGGGGCTTGTCTCCCATCTGCCCAGGGGAGATTGGCGCATTGGCGCACCGCTTTACTTTTGTGCCGCCTTGCAGGTTGGAGCCTTGTGCCTGGCTGTGCTGCATTTTCGCAAGCACCACCGGTAGCCTGCAGGTCCGTGCTGCACGGGTGTTACCAGCGCAAGTACTTCGACCCGATGGCAGCGCCAACAGCGATTGGAATCAACATGCCCAGTCCATACCACAGGGCCAAAAAGGGCGCTTCCATTTCGGGGCAGTGAAGCGCATAAACGGCGGTTCCCACCATCGCGGACAGCAATCCGCAGCTGGCGCCGGCCAGCGCCGGGCGCGTCGGGGCCATGCCTTTCATGGCCCACAGAGTGCCCACGAGAACGGGTATAGAGACCAGCGCAATATTGAACACACAGGTTGACCATGTATTGCCCAACAGGAGCGAGAGCCTTTCGTTGGGTGCAACTTTCAACAAAACCAACGCCGCCACAGCAGTGACGAGCAACCAGGGCAGCAGTAACGCAATCCAGATTGATCCGGTGCGCACGCCGGGCTGCGACAAGCGCTGGGTCAGCACCAGCGCGGGAATGGCCAGTGACAAAGGCAGTGCAAGCTTGACCCAGAACATGGGGAGCCAGGCTGCCTCGGCCACGTCTCGACGCACGCCGTAGACAAGCCCCATCAGCAGCAGCGCCCCCAAGGCGCCGCCGAAGAGCCCGATGCGAAAACGTCGGTTGCCCGTGCCCGCTGGAACAGGCACTACACCGGTGGCCAGCATATTGATCAATGTATCGGTTTTCATTTGCCCATTCCTATCAGTGCGGCCAGTGCCTTCAAACCCCGGTGGACACCGACCTTGACTGCAGACTCGGACATGCCGGTGGCCGTTGCCGTCTCGGTGACCGACAGTCCTTCGAGTTTCATGTGCATGATGGGCAGCCGTTGATGGTCCGGCAACCTGCCCAGCAGGCGACCCAGATCGCGTCGGGCGTCGCAGGCTTCGGTGTGGCTGGCTGCAAAGACCTGCAATTCGTCCTCCAGTGGATCATGAAGCGCTTCGCGCACGCCCCTGGATCGGTGCAAGTCGATCAGCTTGTAACGCGCAATGGCATGCACCCAGGCGGTCAAGGGGCGTTCGCTTTGGTAAGTGTGTCGCTGGTTATGCAGCGCCAACAGGGTGTCTTGCACAAGGTCCTCCACTTCATCCGGTAATGAGGTCAATCGGCGTTTGAAAAAAGCGCGCAAGTGCGCGCTGACCGCTTTCAGAAACTGCTGGTAGGCTGTAGGTTCGCCGGCCAGGCCCTGCATCAGCAAGGCGCGCAGCCGGTCTTCACCTGCTTGCATAGGGTCCATAGCCTCGCTTGGTTTGAGTCGTTGATTCATGAAGCTATTCGTTGACCCGGACGATTTGGTTACACCCCATTGAAAATTTATTGACAAGTATTGTCTACCGCCTTGTAACTTAATCGTCGATCTGAACGAACTGAATCTGAATCCACCCATTCCCAACCAGAGAGAAATCATGCAGAACCCTTCCTTGATCCAAAAAATTCAAACCACTGCGACACTGGTTATTAATGCGCTTGATGCCTTGCAGCCCGTTGTGAGCTTGCTGACCCGCCTTTACGTGGCCCAGGTCTTCTTCTTTGCGGGATTGACTAAAGTGCGCGATTGGGAGACCACCTTGCTGTTGTTTACAGAAGAGTACAAGGTGCCCCTGTTGTCACCCCAAATAGCTGCCGTCATGGGGACGGCGGGCGAGCTGGTCTTGCCGCTCTTGCTGGTGTTGGGTTTCGGAAGCCGCCTGGCTGCACTGGGCCTCTCTGCGGTGAATGTGGTTGCAGTATTGGCTTTGGAGGAGATCGCGCCAGCAGCATTCCAGCAGCATGTGTTGTGGGGCGTGCTGCTGGTTGGTATTGCCGTCTACGGGCCCGGCCGACTGGCGCTGGATTCGTTTGTGGCCCGTCAGCTCGGAAAATCCGGCCTTCGTGGGCAAGGGGCAGGTTGAAGCGAAATTTTTCAGGGGCTGTAACCAATTCTCGATGTCACCCGAATTAACCAACAGATCGCCCTGACTGCACGCAGTAGCCGGGTCGGGCGGCCTGAGTTAGTTCAATTCATCACATTAATTTTTCGGAGAATCTCCATGACCTCGACCCAAATCACTTCTTCAGCTTCTTTTGCCTTGACCGCTGCCCTGCTGGCCCTGTCTGCCTCGGCATTTGCTGCTGATGCACCCAAAGGCTCCAGCGGCAAGGCCATTGCGGCCAGCGACAGCGTGCATTGCTACAACGTGCATGACTGCAAGGGCAATAGCGACTGCAAAACGGCAGAGCACAGCTGCAAGGGTCAAAACGCTTGCAAAGGACATGGCTTCAAGGCCAAGACGGCCGCATCCTGCTTGCAGGAAAAGGGCGTGATCGGCGACATCAAGGCCTGACCGGCACTGCAGCGCCTGTTCCTTGTCCGGACTCATACGTTGAAACCCGCGCACAGCATCGTGAAACCGAACGCCGGATTCGGTCTGGGGCTGCGCACGCCACATTACGCCGAATTTTTGGCAGCGGCGCAGCCCCTGGATTGGCTGGAGATCATCACCGACAATTTTTTGGTGGAAGGGGGCAAGCCGCTGGTCATGCTCGATGCCATTCGCCGTGACTACCCCTTGGCCATGCACGGCGTAGCCATGTCCGTCTGTGCAGCTGGCGGGGTGGATGCGGGTTATCTGAAGAAAGTCAAGGCCCTGGCTGACCGAATAGAGCCTTTGTGGGTGTCCGATCACCTGTGCTGGACCGGGCCAGGTCCGGAGCAGTTACACGATCTCTATCCTGTGCCTTACACGGACGAGGCGGCCCGTCAGGTTGTTGCGCAAATACGCTTCGCTCAAGATTTTTTGCAGCGTCGACTGGTCATTGAAAACGTGTCAAGCTACATCGACTTCAAAGAGAGTGCTGCGAGCGAGTGGCAGTTCTTGAGCTATGTGGCCGAGGCTGCTGACTGTCTGCTGCTGGTTGATGTAAATAACATCTATGTCAGCAGCGTCAATCACCGATTTGACCCCCTGCAGTATCTCAATGCCCTGCCTGCGGGTCGGGTCCAGCAGATACACATCGCTGGCCACTGCGACCACGGTCACTACATTGTTGATACTCACGATCATCCTGTGGCGCCTGCCGTGTGGAATTTGTATGCCCACGCGTGCAGCCGGTTTGGGCCGGTAGCGACCATGATCGAACGGGACGACGATATTCCACCCCTGCACGTGCTGTTGGATGAGTTGGCTTTGGCGAAGGGTGTTGCTGCCCAAGTTGCCGCGATGCCCGATCACCCGATGCAGGTGGCCGACTCGGCGCAGCCAGGGCGCTCTGTCAGCCTGAGCGCCAATGCGGACGATGAGTCCACTCCATCGTTTTTGGGGTACATGCAAAGGCGTCTGGGTGACTTTATTCTGGACCGCCAGTCCGCGGAGCCAGGCGATTGCGCAGCGAGCCTAGTAAGGCCTGTGCCAGACGTTGACACAGATCAACGCTTGGGTATTTACCATCACGCCTACCGGGCCCGACTGGTTGAAGTGCTGGCCGACAGCTTTGCGAAGACCCGGCTATACATGGGGTCTGATGCTTTCGAACAGGACGCCATGGCGTTTGCCGTTCGCCAGCCGCCGATGACGCGCAGCCTGAATCGCTACGGCGACGCGCTGCCGGATTACCTTGCCGGCCACTACCCCGACAACCCCGAACTGCACGAGTTGGCGCAACTCGATTGGGACTTGCGGACGCGTTTTGACAGCGCAGATGCACCCGCGCTGACCGTACTGATGGCCAGGGCGGGCACCAGTTCTCTGGCGCCTTCCTGGCTCATGGAAGCAGCACCGTTGCATCACACCCTGCTTTTGCGCAGTATCACCACCAATGTGGTGTCGATCTGGCGCGCCATTGAGGCCGATGCGGAAGTGCCCGAGGTTCAAAGCCTCTCAGTGGCCAAGTGCTTGGTGGTCTGGCGCCAAGCCTTGCGGCCGCACTTTCGGACGCTGGAAGGCGATGAGGCCGCATTCTTGCAGCTTTTGGTGGCGGGTCACTCGATCGATGAAACCGCCCACTTTCTGGCTGGCTCCCATGCTCTATCTGACCCGCAGCGTTTGGGCGCTTGGCTTCAAGCCTGGTTGGCAGACGGGATTTTGCGTGTACCTGCGCAGCTATCCGATGCGCAGTGAGGCAGACCGCTGATACAAAACGAAATAAACCGCAACCGAGCTGACACCCGGCGAGCGCCTTGCGCTGGCACCATAACGGACATGTTCAACACGTCTTTGAAAGGACAACCGTTATGACAACCTGGATCAAACGCAGCCTCATCGGCTTGACTGCCGCCTCCCTCATTGTGGGTGGTCTTGCCGCCTGCAGTTTCCGAGGCGAGCATGCCCGAGGATGGAGCGAGGAGCGAGTCACCGAAATGCGCGGCAAGGTCATTGAGAAGATCACTG
>CALRWE010000156.1:0-11241 GCA_943371745.1 Rhodoferax sp. OV413
GGTGGGGATGCTCAGTCCCAGAAAGTCCTTGATTTGCGACAGCGCAATCAGTACCGCAATGCCGTTGGTGAAGCCGATCACCACCGCCACTGGGATGAATCGAATCAGGGTGCCGAGCTTGAATACGCCCATGGCAAACAGCATCACGCCCGACATGGCGGTGGCAATGATGAGGTTGGCCAGCCCGTAACGCTCAACGATTCCGTACACAATGACAATGAAGGCGCCGGCGGGCCCACCAATTTGCACCCGGCTCCCGCCCAGTGCCGAGATCAAAATGCCGGCAATGATGGCGGTGAACAAGCCGGCTTCAGGCTTGAGCCCGCTGGCAATCGCAAAGGCCATGGCCAGCGGCAAGGCCACCACGCCAACTGTCAGTCCGGCACCCACATCCCGCATGAAGCGCTGGCGGGTGTAGTCCCGCAGTGCATCAATGACACGGGGGCGAAAAGCCCGAAACAGATCAAAATTCGGTCGCGGGGTGGGGATCTGAGCCATCCTGCGATTGTCGCGAACTTTATGGAAGTGGCACAGGTATTGAATCAGGGCTTACCCGCGTAGTGCCGCGGGCCAGATGCCCGCCGCCAGGGCTTGTGAAAGGCAACTGCCTAAAATGATGGGCTCCCACAGAAAGTCACTCTCCAATGCCTCAAGGTCTTATCCGTATTCGCGGCGCGCGTCAGCACAATCTCAAGAACATTGACCTGGATATCCGAACCGGAGAGCTCACGGTGGTGACCGGCCCCAGCGGGTCCGGCAAGTCCAGCCTGGTGTTTGACACGCTGTTTGCCGAAGGCCAGCGGCGTTACGTGGAGACTTTTTCGGCCTATGCCCGACAGTTTCTGGACCGCATGGACAAGCCAGCGGTGGACAAGGTGGAGGGCGTGCCCCCGGCCATTGCCATCGACCAGACCAACCCGGTGCGTTCCAGCCGCTCCACCGTGGGCACCATGACCGAGCTGAACGACCATTTGAAGCTCCTGTTTGCCCGCGTCGGGCATTTGTTTGACCGCGACACCGCGCAGCCGGTGCGCCACGACACGGCCGAGACTATTTATGCCGAGTTGCGGGCCCGCGTGGGTGCGGACGATGCCCGTTTGGCCATCACATTCCCGGTGGAGCTGCCCGGCAGCGCCACGCCCGAAGAAATCGGGCAGTGGTTGTCGGTGAGCGGCTTTACCAAGGTACAGGCGCAGCGCGAGGTGAGCACCCTCACCGGGCCGCGCCAGGTGCTGGACGTGGTGGCCGACCGCTTCAAGCTCGCCAACACGGAGCGGGGCCGCGTGCTGGAGGCGATTGAGGTAGCACTCAAGCACGGCGGCGGACGTTTGTCGGTTTATGTGTCAAACAGGGCTCTGGCCAGCGTATCTATTGCACTTGATGCTATTAAAGATAGCAATCCCGAGGCGCCCGAGGTCTGGAAGTTCTCGACCGGCCTGCATTGCCCGCAAAGCGACATTCGCTACGCCGACCCGCTGGCCTCCGCGTTTTCGTTCAATTCAGCGGTGGGGGCCTGTGAGACCTGCCGGGGTTTTGGCCGGGTGATCGGGGTCGATTACGGCCTGGTCATTCCCAACGACAAGCTCACGCTGCGCGCCGGCGCCATCAAGCCCATGCAGACCCCGGCCTGGAAGGAAGCCCAGGACGACCTGATGCGCCATGCCGAGGCCGCTGGCGTGCCGCGCGACACGCCCTGGAACAAGCTGACGCCCGAGCACCAGCGCTGGGTGATCAATGGGTCGCCCAACTGGAACGGCAAGTGGAGCCAGCACTGGTTTGGCATCAAGCGCTTCTTTGAGTACCTGGAAACCAAGTCTTACAAGATGCACATTCGGGTGCTGTTGTCCAAATACCGCAGTTACACGCCGTGTGGTGACTGCGGTGGCGCCCGCCTGAAAACCGAGAGTTTGCAGTGGCGCGTGGGCACCCAAGCCCAAGCCGACGCAGTGCTGGCGCCTACAAAACGCTTCATGCCCGTGGGAGTGAAGTGGACGCGCGATCAGTTGGAGGCCTTGCCGGGGCTGTGTCTACATGACTTGATGATGCTGCCGCTGGACCGTGTGCGGCAGTTTTTTGACAGTATTCGGACGGGGGCTGGCGTGGGTGCGGGCGGGCTTGATCCGGCGTCCATGGCCCAGGGCGAGTACCAAGCGCTCAAGCTCTTGCTCGACGAGATCACCACACGGCTCAGGTACCTGAGCGATGTCGGCATTGGTTACCTGACGCTGGACCGCCAAAGCCGTACCCTGAGCGGCGGCGAAGTGCAGCGCATCAACCTGACCACCGCCTTGGGCACCTCGCTGGTCAATACCTTGTTTGTGCTGGACGAGCCCAGCATTGGCCTGCACCCACGCGACATGCATCGCATCATTGTGGCCATGCAGCGCCTGCGCGATGCTGGCAACACGCTGGTGGTGGTGGAGCATGACCCGGCCGTGATGCTGGCCGCCGACCGCATGATCGACATGGGCCCCGGCCCGGGCGAGCGCGGCGGGCAGATTGTGTTTGACGGCAGCACCGAGGACCTGCGCCACGCCGACACACTCACGGGCGCGTATCTGGGCGGGCGCAAGCAGGTGGGCGTGGGGTTCCGGCGGCTGGTGGAGAGGAGCACGCCACGCCTGATTCTGGAGGGCGCGCGGGATCACAACCTGAAAAACATCACGGTGGAGTTTCCTCTGCAGCGGCTGGTGTGCATCACCGGGGTGAGCGGGTCCGGCAAATCTACCTTGATCCAGGATATTTTGGCACCGGCGCTCTTGCGCCACTTTGGCAAAGCCACCGAGACGCCCGGCGAGCATGACCGCCTGCTGGGCGCCGAGCAGTTGAGCGACGTGGTGTTTGTGGACCAGTCGCCCATTGGCAAGACGGCTCGCTCGAACCCGGCCAGCTATGTGGGCGCGTGGGATGCCATCCGCGAGATTTTTGCGAACGCGCCGCTCTCCAAACAGCGCAGTTACACGGCCAGCAAGTTCAGCTTCAACAGTGGCGATGGCCGTTGCGCCACCTGCGGCGGCTCGGGCTTTGAGCATGTGGAGATGCAGTTTTTAAGCGACGTGTATCTGCGCTGCCCGGATTGCGATGGCAAACGTTACCGTCCCGAGATTTTGGAGGTGACGATTGAGCGGACATGGGGCGCTGACCCCGTTTCTCGCTCCCTGAACGTGGCAGATGTCTTGAATCTCACGGTCAGCGAAGCCGCCGAGCTGTTCAAGCACGACCGCGATGTGATCCGCGCCCTGCAGCCCATCATGGATGTGGGCCTGGACTACGTGAAACTGGGTCAGCCCGTGCCCACGCTCAGCGGCGGCGAGGCTCAACGCCTCAAGTTGGCAGGCTTTCTGGCCGAGGCGGCCAAAAGCAGCACGGCCAGCCGCCAGGCCACGGCCAAGCGCGGCACGCTGTTCATGTTTGACGAGCCCACCACGGGCCTGCACTTTGACGACATTGCCAAGCTGATGCGCGCCATGCGCAAGCTGCAGGATGCCGGCCATTCGCTGATCGTGATCGAGCACAACCTGGACGTGATCCGCGCCGCGGACTGGCTGATTGACCTCGGGCCCGAAGGCGGTGACGCGGGAGGCGAAGTGGTAGCTTACGGCACCCCGGAGGACGTGATGCAGCACGCCACCTCGCACACCGGTCTGGCGCTGCGGGAGTACGCGGCCGCCATGGGCGGGGTGCATGCGGTGGGGGAGGCTCCGGCCAAGTATTTGGTGCGCCATTCCGTTCCCGCCGGAGAAAAATCGGACGCGTCAGACTGCATCCAGATCATCAACGCCCGCGAGCACAACCTAAAGTCCCTGAGCGTCAACATCCCGCGCGGTCAATTCACCGTGGTCACCGGTGTCTCGGGTTCCGGCAAATCCACGCTGGCCTTTGACATCCTGTTCAACGAAGGCCAGCGCCGCTACCTGGAGTCGCTCAACGCCTACGCCCGCAGCATCGTGCAGCCCGCAGGTCGACCTGAAGTGGATGCGGTTTACGGCATTCCCCCCACGGTGGCCATCGAGCAGCGCTTGTCACGCGGCGGTCGCAAGTCCACCGTGGGCACCACCACCGAGGTCTGGCATTTCCTGCGTCTGCTGTATGTGAAGCTGGGCACCCAGCACTGCATCCATGACGGCACCCCGGTCGCGCCTCAAACGCCCGAGAGCATCGCCGCGCAGCTCCTCAAAACCTACCGTGGCCAGCACATCGGGCTGCTGGCGCCCCTGGTGATGAACCGCAAGGGCGTTTACACCGAGCTGGCCGACTGGGCGCGCCCACGGGGCTACACGCACCTGCGAGTGGATGGCAACTTTTTGCCGACCACCAATTTTCCGCGCATTGACCGGTTCAAGGAGCACACGATTGAGCTGCCGGTGATGAGCCTGGATGTCTCGCCCGAGAATGAAGCTGCCCTGCGCCAGGCGCTGGCCGATGCGCTGGTGCATGGCAAGGGCGTGGTGCATGTGCTGAGCAACTTGAGCGGTTTGCGGGAGCTGATGCAGGCCGGCACGCCCACGGCGGGCCTGGGCACCTTGAGCGTGTTTTCGACCAAGCGCGCTTGCCCCGTGTGCAGCACCAGCTACCCCGAGCTGGACCCGCGCCTGTTCTCGTACAACAGCAAGCACGGCTGGTGCCCGGATTGCGTGGGCACGGGTGTCAAGCTCACCCGCGAGCAGCGCCAGGTGTTTGATGATTCGGTGCGTGACGACGAGACAAAAGGCCGCGAGCAAACCTTTGCCGAGGCCGATGTGGAGGATCTGGTGGACGCGGCGTGCCCCACCTGCCAGGGCACGCGCCTGAACGCCACCGCACGGGCCGTGAAGTTTGGCTTGCAGCTGGCCAGTGATGCCACGCTGGGTCAGCATGCCAAAGCGGCCATTGACGGCATCGGCATCACTGAGCTGGCAAGCCTGAGCGTGACCGACATTCGGGGTTGGGTGGAGACGCTGCAACAACATGGCCGCATGAGCCAGCGCGAAACCGACATCGCGCGCGACCTGGTGCCCGAGATCAAAGGGCGCCTGGAGTTTCTGGAGCAGGTGGGTCTGGGCTACCTCACGCTGGACAGGGGCGCGCCCACGCTCAGCGGCGGCGAGGCGCAGCGCATTCGCCTGGCCGCGCAATTGGGCAGCAATTTGCAGGGCGTGTGCTACGTGCTGGATGAGCCGACCATTGGCCTGCACCCGCGTGACAACCAGATTCTGCTGGGCGCCTTGCAGAGCTTGAGCGACAAGGGCAACACGCTGGTGGTGGTGGAGCACGACGAGGACACCATCCGCCATGCGGACCACATCATTGACATCGGGCCGAGTGCAGGCAAGCGCGGTGGGCGTCTGGTGGCGCAGGGGTCGGTGGCGGATGTGCAAAACGCGGCTGATTCGCAAACGGGGCGTTATTTGTTGCACGCGATGAAACATCCGCTGGCACCGCGTCGGGGTATGTTGTCGTTTGAGGCATCGGGTGCGGCGGATGCTGCTGCGCTCTTCGCGGAGGAGGCGGGTTCCCCAGGGGCCTCAACCATTCGCTTCGCGACTGCCAAATCGGCCCCCGGCGAACCCGCCCCCTCCGCGGACGGTGGTGCTCGACCGGTTGCGAGAGTCAGTGCCAAAGCGGCCAAGGCCGCTGCACTGGCTGCACAAGCCGACGCCAGTGCAGCCGCCAATACCGAGCTGGCGGAGCGTACCCGCGTCGCAGCCGAATACGCTGAACTCGCGAGCCGCTCCATCGCCAGAACGTCGGTCAAAGTCGACATGCCAGCAACGGGTGCGGTGCCAACCAAAGCAGTGCCAGCCCTGAAATGGCTGACCGTCACCGGCGCCAAGCTCCACAACCTGCAAAACGTCACTGCCCACGTGCCCCTGAGCCGCCTGGTCGCCGTGACCGGTGTGTCAGGCTCCGGCAAGTCCACGCTGGCCCGCGACGTGCTGCTGGCCAACGTGCAAACCGCCGTGCAAAAGCGCAGTACAAAAGCTGGCCGTGACGCCATCGCCGCCGGTGAAACCATTCCCTGGGTGGGCTGCGACGGCGTTGAAGGTTTCGAGACCATTGACCGCGTGCTTGAAGTCGACCAAACCCCCATCGGCAAAACCCCACGCTCGTGTCCCGCCACCTACATCGGGTTTTGGGACATCATCCGCAAGCTCTTTGCCGACACGCTGGAAGCCAAGGCGCGCGGTTATGCCGCCAACCGATTCAGCTTCAATACGGGTGAGGGCCGTTGCCCCGGCTGCGAAGGGCAGGGCATTCGCACCATTGCCATGAGCTTTTTGCCCGATGTGAAGGTGCTGTGCGAGACCTGCAAAGGCGCCCGCTTCAACCCCGAAACGTTGGCCGTCACTTGGCGCGGCAAAAACATTGGCGACGTGTTGCAAATGGAAGTGGACGAAGCGGTTGAGTTCTTCGCGGCCATGCCCAACATCGCGCACCCGGTGCAACTACTCAAGGACGTAGGCCTGGGTTACCTCACGCTGGGCCAGCCCAGTCCCACGCTCAGCGGCGGTGAAGCGCAGCGCATCAAGCTGGTGACTGAGTTGAGCAAAGTGCGCGACGACATCACCCGCCGGGGTCAAAAGGCGCCGCACACCCTGTATGTGCTGGACGAGCCCACCGTGGGCCTGCACATGGCCGATGTGGAGAAACTCATCCACGTGCTGCACCGGCTGGTGAACGGCGGCCACAGTGTGGTGGTGATCGAGCACGACCTGGACGTGATCGCCGAGGCCGACTGGGTGATTGACCTCGGCCCCGACGGCGGCAACGCCGGAGGTCGTGTGGTGGCCGCGACCACGCCGGAGGGGGTGGTGCAACTGGGCACGCACACCGGCGTGGCCTTGAGGACGGTGCTGGCGCGTTGAGCCGGGAGTTTTTTGCTATTGAATATGAATGTTCAGTGCATGCAAGACGACGGTTAGCGGTCGATTTGTATTAATAATTGACCACAATTCACCCAATGCGCCAATGCCAGTTAACCGACTTGGTGGTTTGATGTGGAGTACAGTATGAAAAGGTATCACCCGGTATGACCCACGGAGAGCTTGCCATGACTTCCATCACCATCCGCCCCACCACGATCAAGATTGATGCCGACACCAAAGAGCGCATGCAACGCCTGGCGGAGGCACGACAGCGTACGCCGCACTGGCTGATTCTGGACGCCATCCGACAGTATGTTGATCGCGAGGAAAAGCGCGAAGCCTTCCGCCAAGACGGCATCCGGGCGTGGGACGAATACCAGGCCACCGGCCTCCACGTGACACAGGACGAAGCCGACGTTTGGTTGGGCAAGCTTGAAGCCGGTCAGGACTTGGAGCCGCCGGCATGCCACGTTTGATCTGGGCGCCCGCAGCGTTGCGCGACGTGCAGCGCCTTTATCGTTTTTTGGCCCCTAAAAATGCCGATGCCGCTCGCAGGGCCGTGAAAACCATCCGCGAGAGCGTTCAAATCCTGGCCCTGCAACCCGGCATGGGTCGCCCTGCGCAGGATATGGAACCAGAGTACCGAGAGTGGCCGATCGACTTTGGCCACAGCGGCTACGTGGCGCTGTACCACTTTGACGGGCAAACCATCCTGATCGTGGCCGTGCGACACCAGAAAGAGTTGGACTACTAAAGTAATAGCGGTTGGTGCAATAAATACGACGGCTAGCGGCCGATTTGTCATAAATTCAGGTCAAAAAACAGCGTGGAGGCGTCAGGGGGCAATGGGCGATTGCCGCAGGTCAACCCCATCGCATGACCACACGTGTACCCCGGGAGACAGGTCTTAGGGTCTTCACGCTTGTTATGGGGGTTGGGTGCCTGTTTAATTGCAACCTTTTAGTCAGTCATTCAGGAGACTACCCCATGAAACGTCGTCAACTCGTCCAACTCGCTGGCGCTGCCCTGGTCGCCCCGGTGTTGACCGCTCAGGCCCAGAGCTTTCCTGCCAAGCCCATCAAGCTCATCATTGCGTTCCCCGCTGGCGGGCCCACCGACATCACCATGCGTTCACTGGCTGACAATGCCTCCAAAATTTTGGGCCAGCCGGTGATCATTGAAAACAAGCCCGGTGCTGGCGGCACCTTGCCCGCGCAAACGCTGCAAACCTCCGCGGCCGATGGTTACACCCTGGCGCAAATTCCGCTGGGGGTGTTTCGACTGCCTTACACCACCAAAATCAATTGGGACCCGGTCAAGGACATCAGCTATGTGCTCAACGTCACCGGCTACGCCTTTGGCCTGGTGGTGCCTGCCGACTCGCCGCTCAAGACCTGGACGCACTATGTGGGCTGGGCCAAGGCCAACCCGGGCAAGCTCAGTTTTGGCTCCACCGGTACCCTCACCAGCCCGCACCTGACCATGGAGTTGATTGCCCAACAGCAGGGCATGGAGTTACTGCATGTGCCCTACAAAGGCAGTGCAGATTTGATGCAGGCGTTGATGGGCGGGCACATCATGTCGGCGGCCGATTCCACTGGTTTTGCGCCTTTGGTTGAGTCCGGCAAGCTGCGCGTGCTCAACACCTGGGGCGAGCAGCGTCTGGCCAAGTTTCCCGACGCGCCCACGCTCAAGGAGCTGGGCCTGGGTCTGGTGCAAAACTCCCCCTTTGGCATTGGCGCGCCCCGTGGCACGCCGGCCGATGTGGTCAAGCGCCTGCACGATGCGTTCAAGACCGCCATGGAGCAAGAGAGCTACAAAACCGCGCTGGCGCGCTACGACATGGTGCCCATGTACATGAGTTCGGTGGCTTACGGCAAGTTTGCCGCAGACACCTTTGCGCGTGAAAAAGCCCTGGTTGAAAAGCTCGGTCTGTTGAAGGCGCAATAAGCCGCGCTCGGGGGCTGGGGTCTCAAGGTACTTTGGATCGCGCGAATTTGAGGATTCGCGTGGCCAGCAGTGTCTCCGCCAAAAAGCACATCAGCGCCAGCAAAAAACAGGTGACGCTGGCCAAAAAGGCGATGGTGGCGAGCCGGGGGATCTGCATCTCGGTGGTTTCGCCCAAAAACAGCGCCAGGATCGTCAGCCCGATCAAAATGGCGCACAAGGTCAGCAGGGTGATGCAGCCATTGACCAAACTGCCCCGCGCGCGCAACTGGCCGAGTTCGCCGTAAGCCGCCGTCATGGGGTTGGCGGCAGGTGCCGCATCAATCTGGTTCTCCAGCAGGCGGGCGCGGTCAATGATGCGCGCCAGCCGGCCGGCCACGGTGCCGATCATGGCTGCCACGGCGGTGAGCAGGAACACCGGAGCCACCGCGAGCTGGATGCCGTGGGTGACAGTGGCGAGATCAGTGGCAAAAAACATGAGCTTGGTTATCTCGAAGACTGGGCTTGCAAGGGCTGAAGCGGGAACCGCAAGGTATCACGTTTGCCTGGTGGCCTCAAGAATCGCTGTAGCGACCTCGGCAAATCCGGCGCCACGCGCACCCTGGGCAATGTAGCGCGGCTGGTGGGTGAGTTGCGCCTCGAAGCGGCGCACATTGGCCACGCCCACACTATGTTCAAAATGCCCGAACATCACCTGGTCGTTGGTCGAGTCCCCCACAAAGGCCCAGCGGTGACGCTCGGCGTCCAGATCCCGCCCGAACAACTCAGCGACGATCCAGCGCGCGCCCACGAGTTTGTTGTGCTCGCCAAACCAGCCGTTGATGTGGATGCTGCTGACCGTGGCCGTCATGCCCGCCGTCTGCATGATCCGGATGGTGTGGGCGATCTGCTCTGGGGCGAGGTGCGTGAATTCGCTATGGTCAATGGCGATGTCGGTTTCCCGGCCGGCCGAGTCTTGCGCCAGCCGGGCGCCAGGCACCTCCTGCAGCACCTGGCGGGCGACCGCCTGCATGCGGGCGTAGTTGAGTGCCCGGGTTGCGGCATCGGCCTGGTATATTTTTGATAGCTTCTGAGGCAATAAATACGCTGACTGGAGGCCAATTTGGCTTAAAAATACGGCTGCAGCGCCGGTTTCCGCCACGATGGCATCCACCGGCCAGGGGGCGATGCCCTGTGCGGCGTCACCGCGCGCAAAGGGCTCGCTCCAGCCAAGCGGTCGCCCGGTGATGGGAATGACGTGCAGCCCTGCGGCCTTGAGCTGTGCCAGCGCCTGCAGGGCGTCCGGGGTGATGGCGCCCTCGGTGGTGAGGGTGTCGTCAATGTCGGTGAAGACGCCGATGAGCTGGCGGCGGTCTGCCAGCGGCCAGTCGGTCAGCGGCAACACCGGCTCAGCCCGCGCTTTGCAAGGCCAGCCCGGCGTGCTCGCGCAGCGGATGGAAGTGGATCTTGGGGAAGCGCTCTTGTGCCAGGCGCACGTCATACGGGCTGGTGCACAGGTAGGCCAGCGTGTTGGCCGCGTCGCGCGCCATGCGCATCGGATAGGCGTCGCAAAAGGCCTTGAGTTCGGCCGGGGTGTCGGCCGTGATCCAGCGCGCGCCGGTGTACTGGCAGCCTTCCAGGCGGATGTCGGCGTCGTACTCGCCTTTGAGGCGGTGCTGCACCACTTCAAACTGCAACTGCCCCACGGCGCCGAGCAGCATGTTGCCGCCGATCTCCGGGCGAAACACCTGGATCGCGCCTTCTTCGCCCAATTGGGCCAGGCCTTGTTGCAACTGCTTGGTGCGCAGCGGGTTGCGCAGCACCACGGTCATGAACAGTTCGGGCGCAAAGAAGGGCAGGCCGGTGAACTGCAGGTTGATGGAGCCATCGGTGATGGTGTCGCCCAACTGCACGCCGCCGTGGGTGGTGAAGCCCACGATGTCGCCCGCATAGGCTTCTTCCACCGCCTCGCGGCGCTGGCTCATGAAGGTCACCACGCTGGTGGGGCGCAGCTCTTTGCTGGTGCGCATGACTTTGAGCTTCATGCCCGGTGTGTACTTGCCGGAGGCCATGCGCACAAAGGCGATGCGGTCGCGGTGGTTGGCGTCCATGTTGGCTTGCACCTTGAACACCACACCAGAGAAAAAGTCGTCTTCGGGCTTGATCTCTTTGACCACCGGCTGGCGGTTGACCGAGGTGGAGCTGATGCGTGGTTGGGGCGATGGCGACAAATCCACCAGCGCGTCCAGCACCTCCATCACACCAAAGTTGTTCACGCCCGAGCCGAAGAAGACCGGGGTGAGTTTGCCGGCCAGGAAGGCCTCGCGGTCCCAGGCGGGTGAGGCGCCGGTGGCGAGTTCCATGCTTTCAAACGCGGTCTCGAACTCATGGCCAAAGCGCTTGAGCAGGGTGGCCTGGTCGCTTAGGGGGATGGTGGTGAAGTCCTTGGGGCCACGGTCGCTGCCGGGCT
>CALRWE010000157.1:0-11010 GCA_943371745.1 Rhodoferax sp. OV413
CATGACAAAACGCACCTGGTTCTCAAAACCGCTCCAGTCGTGGATGGAGCGCAGCAGGTATTGCACCGCCGCAATGCGCACGCTGATCGGCTTGGGTTCAAACACCGGAGCGGGCGTGGTTCTGGCTTTGGCTGTCATTGGGAGAGTTCCTGTTGTGGGGTGCGCGCCACCTGGAGCGCGGTGGGTCGCGAGGCGTCGTAATCGGGGTTGATCCAGACGATCAGCGAGGCGTTGCCCCTGGACTCATGGTCATCGGGAATGTAGTTTTTCATGATGCCGCAAAACCTGAAGCCTTCACGCAGCTGAAAGCTCAGCACAGGATCGCTCAGGTCACCCCAGAGCACCTTGCGGGCATAGAGGTCTACCGACATCTCGTGCGCCAGCGAGTGGTAGCCCGGCAGCCGGCCGCAGGCAATGATGCGCCGCAGGTTCAGGGCCTTGCAGGCGCGCCGGCGGGCTTCATACAGCGCATGACCGACCCGCTTGCCCCGCAGTCTGGGCGACACAAACACCTCTGCGCCGTACAGCGTGTAGCCCGAAGGGTTGTGGGTGTCAAAGGTGCCGGCCGCCGTGATCTGGTCCCAGGTGTGCTCGTCAGCCCATTCGTCCCACAAGATCACCAGCGAGCTGGAGCAGCCCACCAGCACGTCGTCGTAATGGGCCACAAACTGGCCCTGCGGGAAAACTTCGATCTGGTGGACGACCCGGTCGCGGTCCCAGGCAGTAATGGTGGGATAGACCTCGCGCTGGAGCCGCACCAGCGCGTCGATGTCTTGCAGCCTGGTGTTCTGTATTTTTAGTTTAGGCATCGGTCATTGTGGACCACCCCGCAGCAGACCCGGGTTGGTGTGGGTTTGACTGAGCCACTTGGGGCCTCAGGTCAACGCTCAAGCCGCGCAGGCTTTCACTTCGGGCCGCTCTTCGCGGCCGTCCGGGTGGCGGGCAAAACGCACCGGCTCGCGCCCGTGCACAGGCGCTGCGTCTGGCCAGGGCCAGCCACCGAACTGGGTGCGCTGGTAGTCGGCAATGGCCTGCGAGATCTCGGCCTGGGTGTTCATGACAAACGGGCCGTACTGTGCCACCGGCTCGCCAATCGGGCGGCCCTGCAGCAGCAGGAATTCGGCCTCCATTGCCCCGCTGTTGTGCAGCATCACTTCTGCATCGGCGCGCAATTCCAGGGCGCCGTGCCCGGCGATGAGTTGGCCCGCGACGGTCACGGCGTTGCCCTTGAAGAAATACAGAGTGCGCCGGGTGCCCGCACCGGTGGCGGGGGGCAGCGTCCAGGTGGCGCCGGCATCCATGCGGATCGTCCAGATGGCCACATCGGCCTCAAGGTGTGCCGCCCAGGAGTTGGGCGGTGGGACCAGCGGCGCAAGTGGTGGTGGGGCGGGCGTGCCACCCTCTTGCAGGCGCCCTGCAACCAGGGCCACCTCGGTGCTCAGTCCGTGGGCGTCGGTCACCACCTGGCGGGGAATCTGCTCGGCCCACAGCATGGTGAAGTAGGGTGCAGCCATCTTGTCTTTGGCGGGCAGGTTCAGCCAGATCTGGAACAGTTCCAGGGGGTTGTCTGCGTTGGCCTGGAGCAAGGGGAACATCTCCGAGTGCACCACGCCGTGCCCGGCGGTAAGCCATTGCACGTCACCGCCACCAAACCGGGCTTGAGCCCCCAGCGAATCCGAGTGGTCGATCAGGCCCTTGCGCACGATGGTCACGGTCTCAAAGCCCCGGTGCGGATGGGCCGGAAAACCCGGCACGGTCTGACCGTGGTACATGCTCCAGCCGTCCTGGCGGCTGAAGTCCTGGCCCATCTGCCGGCCTGCCAGCGACGCCTGCGGCCCGAGTTGCGCGTTCCCCTTTGGGTAGGCGTCATCGTGGTAAGCGCAAAAAAGAAAGGGATCGACGGTCTCCCAGGTGAAGCCCAGGGGTTTGATGCTGAGAATGGGGTGGCGGGACATCGTTTGGCTTTCAGTAAGTAACAAATTGTGCTATTTATTTAAGAGTTGTATACCAATAAAAACGCTGGCTAGCGGTCGTTTTCTTGTAAATTAATGGTCACGACAGGCTCCATGGCGCATGTCAACACCCTTATTTTGCGACACCGGATGAGCTCATCGAAAGGGGGCGATACCGTGGGGGTATGCGGGAGGTGCCCAAAATTGGGGGCATGATGTTGGTGTGCCGTTTTCGATCACTTATATCCGGCCAGTCGGCCGGAGCCAACTCAAGGAGATACGCATGCAAGTACAAGTTCACACCGACGACCACATCCACGGGGGCGAGTCCTTGGCCCAATGGGTGCAGGACGAAGCCACAAGCCGCCTGGCCCGGTTCCGCGACAACATCACCCGCCTTGAAGTCTTCCTGACCGACCTCGATGCCGGCAAATCCGGCGCCAACGACAAGCGGTGCCGCGTGGAAGCCCGTGTGGCCGGTCGCCAGCCGGTCACAGTCACCGCAGACGCCAGCAAAATGGCCACGGCCTTCATTGACTCGGTGGAAAAGCTCATGCGCGCGCTGGACGCCGATCTGGGCCGCGTGAAAGACCGCAACGGGCGTGACACGATCCGCGCCGCCCAGGAATAAGACCGCTCAAGACGATCAGCATAAGGTTATAAGAACAAAGTCGTTTGCCCGGGGTCCCAGCTGCGCTAAAGTGGTTTCACCTTAGCCACCTGGAACCCCACATGAAATACAAACACCTTGTTCTGGTTGCCGCCCTGGCAGCTGCCTTGCCTGCCCTGGTGCAGGCCAAGCCCTTCAAATGGTCCCGTTCCACAGACATCTCCTCGTGGGACATCCATGCCCAAAATGTGGGCCCCAACAACACCATGCACGCAGCTGTCTATGACACGCTGGTCGAATACAACAGCAAAACCTTCAAGCCCGAGCCGTCCCTGGCCACCGAGTGGAAGCGCATCAGCCCCACCCAGCTGCGCCTGAGCTTGCGCAAGGGCGTCAAGTTCAGCGACGGCAGCGACTTGACGGCCGATGACGCCAAGTTTTCGCTGGAGCGCGCCAAATCCAAGTCATCCAACTTTATTGTGTACACCCAGGGCATTGACCGCGTGGTGAAGGTCGATGACCACACCATCGATATTTTCTCCGAGGTGCCCAACCCGGTGCTGGTCAACCAGCTCACCGAGCTGCGCATTTTGAGCCGGGCCTGGGCCGAGAAAAACAAGTCGGTCGAGCCCAAAGACATCAAGAACAAGGACGAGACCTTTGCCCACCGCAACGCCATGGGCACCGGCCCGTTCCAGCTCAAGTCCTGGTCGCCCGACCAGCGCCTGGTGTTGGACCCCAACCCCACCTGGTGGGGCAAGGGCAAGTACCCGACCAATGTGACCGAGATTGTCTACACCCCGATCAAGTCGGATGCAACCCGCACTGCAGCCCTGCTCTCGGGTGAAATTGACTTTGTGATTGACCCCAGCCTGCAAGACCTGGCCCGCGTGCGCCAGACCGCCGGACTGAAGGTTTTGGAGGGCGCAGAATACCGCACCATCTTTCTGGGCATGGACCAGTTCCGTGAGGAACTCACCGGCTCCGATGTCAAGGGCAAGAACCCCCTGAAAGACGTGCGCGTGCGCAAGGCGCTGTACCAGGCCATCGACATCAACACGATCCAGCGCGTCGTGATGCGTGGCCTGGCCCAGCCCACCGGCACCCTGATTGCCCACCAGGTCAATGGCTGGACAGCCAAGGCCGATGTGCGCTACCCGTTTGACGCAGCAGCAGCCCAGAAGCTGCTGGCGGAGGCCGGTTACCCGCAGGGCTTTGAGGTGGATTTTGCGTGCAGTGCCGGGCGTTACATCAACGACGAGCAGTTGTGCCAGGCCATTACCGCGCAATGGGCCAAAGTGGGCGTGAAAGCCAAGCTGCGCTCGTTGCCCTTTGCCACCTATTTTCCGATGATCCAGCGCAACGAGGCCAGCATCTACCTGCTGGGCTGGGGCGTGCCGACATTTGACGCGTTCTACACCTTGCAGTCACTGATTCGCTCCCCCGGCGCGGGTGGCGACGGCAACTTCAATCTGGGGCGTTTCAGCGACCCGCAACAAGACGCATTGATTGAGCGCATCAAGAAGGAGACCGACGCCACCACCCGCAACGGCCTGATCGAGAAAGCCCTGATTCAGGACCACGCCCTGATCTCGCACATTCCGCTGTACAACCAGGTCATCCCCTGGGCTGCGTCCCAAAAAGTGGACGTGCTGCACCGCGCAGACAACCGCATTGACTGGCGGATTTTGAAAGTGAACTGAGGGTCAGGGGTGCGCCACAGCCTGAGTACAGTTGAGGACTATTTGAAAGGATGAATTCATGACTTCAGGCAACCCCTTCAAGGCTGCATTGGCCCGTGGCCAGCAACAAATCGGCCTCTGGCTGTCCATGGCCGATCCTTATCTGGCCGAGGTCAGCGCCACCGCCGGATTCGACTGGTTGCTGGTTGACGGCGAGCATGGACCCAACGACCTGCGCAGCACCCTGGCCGCGCTGCAGGTCATCGCCCCCTACGCCTCCCAGCCGGTGGTGCGTGCCGTGGTGGGGGATGTGGCCCTGATCAAGCAGCTGCTGGACATTGGTGCCAAAAGTCTGTTGATACCGATGGTGGACACGCCCGAGCAGGCCCGCCTGATCGTCAGCGCCACGCGCTATCCGCCGACGGGTATTCGCGGCGTGGGCAGTGCCGTGGCCCGCGCCTCACTGTGGACGGCGCGCACCGACTACATGAGCGTGGCCGATCAGGAGGTGTGCCTGCTGGTGCAGGCCGAGACTGTCACCGCCCTTGCCAACCTGGAGGCCATTTGCGCGGTGGACGGGGTCGATGGTGTGTTCATCGGCCCGGCCGACCTGGCCGCGTCCATGGGCCACCCGAGCAACCCCGGCCATCCCGAGGTGCTGGCCGCCATCGAGCGGGCCATTGCCATCATTGTGGCGAGTGGCAAGGCCGCTGGCACGCTCACCTCGGACCCCGCACTGGCGCGCCACTACCTGGCCTTGGGTTGTACGTTTGTGGCTACCGGGGTGGATGTGCTGGTGTATGCCAACGCCATCCGCCGGCTCTCGGCGGACTTCAAGCCACCCACCGCCGCCGCACCTGCAGGCCCCAGCGCCGCTTACTGAATCCGCCCTTCAAGCGCCCGCCCGCGGCACCACGGACCCGTTCCGAAGGTGCTGCAGGCGGGCGTTGTCACGACGGCACGCCGCACTCCGGCTGACAGGCTGTCCAAGCCTCCCTACAGCAATTGTCAAGAACTCCCTACAGACGAAATCAAGGGGGGCAACCTACAGTGCCTCCCAGACATTGGATCTGGCGCCTCCCGGGCGTCGCTTTCGTTCAAGCAAAAATACATGCGCTGTCACACCTCTTTTTTGATTTTTCTGGCCAGCCTGGGCGTGGGACTGCCGACCTGGGCGAACGAACAGCTTTTGCAGTTGCCGCTGGAGGCCTTGCTGGATGTCGAGATCAGCAGCGCATCGCGCAAACCCCAGGTGGTGCAAAGCGTCGCCGCTGCCGTTTTTGTGATCTCGCGTGACGACATTGCGCGCTCCGGTGCCAGCAGCATTCCCGAAGCCTTGCGGCTCGCCCCGGGGGTGGAAGTGGCGCGTATTGGCAACAACCGCTGGGCGGTCGGTGTTCGAGGTTTTAACGGCCGCTTTGCCAACAAGCTGCAGGTACTCAAAGATGGCCGAAGTATCTACTCCCCGCTTTTTTCAGGCGTCATGTGGGAGGCTGAAGATGCCTTGCTGGACGATATCGAGCGCATCGAGGTGATTCGTGGCCCTGGCGCAGCCATGTGGGGCTCCAACGCGGTCAACGGCGTGATCAACATCATTTCACGCTCGGCGTCGGACACCCCGGGCACGCTGGCCGTGGCATCGGTGGGCTCCAACGAGTCGGGTCTGGTCAGCGTGCGCCAGGCTTTCAGGCTGGCGGGCGGGGACATCCGCCTGTCCTTCAAGGGCTTTGACAGGGCCCCCGGCAAGTCTCCTGACGGGACGCAGGGCAATGACCGCTGGCAGGCCGGGCGCATCGGGCTGCGCGGTGACTGGCAGGCCGGCGATGGTGCGCGCTGGACGCTGCTGGGTGAGACCCACCGCACCCGGGCGGACGACCGCCTCGACTACACGCGCTACAACGTCCAGCCGTCGCAGTTTGACATTGACCAGCGCCATACCGGCACCCACCTGCTGCTGCGCCACGAGCAGCCCATGCCCGACGGAGGCCAGATGGACTGGCAATTCTCGGCAGAGACGACCAACCTGAACTTGCAGACCCTGATCCGTGAAAGTCGCCAGACCTATGCCGGTGAATTCCAGCGCCGCGTGCCTCTGGGCAGGCACGAATTGACGTGGGGCGCTTCTTACCGCTACTCGCATGACCGTCTTGACATAACGAGCCCAACCATTTTTGGTGCCGACGCCTTCAGCCGGCCCCACCGGGACTGGCGCAACACCAGTGTCTTTGTTCATGATGACTACGAGTTGGTTCCGGGCAAATGGCGCCTGAGCGGTGGCCTGCGGCTTGACCAGGATAGCTGGAGTGGTTTGCAGGTCCAGCCTGAAATCCGGCTGGCCTGGACGCTGGACCCGGCTACAACGGTCTGGAGTTCCGTGTCCCGGGCGACCCGAACCCCCTCGCGCCTGGAGCTTGATTTGCCTTTCAAATTCAGTGAAACAGCCGCCATCCCGCCTTGGGTGCCAGCCATCGTTGCCGTCCGCGTCGCACCTGAGGCGGGGACTCTGGTTCCTGAAAAAGTGACCTCGCTGGAGTTCGGGTTTCGCCAGCGCGTGACCAAAGAACTCAGTATTGACATGAGTGCCTTTGTGAGCGACTACACCAACATGGTCAGCCTGATGATGCTGGCGCCCCAAGTGGTCTCGCCACAGCTTGTGAACGCGCTGATCACCAGCACCAATGCAGCCGGTGCCCGCACCCATGGCTTTGAGTTGGCTGCCGACTGGCGGGTGATCCCCGCCTGGCGGTTGCAGTCCCATTATTCGCGCCTCCATCTGCTCAGCCCCCGCCTGAGCGAGCCAGTGACAGCGGCTGGACAAGACGAATGGGAAGGCCGGGTACCCCGGCACCGGTTCTCCTTGCTGTCATCGTGGACCCTTCGGAGCGGCGATCAGCTGGATATTTGGCTCAAGCACACCAGCCGCCTGCGCAACCCGGCAGTGAAAGGCTTCACCGCGCTCGACCTGCACTATGCGTGGCGCATGCAGCCCGGATTTGAGTTGGCCCTGGTGGGTCAAAACCTGCTCAAGGCGCGCCACAACGAGTTCGTGTCGGACTATTTTCCTACCGTGCAGACCGGCATCGGACGCAGCATCGCGCTCAAGGGTACATGGCGTTTCTGATGTCTTTGGCCCACCTCTTGCTGGCGACGCTGCTGGCCTTTGCAGGGCTGCTCCCGATCGCCACTGCCCATGCTGCCAATGAGCGGGAGGTCAAGGTGGCATTCATTTACAACTTCGTGTTGTTTGCGGAATGGCCTGCCGAGGTCGGCAGCACATTGAGGCTGTGTCTGTATGGTGTGGATCGTTTTGGAGAAGCGCTTGATGTGCTTCAGGGCCGGCTGGCGAACGCCCGTGTTATTGAGTTGCACCGCCGGCAAAAAGGACAGTCGCTCAAGGACTGCCAGGTTGCGTTCCTGGCTGACCCGCTGAGCGCCGAGGGCATTCGTATGCTGGATGAATTGCGTGGTCTGCCGGTATTGACCGTCGCTGACCATCCGGGAGCTGCCCACCTTGGCGTGACGCTGAACCTGGTTGAAGCTAATGGCCGGATGGGTTTTCAGGTTAATTTGCCTGCGGCGCGAGCCGCCCGAATCAAGATCAGTTCCAAACTGCTGCAGCTGGCCCGGGAGGTGATTCAATGATGCCCCGCATCACGCTGGGCGCCCGCTTGCGGCATGTCAACCGCATCACCTTGCTGACCGCTTTGGGCCTGGTCACGATGATCATCCTGATCAGCAGTGCCTTGCTGGGGCTGTTGGCCTTGGTCGACAGCAGCCGCGTGCAGGCTCGGGTCCTGGCAGAGAACGCCGGCGCATCGCTGATGTTCCAGGACGCCAATGCGGCCGAAGATCTCTTGATTTCCCTGCAACATTCACCTACCGTGCTGGCCGCAAGCCTCTACACCAGCGACAGGAACCTGTTCGCCAGTTACCAGCGTGCGGGGCAGCCTGTCATGCGTCCGCTGAACGCGCCCTTGGAGGGCTGGGAATTTCAGGCAGACAAGATCATGTTGACCCAATGGGTCAACAGCCGGAGTGACAAATCCGGCTGGCTGGTTCTGAGGGTCGGCCTTGGCAGGCTTTACCAGCAAATAGCCTGGCAACTGATGGCCACCCTGCTCGGTGCAGCGCTGGCGTTGCGGGCCAGTGTGTTGCTGCTGCGCCGATTGAATCGCTCGATGCTGGTGCCCTTGCATCAGCTCAGTGAGCTGATGGAGCATGTGGCAAGCGGACAGTACGACAACGTTCTGGCCCAACGCAGTGATATCGCTGAGCTGGACAAGCTGGCGCGGGGGTTCAACACCATGCTGACCCATATTGCAGACCGTGAGGGCAGTCTGGCGATGCACCGCGACCACCTGGAAGATCAGGTGGCTCTGCGAACCGCCGAGTTGCGCCATGCCAAAGAGGCTGCGGAGGCCGCCAACCAGGCCAAGAGCGAATTTTTGGCGACCATGAGCCACGAAATCCGCACGCCGATGAATGGGGTGCTGGGCATGAATGACCTCCTGATTCGAAGCCAGCTCACGCCCGAGCAGCATGTGTTTGCCAAAACGGCGCAAGCCTCGGGCCAGCATCTGTTGGCCATCATCAACAACATCCTGGATTTCTCCCGAATTGAATCGGGCCACCTCCAACTTGAAACCACTGACTTCAACCTAGGTGATCTGGTTCACAGCGCGCTGTTGATGTTTGGTCAAGCTGCCCGGGCCAAAGGTCTGGCGCTCAAAGTCAATCTTTCGCAGCAAGACGGGGCCCTTACCCTGCGAGGTGACCCTCTGCGCCTGCGCCAGATTCTTGTCAACCTGTTGGGCAACGCGATCAAATTCACGTCCCACGGAGAGGTCGTGCTCAGTGTCTTTTGCCAAATTTCCACGTCCCGGGAAGTCAATATCCGCCTGGTAGTGGAGGACACGGGCGTGGGCATTTCAGCACAGGCCCTGGGGAAGATATTTGAGTTTTTCTCGCAAGCGGACAGCTCCACCACGCGCCAGTTCGGAGGGACTGGCCTGGGCCTGGCCATCTGCCAGCGTTTGTTGAAGCTGATGGGGGGCGAGGTGAAAGTCATGAGCAGGCCGGGGCTGGGGGCCAAGTTCACCGTGAATCTGTGTTTACCCCGGGTGCTGGGGGCAGCGGGGTCTTGCCTGACGAGTCCGGCGAGGGTTGACGGCGCTGGGCTCGAAGCCCCGGACGAACCCCTGTTACGCCTGTATGGCAAGGTGTTGCTGGTCGAGGATGACCCAACCAATCAATTGGTAGCCCGGGCCATGCTGAAAAAATTGGGCCTGGAAGTCCAGTGGGTGAGCAATGGTGCGCAAGCCCTGGCGCGGGTGAAGATTTGGGACTTCGACCTGGTGCTGATGGACTGCCAGATGCCGGTGATGGACGGTTTTGAAGCGACCAAACGGATACGCCAACTGCCGCAGGGGCGTGGCGCCAAATTGCCCATCGTGGCGCTGACCGCGAATGCCTTGGCAGGCGATGAAAAAAGATGCCGGGACGCCGGGATGGACGCGTTCCTGGTGAAGCCCCAAACCTTGGAGTGCCTGCATGCCGTGCTCGCACGCTGGCTGGCAGAACAGCCCCCCGCAGCCCCAGAAACCCTTGCCAGCAAACCGCCCCAGGCTGGCGTGCCGTCCGCGGCACTGGAGACCTCGGCCATCAACCTAGCGGCGATCGAGAAGCTGCGTGAGCTGGATGCCTCGGGCAGCATGGGTTTGGCCCGTGCGGTGCTTGAGGCATTTCGTGACACCGCCGTCTCGGGTCTGCTCCGTGTGCAGTCAGCCCTGGTCAACGGCAATACTCACGCGTTGGGCCAGTCCGCCCACGCGCTCAAGTCATCCAGTGCCAATGTGGGTGCTCAGGTTTTGTCTGCAGCCTGCCGAGAACTGGAACGGTGCGCCCGCGTGGGGCGGATCGAGGATGCCCACGCCCTGTTTGATCTGGTTCGTTCTGAGCAGGAGCGCGCAGTTTCAAAAATCGATGAACTTTTGCTGGAGTTGATATGAATACCTCGGACATTCGGATTCTGGTGGTCGACGACGATCCCACGGCCCGCCTCCTTTTTCACGCGGCCTTGAGCCGGTTTGGCTTCTGTGTCAGTGTGGCTGAAAGTGGGGAGGACGGCTTGCGCCAGTTCAATGCCAGCCCCTTCAATCTGGTGTTACTCGACATCGGCCTGCCGGGGATGAGTGGCATCGAGGTCTGCAAGATTCTGCGGGCGCAGGCTGATCCCCTGCTGCCGATCATGATGGTCACCGGCATGGACGATGTGCTGTCCGTGGAGCAATCCTACGCGGCAGGGGCAACTGACTTCATTGCCAAGCCCATGACATGGTCATTGATCAGCCATCGGGTGATGTATGTGCTGCGCAGCCACCAGGCTTTGCTGGATTTGCGCGCTGCCCATGCCAAGATCCAGCACCTGGCCTTTATTGACAGTCTGACCCAGCTGCCCAACCGGCACTCGTTTTTGGACCGCCTGCAGCGCGAGATCAGGCGCGCGCAGCAGAGCGATGCCCGCCTGGCCGTCCTTTTCATGAACCTGGACGGGTTGAACGCCATCAACGACACCCTGGGTCACAGCGCGGGTGACCTGGCCCTGCAGTGGGCGGCGAACCAATTGCGCGAGGCTGTTCGCCCCGATGACGTGCTGGCCCGGGCGAATGACGCCGCAGCCGACCCAGGCATTGCCCGCTCGGGCGGGGACGAGTTCACGGCCCTGATCCGGGGCATCAGCGATCCTCAGGATGTGCTGGCGGTGGCC
>CALRWE010000158.1:0-10904 GCA_943371745.1 Rhodoferax sp. OV413
GGTCAGGCGCTGTAGCCATTCCACGCCAGCTTCTTCGTTGTTGTATTCCACGCTGCCGCCAGGCTGCAGAATTTCGTAGGGGCTCATGGTGGCGTCCCCGATGAAGATCAGCTTGTAATCCTTGTTGTACTTGCGGATGATGTCCCAGGTCAGGAACTTTTCGGCAAAGCGGCGCTTGTTATTATTCCACATGAAGTCGTAGACACAGTTGTGAAAGTAATAAAACTCCAGGTGCTTGAACTCCGACTTGGCTGCCGAAAACATCTCTTCCACCCGGGCGATGTGGTCATCCATGGTGCCGCCTACGTCCATGAGCAAGAGCACTTTGACGTTGTTGTGGCGCTCGGGCCGCATTTTGATATCAAGGTAGCCCGCATTGGCCGCGGTTGAGTGAATGGTGTTGTCCAGGTCCAGTTCCTCGACGTTGCCCTCCCTGGCAAACTTGCGCAGGCGGCGCAGTGCCACCTTGATGTTGCGGGTGCCCAGTTCTTGCGTGTCGTCGTAGTCCTTGTAGGCGCGCTGGTCCCACACCTTGACGGCGCTGCGGTTGCGGCTTTTGTCCTGGCCAATGCGAATGCCTTGCGGGTTTTGGCCGTAGGCGCCAAAGGGGCTGGTGCCGCCGGTGCCAATCCATTTGGAGCCGCCTTCATGGCGCTCTTTTTGCTCTTCAAAACGCTTCTTGAGCGTTTCCATCAACTCATCCCAGCCCATTTTTTCGATCTTGGCGCGCTCCTCGGGGCTCAGGTTGAGCTCCAGGTTCTTGCGCAGCCAGTCCAGCGGGATTTCCTTGGTGAAGTCGGCAATCATCTCCACACCCTTGAAGTAAGACGCAAAGGCGCGATCAAACTTGTCGTAGTGCTTTTCATCCTTCACTAACGTGGTGCGGCTCAGGTAATAAAAGTCGTCAATCTTGTAGCCTGTGACCTGCGCATCGCTTTGCGGCTCAGGCATGTTGGGCCCTACCACGCCCTCTTTGAGCGCCTCCATCAGGGTCAAAAATTCCTTGACGGAAACCGGCAATTTGGCCGAACGCAAGGTGTAAAAAAAGTCAATCAGCATATTAAGTTGCTCCTAAAGCCAGTTTTCCACCTTCAAGCCCGGCACCCGCTCAAACTCTCGCGTGTTGTGGGTGACCAGCACCAGCTTGTGGTGCACGGCTTCGGCGGCAATCCAGGTGTCGTTGGGGCCAATCGGCGTGCCCGCAGCTTCGAGTTGGGCGCGAAGTTGGGCGTAGGTGTCAGAAACGCGGCTGGTGAGTATGAGCAATTCCGAATGCAGACGGATGGTGTCAATGACCGCCAGTCGCTTGGGTGTGCGGTCCCCTTTGTAATAGCCCAGCTGCAGTTCGCCCAGCACGATGGGAGACAGGGCAACACGCCCCTGTTCCAGGGTTTCAAAACGCTTGATCAGCGCTGCACTGGAGCGCCGAATCAGCGCGCTCCAGATGTTGGTGTCCAGCAAGTAGCGATCAAGGGCGCTTGTCATTGGCATCACCAGGCTTCAACGGGTTCGGCAAGGCCTTCGTCACCGATGTCAGGCCAGTCCTCCACAACGGGCAGCTTGTCCAAAAACTCTTTCATGGTTTGAGGCGCTTCACGCAGCACGATCTCGTCACCCCGGCGTTCGATGGTGACGCGCTTGCATTTGAGTTGAAACTCTTTGGGTAGGCGCACGGCCTGGCTGTTGCCCGACATGAAAACGGCTGCGGTGGTGGTCATGGCATGCTCCAAGAATGCAATATACAGATTGTATAGGGTTGACGAAAATGGCTGGTTTTGTCATGCCACTGCATTCGGTACATGCTCGCCACGCACGCTGCTAGCCGTTTCTGAAGTGGTCAACGAGACTTGTCCAGCAGATACAGCAGCTGCGCCCGGGCCTCTGGCCACTCGCCTTGCCTCATGCTGTACATCACCGTGTCGCGAATGGTGCCGTCGCGGCGCAGGGCGTGGCCACGCAGTACACCGTCTTTTTTGGCGCCCAGGCGTTCAATCGCAGCCTGAGACGCAAAGTTGAAGTTGTCGGTGCGCCAGCCCACCACTTCGCACCCCAGCGTCTCGAAGGCATGCGTCATCATGAGCAGCTTGGCCGTGGTATTGAGGTGCGTGCGATGGCAGCTTTTGGCGTACCAGGTCCAGCCAATTTCTACCCGCCTGAGGTTGGGCACGATGTCATGAAAGCTGGTGCAGCCCAGCACCCGTCCCGTGGCGGCATCGGTCACGGCAAAGGCAAAACGGTTACCCGCTTCGCGCATGGCCAGCGCAGTCTCTATATAAGAGCGGGTCTGCTCGGGCTCGGGCACCGAGGTGATGCGCAATTTCCACAGTTCACCATCAGCGGCTGCCTCGCGCAGGCCAATTTCATGGTCCAGTGAGAGCGGCACCAGTTCAATACCCCGGGCTGCGAGTGTGATGGGTTCAACGAAGGCCATGGTGAATCTCTCGCGTGGCTTAGCGGTTGTGTTTTTGCATGAACACCAGTTTTTCAAACAAGGTGACGTCCTGCTCGTTTTTCAGCAAGGCGCCGACCAGTGGCGGTACTGCGACCTTGTCGTCCTTGCTTTGCAGGGCATCCAGCGGGATGTCTTCGGCCAGCAGGAGTTTGAGCCAGTCCAGCAGCTCGCTGGTGGAGGGCTTCTTCTTCAGGCCAGGCAGGTTGCGCACGTCATAAAAAGTCTTCATGGCGGCGGTCAGCAGCTCTTTTTTCAGGCCGGGGAAGTGCACATCCACAATGCTTTGCATGGTCACTGCATCGGGGAACTTGATGTAGTGAAAGAAGCAGCGGCGCAAAAAGGCGTCAGGCAGCTCTTTTTCGTTGTTGGAAGTGATGAACACCAGCGGACGGTTCTTGGCCTTGATCAGCTGACGGGTCTCGTAGCAATAAAACTCCATGCGGTCAATTTCGCGCAGCAAGTCGTTCGGAAACTCGATGTCGGCCTTGTCGATCTCGTCAATCAGCAGTGCGACCGGTTGGTCTGCCGTAAAGGCTTGCCAAAGCACGCCCTTGAGGATGTAGTTGTTGATGTCCTTCACCCGCTCGCCACCGTCCACAGTGGAGAGCTGCGAGTCGCGCAGCCGGCTCACAGCGTCGTACTCGTACAGGCCCTGCTGCGCCTTGGTGGTGGACTTGATGTGCCATTGCAGCAAGGGCATGCCCAAAGCCTCGGACACTTCCTCTGCCAGCATGGTTTTGCCTGTGCCCGGCTCGCCTTTGACCAGCAAGGGGCGTTTGAGCGTGATGGCCGCATTGACGGACAGCATCAGGTCTTGCGTAGCGACGTAGTTTTTGGTGCCTTGAAATTTCATGGTTCTGGTTTGCTCAGGGAAAACGGCAGTAAGTGAAGGATTGTTGGTCGATATAATCATCGGTTGATCTATCTCAACCATCGGCCGATTGTCCGCTCAAAATGAACAAATACCTGTCCTCGCTGTCTGTTCTGGTTGTCGCTTGTGCGACGGCTTTCCCTGCAATTGCCCAGGACCAGGGTGACGCCAAAGCGGGCGAGAAAAAAATCGCCATGTGCATTGGTTGCCACGGCATCGCGGGCTACCAGGCCAGCTTCCCTGAGGTGCACAAGGTGCCCATGATCTCGGGCCAGGGCGCCAAGTACATTGTGTCGTCGCTGACCGCTTACAAAAAGGGTGAGCGCAAGCACCCCAGCATGCGCGGCGTGGCTGACAACCTGACCGAGCAGGACATGGCTGACATCGGCGCTTATTACGAAGCCCACGGCAAGGTGCAAGGTGCCCCAGAGCTGCCCAAAGCCGCTGAGGGCTCGGCCCGGGTGACTGCGCTGGTGCAAAAAGGCGCGTGTATTTCTTGCCATGGTGACAGTTTCAGCAAGCCCATCGACCCCAGCTATCCCAAAATCGCCGGCCAGCATGCCGACTACCTGTTTGTGGCACTCAAGTCCTACAAGTCCGAAGGACACGCGACCTGGGGCCGCTCCAACGGTGTGATGGGCGGCATCGCCAAGCAATATTCCAATGCCGAACTGAAAGAAATGGCCAACTACCTGAGCAAGTTGCCCGGCGAACTCAAAACCGTGCCACAAAGCAAGTTCCGCTGATCCAGCCGGATCGGTCTGAAAAAAGCCGCTCTTTGAGCGGTTTTTTTCGCCCGTCTGAAATCGCTTGGGGCGGAGTTGGCGAGGCTGCCTGTTCGTCAGTCGCGCGTCGCGTGCTCTTGCACGCAGGCAATATAGGCGTTGCCATCCGGCGGGCGGCCCGCGCGCTGGCTTTCCCAGATCATGGTGCCCAGGCAGTCCATGGCGTCATGGTGTGCCAAGTGGAGTGAATTACGCCGGTGCGCGAGCAGTTCCACGGCCTGGCGAATGCCTCGGGGCTGGTCAATGCTGCATTGCTCGCTAATGGACAGGTGCATGGACAGGTGCAGAAAGGGGTTGCTCTTGCCTTCTTCGGCTTGCAGCATGGCGCCCAGCGCGGCGTCGACATCGGCCAGCTCGGCGTGGTATTCAGGGTGCTCCTCGATCCACAGGCTGGCCAGGGTTTCGATGGCCTCCATCGGTTGACCGGCCTGCGCTTTGGCATAGACGGAGCAAAAAAAGCGGCGCACATCGGCTTGGGAAGGTGAAAACATAGTGCTGGCTATTGTCGCGATTTAAGTACCTGTTGGCCCGGGCTCATACCCGCCATGCCGGCAGTTGCCAATTGCGCCACAGCGCCAGACCGCGCAGGCCGGCGGCGATGCAAACGCACACCACCAGGGCCAGCCAGCCCGGTGCACCAACCTGCCACAAGCCAACATAGGCCCATCCCCCCGCGAAGGCACACACGGCGTAAGGACGGTGGTCGCTGAAGGCACTGGGGATCTCATTGCACACAATGTCCCGCAGCACGCCGCCAAACACCCCGGTGATCAAGCCCATCAAGACAGCCACCAGGGCTGGCATCTGGTTATCCAGTGCTTGGTGCACGCCCACAGCGGTGAAGAGGCCCAGGCCGAGGGCATCGGGCCATTGAATGGCTTTTTCGGTCGGGTCAACGTGCCGGTGCCGCATGAACAGCATGGCCAACACACACAAGCCCAGCACGCCCCATAGCATTTCCACATGACGCACCCAAAAGAAGGGCCGCTGGTCCAGCAGCAAGTCGCGCAGCGTGCCGCCACCAAAGGCTGCCAGAAAACCCACCACGCAGACACCCACCGCGTCAAGCCGTTTTCGGGCGCCCTCCAAAACGCCCGACAATGCGAACGCCGCCGTTCCCGCCAGTTCGACCAGCAGACGCAGGGTTTCACCCCAGGATTGAATCGTATTCATTGCAGGATTTTCACCTCATGGCTTGGCCCATCATCACCGACCCCTACTTCTACGCCGTCACGATCCCTGCCGTCCTGCTTCTGGGAGTGAGTAAGAGCGGGTTTGGTGCCGGGTTTGGGTCGCTGGCTGTGCCCATGATGGCGCTGGCGGTGACCGTGCCGCAAGCCGCAGCCATTCTGATGCCGGTTTTGCTGGTGATGGATATTCTGGGGATGACCGCGTTCCGAAAAGACTTTGACCTCAAGCTGCTGAAATTCCTGATTCCCTTTGGCTTGGTGGGTGTCGTGATCGGCGCGCTGCTGTTCAAGGCGCTGGACTCCGCCACCGTGGCGGGTATTGTGGGTGTGTTCACCTTGTTGTTTCTGGCGCAGCGCCTGCTGTTCCCGCCGAAGTTGGACAGCGCGCCGCCGCCAAAATGGCTGGGCGCGATCCTGACCGCCACTGCGGGTTTCACCAGCTTCATAGCGCATGCGGGCGGCCCGCCGATCAACGCGTATGTGATCCCGCTCAAAATGTCACCGGTGAAGTTCACCGCCACCATGGCGTTTTTCTTCTTCGTGATCAACCTGGCGAAGTGGATTCCCTATGCCTGGTTGGGCCTGCTGGACACCCGCAACATGGCGACCTCGCTGGTGCTTTTGCCTATCGCCCCCATTGGCGTGCTGGTGGGCGTGAAATTGGCCCGGCGCATCAGCCCGGTGCTGTTTTATCGCCTGCTCTACTGGGGCATGTTCCTCACGGGGGCCAAACTGGTCTGGGATGCTCTCAAGTAAATGCTATAGTTTTTAAAATTAAAAGGCAATTAATACGATGGCCAGAGGCTGTTTTTATATAAATTGACCTCCATTCAGCTTGTCGCTCATTGGACATGGCCGTGACGCCTGCCTCGTTACAGTGATGGCATGAAAACATTTCAAACCCTCGCAGAATTGACGGCCCTTGTGGGTCAGGAAGTCGTGGTGAGCGACTGGATCACCATCACGCAGGAGCAAGTCAACTTGTTTGCCCAAGCCACGGGAGACCATCAGTGGATCCATGTAGATGTTGAAAAAGCCCGCAGTGGCCCCTTTGGTGCGCCGATTGCGCATGGTTTTCTCACCTTGTCCCTGCTCCCCCGGTTCTTTGAGTCGTCCATGACGGTGCTGGAAACCCGCATGGGGGTGAATTACGGCTTGAATAAAGTTCGCTTTACCGCCCCTGTGCCCGTGGGCAGTCGCCTTCGCGCGCGGATGAAGCTCCTCAAGAGCGATCCGATTGACAACGGTGGAGCCCAGATGACCTGGGAGGTTGCTGTGGAGCGCGAGGGAGCCGTCAAGCCCGTGTGTGTGGCCGAGTCATTGGCGCGGCACTACCCCTGAACCCTGTTTTTGACAGTCTCAGGCGGCTGGGGTTGCCGAAGCCAGGGCGCCAAAACCGTTTTGGCGCCAAGCCTCAAACACAGTAACTGCCACCGCATTCGATAAATTCAGGCTGCGCTGACCCGTCAACATGGGCAGTTTCAGTCCCTGCTCCGGCGCAAACGACTGGCGTACCGCGTCCGACAAGCCCTTGGTTTCAGAGCCAAACACCAGCCAGTCACCCGGCTCAAACGCCACCTCATGAACACCCCGGGTGGCGCGGGTGGTCAGGGCGAATAGATGGTCGGGTCTTGGGCGCTCTGTCTCCAGAAAATCTTGCCAACTGGCGTGGCGCTTCAACTTGGCGTACTCGTGGTAGTCCAGTCCGGCGCGGCGCATGTGTTTGTCGTCCATGGAGAAACCCAGCGGCTCAATCAGATGCAGGGTGCAGCCGGTGTTGGCTGCCAGGCGGATGACATTACCCGTGTTGGGCGGGATTTCGGGTTCAACAAGGACAATATGAAACATAGGCCTGCATTGTCCCCGGTCTGGCGCCCGTCTTCTAATCGGTTCGTGCAATGACAATGCCTGTGATGTGTACGGCTCCGGCGGCCCGCAGCACCCGGGCCGCCGCAAAGAGTGAGGCGCCGCTGGTCATGACATCGTCTATCAGAACCAACCGGGCGCCCTTGATTTTTTCCGCCAACAGGGGGTCCACTGCAAAGGCTTCGCGCACACTGGCCAACCGTTCTTTTCGATTCAGGGAGCTTTGCGCTGGCGTGTCCTTGATGCGCAGCAGCACCCGCCCATCGGTTTTTTCCGGGGAGAGTTGCCGGGCAATCAGAAGCGCCTGGTTGTATCCTCGGGCGCGCAGTCGCACAAGTGACAAGGGCATCGGGATCACCAGGTTCGCCTCCTCCAAGGCTGGCTCAACCCAGGGTGTGCTGCGCAGTAACAGGGCAAACGACCCCACGCGGCCGGTATGGTTGTGAAATTTGAAGCCTACGATCAGGTCAGACCACGGAAAAGAATAAGGCACAGCGGCCAGGCAGATGTCGATTGGAGGTGCCTCCTTGAGGCAGGCGCCGCAGTGCACGACACCGGCGGGTACGGGCAGGGCACAGGTCTTGCACCGCGGTTGTGGCTGGGCGAAACGATCAACACAGTTTTCACACACGGGCTGCGCCGGCCAGGCGTGGCACACCATGCATTGGCTGGGCAGTGCATGAATCACCCTGTTGATCAATCGACGGAGCATCAAATCAATATACTCTGTTGCAATAAATTGCTCTCCAAATGACCCAGTCGCCCCCCACCATCGATCCTCGTGCTGCCCGACGCTGGCGGCACATGCCAGCCGCACCGTCGCCGTGGCTGCACGAGGAGGTGGCACGGCGGATGGAGGAGCGGCTCGAATGGATCAAACTCCAGCCTGAACACTGGGTGCACTGGGAGCCTGTGCAGGGGGGGCTGGAGGCTCATGCGCTTTTGTCTCGTCGGTATCCCGATGCGGGATGTTTTGTGGTGGAGACGCAAGAGGACCACGGCGCTTATTTTTCTCGCGCCACCGCAACGCCATGGTGGCGGCCCAGCCGCTGGACGGCCAAGCCGTCCCGTCTTGGCGTCCCGCCGGATGGCGCCAGCCAAATGGTGTGGGCCAACATGGCGCTGCACATGGCCGAGGACCCGCAAGCCTTGATCGCCCAGTGGCATCGCTCGCTGGCCATGGATGGTTTCCTGATGTTCTCTTGTCTGGGGCCAGATACTCTGCATGAGCTGCGGAGCCTGTATGCCTCCTTGGGGTGGCCCGCCTTGTCGCATGAGTTCACTGACATGCACGACTGGGGTGACATGCTGGCGGCAGCCGGTTTTGCCGAGCCGGTCATGGACATGGAGCGCATTGTGCTCACCTTTGAGACGCCCGAGCGCTTGCTGCTGGAGTTGCGTGGCCTGGGTCGCAATCTGCACCCAAAACGTTTTCCTGGCCTGCGTGGGCGCCAATGGCACGCGCAACTGCGCGACGCTATCGCCAAAATGCCACTGCAGCTCACCTTTGAAGTCATTTATGGTCACGCTTTCAAACCTGCGCCACGGTTAAACATGCGCTCTGAAACGGTGCTTTCACTGGCGCAAATGCGGGAAGCTTTGAGCCAGCGTAAAACTTATCCTGTGGATCCTTGATTGATGGGCTTGACAGGTAAAAATCGCGGGGCGTGGGCTAGAATATGTGCTCAATACATTGGTGTAGGCTTATGTTTTGCGCCATGTCCCGTCATCTTTGTGGGTTAAACGGATAAAACTTGTGTCAAACATGGTATTTCGTTTCGCGACTGTGCAGGGTCAAAGCATCCACTGGTTTTTGCGCAAGAATTGCGCAATGACGCCCGCCCAGCTGGGTTGGGCTTACGTGGGCATTTGTTGTGTTTCGCTGACCATTGGCGTCATGTTTTGGTTGTCGGGGGCTTGGCTCATATTGCCGCTGACCGGTCTCGAGTTGATGGCAGTTGGTTTCGGTTTTTTGAGTTACGCCCGGCATGCGACTGATGGAGAGAAGATTTTTTTCAAGGATGACCACTTGGTGGTTGAGCTTGAAAACGCGGGCAAATTGGAGCGGGCAGAATTTCGGCGAGACTGGGTTCGGGTGGAACCCAAATCCGGCGACAGGTCGTTGATACAGGTGTCCGGTCAAGGTCGAACGATCCAGGTCGGACGGTTTATTCGCCCTGAGCTGCGACCGCTGTTGGCGAGAGAGATTCGGATGGCGCTGCGGGGTGTCTGATTGGTGTCGTGAAACGGCATTACGTACGGTTTATTTGAGGCAATGAAGAAGTGAACATGATCAAAAACATTTTCAACAAGCTGGCGGGCGCGTTTTTGACCGCAAGCGGTTTGGGCATCGGTGCGGCGCATGCAGTCAATGACTTGCCTGGCGGGCCGGCCGTAAATCAGCTGAATTTGCATCCTGCGGTGACCGGTATTGCGGTGGAGCAGGCGTGGCTTCACTGGTTCATGCTGATCGTCTGTACCGTTATTTTTGTAGCTGTGTTTGCCGTGATGTTTTACTCCATCTGGAAGCACCGCAAATCCAAAGGGCACAAGGCGGCCAATTTTCACGAGTCGGTGACTGTTGAAATCGTCTGGACTATCGTTCCTTTTGTGATTGTGATTTTGATGGCCTTGCCGGCCACCAAGGTGGTTGTGGCCATGAAAGACACCACCAATGCGGACCTGACCATCAAGGCCACAGGCATGCAATGGAAGTGGGGTTACGACTACCTCAAAGGCGAGGGCGAGGGCATTGCCTTCATTTCTGCATTGGACGCATCGCACCGTGAGATGTCGAACAACGGCGGTCCCAAGGCAGGTACCGCGGTCGATGACTACCTGCTCAAGGTCGACAACCCACTGGTTGTTCCGGTCAACAAGAAGGTCAGGGTGATCACGACGGCCAACGACGTGATTCATGCCTGGATGGTGCCTGCCTTCGGTGTGAAGCAGGACGCGATTCCCGGGTTTGTGCGCGACACCTGGTTTCGCGCCGAGAAAATTGGTGACTTTTACGGCCAGTGTGCAGAGTTGTGTGGCAAAGAGCATGCCTACATGCCCATCCATGTGAAGGTGGTGTCGGCTGAGGATTACGCAGCTTGGGTGGGCGGTGAAATGAAGAAGCTGGCCGCCAAAGCAGATGATCCGACCAAAGTGTGGACTTCCGAAGACATCATTGCTCGTGGCGAGAAGGTTTACGCAGCGAACTGCGCGGCCTGCCACCAGGCCACAGGCATGGGCGCAGGTCCCATCAAGGCGCTGGTTGGGTCGGCCGTGATTCTGGATGCAGACGCCAGCAAGCAAATTGCGGTGATGTTGAATGGTCAGAACAATGGTGCGATGCCCGCCTGGAAGCAGCTCAGCGACACTGACATTGCAGCGGTCATCAGCTACACCAAAAACAACTGGGCGAACAAGACCGGCCAGTTGGTGCAGCCTGCGGCCATCACCGCTGCCCGTAAGTAAGCCTTGTTCGCAGAATTCGAAGTATTGAGAAGGAAACCAAAATGAGTGCTGTTCTAGACCACCATGACCATGCCCATGATGACCACCACGGGCATGCGCCCACCGGCTGGCGTCGATGGGTCTTTGCCACCAACCACAAAGACATTGGTACCTTGTACCTTTTGTTCAGTTTCGCCATGCTGATGATCGGTGGTGTGCTGGCTCTGGGCATTCGTGCAGAGTTGTTTCAGCCGGGGCTCCAGCTGGTCAACCCCGAGTTGTTCAATCAATTGACG
>CALRWE010000159.1:0-10595 GCA_943371745.1 Rhodoferax sp. OV413
TGCGCCTGCGCCGCGGCCTGGGCACTGCCCGCGCGGGCCAATGAGGCATCCAGTGCGGCCAGGCGCTGGTCCAGATCCACGGGGTCCATTTCAGCCAGCAGCTGCCCGGCCTTGACCACATCGCCCACGTCCACCTTGACCGACAGCACCCGGCCCGCCACTGTGGGCCCCACCATCCAGCTGCGTTGGGCTTCCACCGTGCCAATGCCAAAAATGGCTGGACTCAAACTGCCCAGCGCCGCCGATGCCACGGTTACCTTAATGGGTGCCAGCGGCCCGGTGCGCAGCGCCACAAACGCCAGCGCCCCCAGCAGCACCAGCACGGCGGCGCTCACGCCCAAGCGGCGAACCAATGCAGATTTGTTTTTCATGGGGTTCCGATGTGAAATTTATAAGAAAACAGCCTCTGGCAGGCGTTTTTATTGGTCTTATACCTATAAAAACCGTAGCGCGTCTTGACTATGGGCAGTGGTTGTGCAACTTCCACTTGGCCTCGTGGCCTATAGCTTTGGCAAAAGCTGGCACGGTGCAGCGCTCGGCCTCGGCGGCATCAGCTGGGCTTGCGGACTGCACGGACGGCGTGAGGGCGCCCGCTGCGGCTTGACTGGGAACCACGGGCAACGCACCACCGGTGCGGTAGACCGCTTGCGCCACGGTGGCGGTCAAGCCGGCAAAGGCCAGCACCACAGCCACTTGCGCGGAGCTCATCCGGGCGCGGGGCGAGCTGGGCACTTCGCACACACCCCCAGGGCACAACTGGGCCTTGTCTTTGTTGAACAGGTTGTAGAGCTTGCAGCCCAGGCAAATGCCAAAGGCGGCCTCAAAAAACATGAGCGTCAGGCACAGACCGCACACCAGCAGATTGATCGGTCCGACCACGTTGTTGAGCACCATGAGGTAGAGCATGGCCAGCGCCAGCACAAAACCAATGCCCCAGGCAAAGCGTTTTTGCGGCGCACCCACCCACTCGGGCTCTTGGCGCGCAACAGCCCATTGACCCAAAATCATGCTGGGCGCCCAAAGGGGGTTGATGAACAAACGAATGGCAAAGTCAGCCAGGAACACCACCACAAACACCCGTGTGGGCTGAAAGTTGCCCACCAGCCAGGCGTTCATGAACGCGATCATGGCGAAGAAAAACAGGATGCCGGCACTGGCACGCACCGCCCGCTCGTTGAGCACAGGCACGGGGTAATCGGGGTGGTTTTGGCCGAATTGAAACAGGGGCGGGGTCATGACAGTCTTTTTATAAGCAAAGACTGAATTATTAGGGCAACGATCGGCTCTGGGCCTGAGCCAGGTCAAATTTTCCCAACTTTACGCAAGCCTGCAGGCTAAGCGGTTCAGCTGCCGGCGCGGATGGCGGCAGCTGCATGATCTCCACGCCGTCATTGCGAGCGGCGTGGGGCGGTCGACCTGGCTTTAGGCCAGATCGAAACGGTCGGCGGTCATGACCTTGGTCCAGGCCGCCACGAAATCGCGCGCGAATTTCTCCTGGTTGTCATCCTGCGCATAGACCTCGGCATAGGCACGCAGAATCGAATTCGACCCAAACACCAAGTCCACCCGGGTAGCGGTCCACTTGACGGCGCCAGTCTTGCGGTCGCAAATGTCATACGAATTGCGACCGGTAGGCTTCCAGGTGTTGGCCATGTCGGTGAGGTTGACGAAGAAGTCGTTGGTCAGGGCGCCCACGCGGTCGGTGAACACGCCATGCTGGGTGCCGCCATGGTTGGTGCCCAACACGCGCAGGCCACCCACCAGCACGGTCATCTCATGGGCGGTCAGGCCCAGCAGTTGCGCGCGGTCCAACATCAGCTCTTCCACACTGACGGTGTAATTCTTTTTCACCCAGTTGCGAAAACCATCAGAAAGTGGCTCCAGCGGCTCAAAGGACTCCACATCGGTGGACTCCTGCGTGGCATCACCCCGGCCGGCCGCAAAAGGCACCGCAATGTCAAAGCCTGCCGCCTTGGCTGCCTGCTCCACGCCCACATTGCCAGCCAGCACAATCACATCGGCCAGGCTGGCACCACTTGCGCCAGCAATGCCTTCAAGCACGCCCAGCACCCGGGTCAGGCGGGCGGGCTCGTTGCCTTCCCAGTCCTTTTGCGGGGCCAGACGAATGCGGGCGCCATTGGCGCCGCCACGCATGTCGGAGCCGCGGTAGGTGCGGGCACTGTCCCAGGCGGTGGCCACCATATCGCTCACACTCAGGCCGCTGGCCGTAATTTTGGCCTTGACGGCTGCCACGTCATAGTCGGCGCGGCCGGCGGGCACGGGATCTTGCCAGATCAGGTCTTCCTGGGGCACGTCTGGGCCGATGTAGCGGGTCTTGGGGCCCAGGTCGCGGTGGGTGAGTTTGAACCAAGCGCGGGCAAAGACATCTGAAAAGTACGCCTGGTCTTTGGAGAATCGCTCGGAAATGACGCGGTACGCGGGGTCCATCTTCATGGCCATGTCGGCGTCGGTCATGATGGGCATGCAGCGGATCGACGGGTCTTCCACATCCACCGGCATGTCTTCCGGCCGGATGTTCACCGGCTTGTACTGCCAGGCGCCGGCCGGGCTTTTCTTCAACTCCCATTCGTAGCCGAGCAGCAGTTTGAAATAGCCGTTGTCCCACTGGGTGGGGTGGGTGGTCCAGGCGCCTTCAATGCCGCTGGAGACGGTGTCACGGCCAATATTGCGGGTGGTTTTATTGACCCAGCCCAAGCCTTGCTCGTCCACATCGGCTGCTTCCGGCGCGGGGCCCAGCAACTTGGCGTCGCCATTGCCGTGGGCCTTGCCCACCGTGTGCCCGCCAGCCGTCAGGGCCACGGTTTCCTCGTCATTCATGGCCATGCGCAGAAAGGTCACCCGCACGTCCTGCGCGGTTTTGAGCGGATCAGGCTGACCGTCCACGCCCTCGGGGTTGACGTAGATCAAGCCCATCATCACCGCGGCCAGCGGGTTCTCCAAGTCGCGCTCGCCGGAGTAGCGGCTGCCTTCGCTGCCGGTAGGGGCCAGCCACTCTTTCTCGGAGCCCCAGTAAATGTCTTCTTCAGGGTGCCAGATGTCGGCGCGGCCAAAGGCAAAGCCGAACGTCTTGAGACCCATGGATTCATAGGCCACGGTGCCGGCGAAGACAATCAGGTCGGCCCAGCTGAGCTTGTTGCCGTACTTCTTTTTGATCGGCCAGAGCAGGCGGCGGGCCTTGTCCAGGTTCACGTTATCGGGCCAGGAATTCAACGGCGCAAAACGCTGGTTACCGGTGCCAGCGCCGCCCCGGCCGTCCGCCGTGCGGTAGGAGCCGGCCGAGTGCCAGGCCATGCGAATCATCAGGCCGCCGTAATGGCCCCAGTCTGCTGGCCACCACGCCTTGCTGTCGGTCATGAAGGCCGTCAGGTCTTTTTTGAGGGCAGCCACATCCAGCTTTTTGACTTCTTCGCGGTAGTTGAAACCCGCACCCATGGGGTTGGTCTTGGTGTCGTGCTGGTGAAGAATGTCTAGGTTCAACGCATTTGGCCACCAGGCCATGTTTGAGTTGCTGACCTGCGTGTTGGCGCCGTGCATCACGGGGCAAGTGCCCGCCGTTTTTTGATTCTTGGGATCCATAGGATTCTCCGTTCATGGCGTTGTTGTTTGGAGTTCGTCAAGGTGAATCGAGTTGTTCACTTTGGCAACCGAATAATCAGTTTACAGACGCAGATGGGTTTGAGATGGCATAAATATCAATCAACCCGATAGATCAAAGGGCTCCGCCGGGTAAGCTCGTCATGAACTTTGACAACAAGACCCCTCATGACAACAGACATTACTCCTTACGAAACCCTGGGTGGAGAGGCTGGCGTACAACGCCTTGTGCACCGCTTTTATGCACTGATGGACGAACTGCCAGAGGCCCACACGGTGCGCCAAATGCACCCTGAAACCCTGGCCGGCAGTGCCCAGAGCCTGTTTGAGTTTCTCTCAGGCTGGTTCGGCGGCCCCGCTCTGTATATCGCCAAGAAAGGTCATCCCCGTTTGCGCATGCGGCATGCACCTTACGCGGTGGGATCGGTGGTCCGGGACGAATGGATGCTGTGCATGACCCAGGCCCTGACCGAGCAGGTGCCTGATGTCGCGTTTCGCAACTCCCTGATCCACACCTTCGCCCAAATGGCCAACCATTTGATCAACACCAATGACTAATGCGGGATATCAGGCCAAATGGTGGACAGACAGTCATGAAGAAAGTCCCTTTCTAGTGCCTGCAACAAGGGCTTACGCAATAATTTGGATTAAATATAAGTCGAGTCTTAATATTCAATAATTCAAACATGCTCTTTCCTCCTTCCGATGCCAAACCGTTGAACAAGGCGCGCCCACATGCAAAAGCCCACCATCCAGTCGTTCTTTGATCCCGCCACCTTCACCGTCACTTACGTGGTGGCTGACCCGGTTCGCAAGCGGGCCGCCATCATTGACAGTGTGCTGGACTACGACCCCAAGTCCGGTCGCACCTCGCACACCAGTGCCGACCAGGTCGTGGCCTACGTGAAGCAAGCCGGCCTCACCGTGGATTGGTTGCTGGAGACCCATGCCCATGCGGACCACCTGTCGGCCGCCCCCTACCTGCAAGCGCAGCTGGGAGGAGGCATCGGCATTGGGCAGCACATTCGGGAGGTGCAAGGTGTGTTCAAAAAAGTGTTCAACGCCAAGGACATGAACACCGAGGGCGCCGAGTTCGACCACTTGTTTGAAGACGGGCAAAAATTCAAAATTGGTGATCTGGAGGTACGCGTGATGCACACCCCTGGCCATACGCCGGCCTGCCTGACCTATGTGGTGGGAGCGGATGCGTTTGTTGGCGACACCTTGTTCATGCCGGATTACGGCACGGCCCGCTGCGACTTCCCCGGAGGTGACGCGGCCACGCTGTACCAGTCCATCCAGAAGGTGCTGGCCCTGCCACCGGAGACCCGGTTGCACCTGTGCCACGACTACCCGCCCGCTGGACGTGAGGCCACCTGGGAAACCACGGTGGCAGCGCAGCGCGCCCACAACATCCATGTGCACGATGGCGTGACCCAGGCCGACTTTGTGGCCCTGCGCACCGCGCGCGACAAAACCCTGGCCATGCCGGTGCTGATCTTGCCCGCAGTACAGGTGAATGTGCGCGCAGGCCACATGCCGCCTCCCGAGGACAATGGCGTGACCTACCTGAAGATTCCCATCAACGCGCTGTAGCTTGTTGAGGCTTAGCGCACCAGCGCCACAGCCACCGTGAAGGTCACGAAGGCCGCCGCGGTGGACACCAGAATGATGCGGGCAATGCGCCCGTTGTCTGCGCCAAAGCGCTCGGCCAGCAGCGAGACATTGCTGGCACTCGGGAGTGCTGCCACCAGCACCATCACCGTGAAGGCAAAGCGGTCCAGTGGCACGCCCAGGCTGATCGCCCCGGCACCCACCAGCAGCACCAGCAGCGGATGCAAAAACAGCTTGAGCGCCGCCATGGGCACGTAATCACCCAAGCGCATGGGCGCATGGCTGTGCAGAGCAGCCAGCATTTGCGAGCGCGCCAGCACGGCGCCAATGGTAAACAAGGCCACTGGGGAGGCCGAATCCGCCAGCAAGCCCACGGTCTTGGCCACAGGCGAGGGCAACTCCAGACTCACGGCCGAAGCCACGCCACCCAGCAAAATCGCCCAGGGCATGGGGTTGGCCACCACACCCTTGAGCGCGTTTTTGACCGCCTTGCTGGCGCCATGCTCATCGGCCCCGTCCAGGCGCGAGAGCGCAATGCACAGCGAGGTGGTGATGACCATGTCGACCACAATGGTCACGATGATCGGCCCTGCCGCCTGCGCTCCAAGCAAAGCCACCAGAAGCGGCACGCCCATGAAACCCGTGTTGGGGAAAGCCGCCACCAGTGCGCCGAATGACGCGTCGTTCCAGCCGATGCGCCGGTTAAGGCTGATGGCCACCGCGAACCCCACCATGACCAGCGCGCACAGCAACCAGGTGAAGAACACGCTGGCATCCAGCAACTGCGCAATCGGTGTTGACGCCCCGAAACGGTACAGCATGCAGGGCAGCGCAAAAAACAGCACAAAGCTGTTCAGGCCCGGAATGGCCTCCAGCGGCAACATGCGCCGGCGTGCGGCGATGTAACCACACAGCACCAAGGCGAAAAAGGGGAAGGTAATGAAAAAGATTTGCAGCACGGCGTGGATTGTCAGGGTTTTCAAAAGAAGCTTGCGTCCCCGCCCATACAGCGCAAACAAGGCCGCAGTCCAAAGCGAAATGGCAAGAGCCCACACAACTCCTGTTTAAATAGCACGACAGGCAAACAGAACGTCGGCTAGAGCACACTTTTGATCATAAAAGACCAAGGCGGCACAATGCGACATGCTCCAAGCCCGCACCAGCGTCATCGGCCACTTCCGCCCCCGCATCACCTTGCAAACCCTGGACCGCGGCCAGGGGCTGCTGGGCCTCAAGTCCCAGGGCAAGCTCGGCCCCCGCGGTGACAGCGTCACGGTGGCCCAGTTCGACTGGACTTACCAGACCGGGGCGGGCGACAGCTGGCACACCCCCGCCCCCACCTCCATCCTGAACAAGCGGCCAGCACTTGTTCAGGAGTTGCCCGGCAACGATGGCGCGTTGATCTCCATGCAACGCGACCTGGCGGCCGAGGCTGACGCCATGGACCGAGTCTGGGACATGGGCTTTGTGCCCTTGGAAAAAGGCACGTTCCAGTGGCGCAGCCCGGAGCACAGCCCGGCGCTGGGATCGGTATGGACACTGGGGCAAGAGGAATTCTTTGGTGACTTTTGGGCCGACGAAATCCCGAAACTCCAAGCCGTGGGCTGGTCGGTGGTGGTGCAAGCCGGCTTTGCCCACGAAAGCGTGGCCGTAGAGCGCTGGCGGCTGGTGGTGAGCCCGGACACCGGCGAGGTGCTGGGCAAGGAACTGTGTGGCCCGCTGAATAAGCCCGGGCGCAGCGTCCAGAAGCTGCATTTGCCCGAGCGCGAAGGGGCCTGGCTGCTGAGCCTGGGCATCGAGATTGACGGCCAACCGCTAGACCTGGCGCCCCTGCTGGCCGATCTGCTTCGCCGGGACGCCCGCTGGCTTAACGCAGCGAAGATGGCCGCCATCGACGACCTGAGCCTTGTGTCACTGCGCGCCCCCGGTGGCAAGCGCATCGACGCGCCGGCGGCCCCGCTCAAAGCCATCGTCAGCGCGATGCTGGACCTGCTGACCGACCCGAACCGACCCCAAAACCAGGGTGCGCTGCGCCTGGGCGCCTGGGAAGCCCGCCGGCTCGATGCCCTGCGTGCCAGCCTGCTGGACACCCACCGGGTGGGGCCGCACAACGCCTGGCAACTGGAGGGCGACCTGGGCCTGGCCACCTTGGCCAAACGATTGAGCACCACAGGCACGCCGCAGTTTGTTGCCGCACCCGAGGGCCTGCACGTGCAACTGCGCCCCTACCAGCTCGAAGGCGTGGCCTGGCTGCAATACCTGCGCACGCATAGCCTGGGCGGCATTCTGGCCGACGACATGGGCCTGGGCAAAACCGCGCAGGCGCTGGCCCATGTGCTGATCGAAAAACATGCAGGGCGGCTCGACCTGCCGGTGTTGGTGGTGCTGCCCACCTCCCTGATTTTTAATTGGCAGTTGGAGGCGCAACGTATGGCCCCCGGTTTGCGCCTGCTGACCCTGCCGGGGCCGCAGCGCGAGGCGTTGTTTACCCAGGTGCCCCGCCACGACCTGGTGCTGACCACCTACCCCTTGCTGTGGCGCGACATGGATGCGCTGGCCAAGCAGCACTTTCACCTGGTGATCCTGGACGAAGCGCAGATGGTCAAAAATGCCGGCAGCCGCAGCGCCCGCGCCCTGCGTCGCCTGCAAACCCGCCACAGCCTGTGCCTGACCGGCACGCCCATGGAAAACCACCTGGGCGAGCTGTGGGCCCAATTTGACTGGCTGATGCCCGGCTTTCTGGGCGATGCGCGCCAGTTTGCGGTGCGCTGGCGCAAGCCCATTGAGGAAAACGGCGAAACCCTGCGCGCGGCCCTGCTGGCCCAGCGCGTGCGGCCCTTCATCTTGCGCCGGCGCAAGCAGGACGTGGCCAGCGAACTGCCCCCGCGCACCGAGGTGATTCAACGTGTGCAGTTGCAAGGCCAGCAACGCGAGTTGTATGAGAGCGTGCGGGTGGCCGCCGATGTGCAGGTGCGCCGCGTACTCCAGCGCCAGAGTTTCAAGGGGGCGCAAATCACCATTCTGGATGCGCTGCTCAAGCTGCGCCAAGTCTGCTGCGACCCGCATCTGGTCAAAGGCAACCAGCCTTTGCCCGGCATGGAGCGCGCCAAGCTGGAGTTGCTGGCCGACCTGCTGCCGGCGCTGGTCATTGAGGGCCGCCGCGTGCTGGTGTTCTCGCAGTTCACCGAGTTGCTGGAGCTGATTGCAGAGCAGCTGCAAGCCCTGAAACTGCCTTTTCTCAGCCTGACCGGCAAGACCCCGCCCCCCGCACGCGCCAGCGTGGTGCAGCGTTTTCAGGCGCAAGAGGTCCCCGTGCTCTTGATCAGCCTGAAAGCTGGCGGCCTCGGCCTGAACCTGACCGCCGCCGACACCGTGATCCACATGGACCCGTGGTGGAACCCCGCCGTGGAGGAGCAAGCCACCGCGCGCGCCCACCGCATCGGCCAGGACCAGCCGGTGTTTGTGTACAAGCTGGTGGTGCAAGGCAGCATCGAGGAACGCATGCTGGAGTTGCAGGCGCGCAAACTGGCGCTGACCAACAGCGTGCTGGGCCACGATGACGCGGGCGCCTCAAAGTTCGACGCGGCGGACTTGGCAGCACTTTTAGCGCCTTTGAGCACTCCAGCCGGCGTATCCCATGCCTCTGATGCTATTGAATTTTTTAAACCAGCATGACCACACCATGGCTCTCTTGATTATTGATGCGCTGAACATCATCCGGCGTATCCACGAGGCGGTCCCCGGGCTGGAAGACGATGCCAAGATCGCGGACACCCTCGCCTCCAGCCTGGCCTCTTTCAAACGCGCCCTCAAGACGCACAACCCGACCCACGCCGTGGCGGTGTTTGACCATGGGGGCCATACCTGGAAGCACGACCTGTATGTACCCTACCAAGCCCACCGCAAACCCATGCCGCAGCCCCTGCGGGAGGCCCTGCCAACCATCCAGCTTGGCTTGCAGAACCTGGGCTTGCACTCGATTGCCATCGAGGGCATCGAAGCGGATGACGCCATTGCCACGCTGGCTGAAAAATGGTGCGCTGCCAGCCCCCAGCGGGTCATCATTGTGTCAACCGACAAAGACTTTTTGCAGCTGCTCAACGACCAGGTCTACATCTACGATCACTTCAAGGGCCTCTGGCGTGACGAGGCTTACATAAAGGAGAAATTCGGTGTCAAACCCTCGCAGATGGGTGACCTGCTGGCCCTCATGGGTGATGCCGTGGACGGCATACCGGGTGTGCCCAAGGTGGGCAGCAAAACTGCCGCTGGCCTGCTGCGCATCCACGGCCATCTGGACCGGGTGATCTCCAACGCCGACAAGGTGGAGGGGCAAGTGGGGGCCAACCTGCGCCAAGGCATCGAGATGCTGCGCCTCTCCCGCAAACTGGTGTCCTTCAAGACCGATACGCCGCTGGGGCTGACCTGGCGCATGATCTCGCTGCAGCACCGGGTGGACGCAGGCGACTAATGGCGCTCTGGAATCTGCAAGGATTCAACTTGCAGACCCGCAAACCGACGATTCACGCATTGAGCAAAGCTGATCTACTCCGTATGCATCGGGGCTACGGCAGCGGGCATGACGGATTTGTCGCGCCTTTGCCGTCGTCCTTGATCGACAAGACACTGGTTGCGGAAGCACCCAAACTGTCAACAACGGTCACCGTCACGTTGTAAATACCGTTTGCCACATAAACTCGCGGCTCGACCGCTGAGTCGAAAGGTGTGATGCAACGGTTGCCATTGGAACCCAGACCAATCTTCAAAGTAGTGCCGTCTATTAAAACACTTGACAATTGCAAATCGTCTGTCAGTGCGCGATAGGGCGATGAACCGCCATAAATATTAAGCACAATATCCTCCTTAAGGTTTTCACCCACCTGCAAGGCGCCGGGTGATAAGCTAAGCATGGACGAACGAGCGGTGACCGTGAGCGTCATCGTGGTGGACTGGCCCAACGCGTCAAATACAACAACCTGGGCCGTCCCCGATGCCACACCTGTTAGCGCAAACGTGGTCGCTGTGCCACTTGCGCTAACCACGCCGACGTTGCTGCTGCTCACCGTGTAAGGTAATGTGCCTCCGCTGATGCCATAGCTCGGTGTTGTTGAATCAGCAGCCAGAGTCACTGTGCCCGGCGCTGCCACATACAGTGGCGATGGCGAGATGACACCTATCGGAGCAACCGTCAAGGTCGTTGCAACCGATTTACCGGCGCTGTCAAAAACAACAACTTGTGCAGTGCCTGCTTTCTTGGCGCTGATGGCCAAGGTCGAGTTTCCGATGATTGCGGCCGTGGCCACAGCGGTGTTGCTGCTGCTCACGGTGTACGGTGCGCTGCCACCACCAATAATGAAGCTTGATGT
>CALRWE010000160.1:0-10421 GCA_943371745.1 Rhodoferax sp. OV413
GCGGTCTTTCATAGCTACAGAGGTGGGGAAATGCGATTTAGAGGCTCGAAATTTCGAGGAACTTCAGGTTAGAACGTGGGTAGGTATTTTTAGACAATAAAAAACCCTAAGTGAATCAATCACTTAGGGTTTTATTTGGCGGAAACGGAGAGATTCGAACTCTCGAGGAGGCTCTACACCCCCTACTCCCTTAGCAGGGGAGCACCTTCGGCCACTCGGTCACGTTTCCTTAATTCCTGTTCGCAATTATCTCACGACTTGGGCTGTTTCTTAAGCTGGAACTTGGTCCAAATCAAAAGCTTTGTGCAACGCACGCACTGCGAGCTCCATGTATTTTTCATCAATCACCACGGAGGTCTTGATTTCCGAGGTGGAAATCATCTGAATGTTGATACCTTCTTCGCTCAGCACACGAAACATCTTGCTGGCCACACCCACGTGGCTTCGCATACCGATACCAACGATGGAAACCTTACAGATCTTGGTATCTCCAACCACCTCTTGTGCGCCCAGGCCAGGCAAAACTTTCTCGCGCAAAAGGTCGATCGCCTTGGCATACTCACTGCGGTTGCATGTAAAGCTGAAATCCGTCTTTCCGTCTTTGCTGATGTTTTGAATGATCACATCGACTTCGATATTCGCATCGGCCACAGCACCCAGAATCTGGTAAGCAATGCCGGGCTTGTCCGGCACGCCCAGGACAGAGATTTTGGCTTCATCGCGGTTGAATGCAATGCCGGAAACAATGGCTTGCTCCATGTGTTCGTCTTCCTCAAAAGTAATCAGGGTGCCGGAGGCAGCCTCGGTGTTGATATCGATATCCCAAGGGGTGAAGCTACTCAGAACCCGCAACTTCACCTTGTATTTGCCAGCAAACTCGACCGAGCGAATTTGCAGCACTTTGGAACCCATGGATGCCATCTCCAGCATCTCTTCAAAGCTGACGGTTTTCAGGCGACGGGCCTCTGGTACCACACGGGGATCGGTGGTGTACACGCCATCGACATCGGTAAAGATCAGGCACTCTGCCGCCTTCATGGCAGCAGCCACGGCAACCGCAGACGTATCCGAACCACCGCGCCCAAGCGTGGTGATGTTTCCCATCTCATCCAGCCCCTGGAAACCCGTGACAATCACCACCCTGCCCGCATCCAGATCGGCACGCACTTTGTGGTCATCAATCGATTCAATCCGGGCTTTGGTGTACGCGCTGTTGGTCCGAATCGGCACCTGCCAACCCGCGTAGCTGACCGACTCCATACCTTCAGCCTGCAGCGCAATGGCCAGTAAGGCGCTAGACGCCTGCTCGCCCGTGGCAGCGAGCATGTCGAGCTCACGGCTATAGGCGTCACTAGTTTTGCTGGGGGCCAACTCTTTGGCCAGACCCAGCAGCCGGTTGGTTTCTCCGCTCATGGCAGAGGGCACGACTACCATTTGATGGCCGGCGCGCGCCCACTTGGCAACGCGTTTGGCGACATTTCGGATGCGCTCCGTAGAACCCATCGAGGTGCCGCCGTATTTATGAACGATCAAAGCCATGTGTATATTTTTTTAAAGCAAAACGCGAGGATTGTACCAATGCAGGACATCCCCCCTGCGCTCGACGAAGCCAGCGCCTACTTTGATATGAATGTGGTGCCTGCGGGTCGTGCAAGCCTTGATTTGGTCCAGCAACTCCGATAATTGTGCCGCACTGGGCACAGCCTTATGGGTCGTGAGCAGCCAGTGACGCACCAGGTTAACTTGGCGGGGACCGCTCAGGGCTTGAATACGCCGAATGAGGGGCGGCGTACAGACAACTGCAAGGTCGTGCGCCGCGACCTCCAGCAAAATCTCCTGCGCTTGAGCTGCGTGTGCAGCAGTTCGGGCAAAAGTCTCCCGGAAATGCGGAAAGTTGGCCTCGAGGGCTGGCAGCAGCCGGGCGCGGATGCGGTTGCGGGTGAACTTTTCATTGGCGTTCGTGGGATCCTCAATGAACGGAACGCCTCGGTCTGCGAGCCACGCCCGAATCTCGCTGCTCCGCACGCCCAAAAAAGGGCGGCAATAGGTAACGCCTGAACGCACCCAGGTGGCGGCCATGCCGCTGAGACCCGGTAAACCACTGCCCCGACTCAAGGCCAGCAGAACAGTTTCGACCTGGTCATCGGCATGCTGCCCTATCGCTATTGTTTTTGAAACAGTTAACCCAATAAAATCAATGGCCAGAATCTCAAAAGCTCTATAACGCGCATCTCGCGCTGCTTCCTCGGGGCTTTGCCCGCGGGCAGGACTGGCATCAACCTTTTTGACGAGCAGGGGTACCTCCAGGCGCATGCAAAACGCCCGACAGTGCTGCTCGAAGTCATCGGCAGAAGCCTGTAAGCCATGGTGGACGTGGAAGGCCCGAACCTGCCCTGGCCACTTTTCAGCACACGCTAGCAGCAAAGCGGTTGAGTCTGCACCGCCGCTGTACGCCACAGCCAGCGGCAAAGTGGGGGAAAAGGCGCCGATGGCTTGCGCGAGCGTAATGCTCACGTCAGGGCTGCCAAAGGTCTACTTGGCGGAAGCCTTGGTGTCATTGAATCGACCATAGCTCTGCAGGCGATCGTAACGCCTGTCCAGCAATTCCTTAACCTTGAGGTCACTGACCTGACGGAATGCATCACCCAGCGCGCGCTTGAGAAAGGCAGCCATTTGCTTGTGGTCACGATGTGCGCCACCGACCGGTTCGTTGACGATCTTGTCGATCACGCCCAGAGCTTTCAACCGGTGCGCCGTGATACCGAGTGCGTCTGCGGCCTCCTGTGCCTTGTCGGAGGTCTTCCAGAGGATTGACGCACAGCCTTCAGGACTGATGACTGAATAAATCGAAAACTGGAGCATCAGCACCTGATCGCCAATAGAGATAGCCAATGCACCACCGGATCCACCTTCGCCGATGATGGTGGTGATGATCGGAACTTCAAGTTGGGCCATTTCAAAAATATTGCGACCAATCGCCTCCGACTGGCCCCTCTCCTCGGCCTCTATGCCCGGGTAGGCACCGGGCGTATCCACAAAAGTGAAGACCGGCAGCTTGAATTTTTCGGCCGTTTTCATTAACCGCAGTGCCTTGCGATAGCCCTCGGGCTTGCTCATGCCAAAGTTTCGCAGCCCCCGCTCTTTGGTATCACGGCCTTTTTGTTGACCAATAACCATACATGGCGTGCCGTTGAAACGGGCCAAGCCGCCGACGATGCTCAGGTCATCGGCGAAATGCCGATCACCGTGCAACTCCACAAAGTGGGTGAATATTTCATTCACATAATCGAGCGTATAAGGGCGCTCAGGATGCCTGGCTATCTTGGTAATTTGCCAAGGGCTCAGATCGCTGTAAACGTCTTTGGTGAGTTGCTGACTTTTCTTTGCCAGCTGCTCAATTTCGGTCGAAATATCAACAGCTGACTCGGTCTGCACGTAACGCAGTTCTTCTATCTTGTTTTCGAGTTCGGCAATCGCTTGCTCAAAATCGAGGAATGTTTTCTTAGCCACAAACGACTCCTATCATTTTTCGCTTCTCAATCCATCAAGGACAACGCTGACGCGATTTTTGCCACCTTGGCCTACCCTTCTTTTCATCAGTTGGGGCTAGGGCAAACCAACTTCCCGCAACTGCGGTCCATCCCAAAAAGTCTCAATAATTCACGGGAAGTGGGTCAAGCGAGCGCCAAATATACCAAGTTGCCACGCTACGGTAGGGGGCCCAAGCCGCAGCGACTTCCCGGGCATCACTGCGACTGACTACATCGCCAGAAAAGTAACTCTGGCTGATGCCATTGATCAGACCCACATCATCCAGCGGCAAGACGTTGGGACGCATCAGGTGAAAGATCAGAAACATCTCGGCTGTCCAGCGACCAATGCCGCGAATTCCAATCAATTCCTCGATAATAGCCTCATCGTCCATCGCCTCCCATGATTTGACGTGCAATGCGCCATTGTCAAAATGCAAAGCCAGATCAACGAGGTATTCGACCTTGCGGGCACTCAAACCCACTGCACGCATGTCATCGACCTTGAGCTTGAGCACGTTGTCAGCTGTGATCTTTTTCGGCAGCAGGGCAAATCGGTCCCACACGGTCTGGGCGGCCTTCACGGATATTTGCTGCCCCACGATGCTGCGCGCCAGCGTCACAAACGCATCGCCACGGCTTTGCAGGCGGGCATCTCCGAACTGGGGAATGAGGCGCTTCATTACCCGGTCTTTCTTCATCAAATGCTTGCAGGCGTCTGCCCAATAGCCAGGCGTGTCGGCGACCAGAGCTATCATGTCAGAAGCGCTCATATCAATGACTGCATGGTCCAGAAGCCAAAATTACTGGGTAAAGCGTCATGAAACGGCTTCCCAGGTCGTTCCAGTCGCAGAGTCCTTGAGGCTCACACCACAGGCGAGCAACTCCTGCCTGATTCGATCAGCTTCGGCAAAATTTTTCGCTGCTTTGGCCTGCACACGCAACACAACCAAGGCTTCGATAGCGGCCCGATCCAGTGTGGCACCCGCCTGTAAAAACGCTTTAGGGTCTGCCTGTAGCAAGCCGAGGCAAGCGCCCAAGCCTTTCAGCAAACCCGCCAAGGCTGTCGAACTTGTCTTGTTTACTTCTGAGGCCAGATCAAACAACACAGCGACCGCCTCGGGGGTCCCAAAATCATCATCCATAGCCGCCTTGAAGCGTGCTGCAAACGGCTGACTCCAGTCCAGGGAAAGGGGGACAGGCGGCACCAGGCTCAAAGCAGTGTACAGACGCTTGAGCGAATTGCGCGCGTCATCCAAGTGGGCATCGCTATGGTTAAGCGCACTGCGGTAGTGCGCCCTGATAATGAAAAAACGGGTGGTTTCAGCATCGTAGCGGGCCAGGATGTCGCGAATGGTGAAAAAATTCCCCAAACTCTTGGACATCTTCTCGTTGTCCAGCGTAACGAATCCGTTGTGCATCCAGATACTGGCCAGAGGGTGCCCCGTCGCACCTTCGCTTTGGGCGATCTCGTTTTCATGGTGCGGAAACTGCAAGTCTGCACCGCCGCCGTGAATGTCTACCGTATCGCCCAGCATCTGTGAGCACATGGCCGAACATTCAATGTGCCAGCCCGGACGACCCCGGCCATAAGTGCTATCCCATTTAGCTTCCTCGGGCTCGTTAGGCTTGGATGTTTTCCACAATACAAAGTCCAGCGGATCTTCCTTGTCATCGGCAACCGCCACGCGCTCCCCGGCACGCAAATCATCAAGCGACTTCCCACTCAGCTTGCCATAACCAGGGAACTTTCTCACGGCAAAATTGACATCCCCGCTAACTGATTGATAAGCCAAGCCCTTTTGCTCCAGCAAGCCGATGAGGGATAGCATCTGCGGAACGAACTCTGTGGCCCGTGGCTCATGGGTTGGACGCTCAATGCCCAACGCATCCGCATCCTGGTGCAAGGCATCGACCATCCGGTCAGTCAAGGCCCGGATCGTCTCTCCGTTTTCAAGGGCACGCTGGATGATCTTGTCATCAATGTCGGTGACATTGCGTACATAAGTCACCCGAAAACCACTGGCCCTGAGCCATCGCTGAACCACGTCAAATGCCACCATGGAGCGAGCGTGCCCCAAATGACAAAGGTCGTACACGGTCATGCCACATACGTACATGCGCACATGACCGGGCTCCAGCGGTGAAAAAGGCTCCATCGCACGCGACAGCGTGCTGTAAATGTGCAGACTCATAGGTGTTTCGAAAGGCAGCTTCAGCAGGCATCGGGCCATGCAATATCCATGGCAAACGCTGCTGTTGGGTGGGCAATAAACAGGGCGCCGGAAAACACCCCTCGGCTACAATTAAACTCAGTATATCGCCCATCTAGCCAGTAGCCCAAGGCATACAAGCATCATTCCGCAATCAACAGGCTTCATGAATCACGCCAGCACTAATTTTTTTTCGACACTTCGCATCTTGGCTTTAGTGACAGCTTGCTTTGCAGGTACTGCGCAGGCGGACGAATATGCTGACGTCAATCAGCTGTTGCGGGCTGGCAAACTCAGCGAGGCATTAAGCAAGGCTGACAAGTACCTGGTGACGAAGCCCACCGACCCACAAATGCGCTTTCTCAAAGGAGTGATTCAGCGCACGTCGGGTAAACAACCGGAAGCAATCGCCACATTCACCAAGCTCACCGAAGACTACCCCGAGCTCCCTGAGCCGTACAACAATCTTGCCGTCCTGTATGCCGGATTAGGGCAATATGAGAAGGCTCGGGGTGCACTGGAAATGGCTATCCGCACCAACCCGAGTTATGCAACCGCCCATGAGAATCTGGGCGATGTATACGCCAGACTGGCCAGTCAGGCCTACAACAAGGCATTGCAGCTTGAGACCGACAATGTCGCCGTTGCGCCCAAACTGGCCATCATTCGCGAGGTCTTCATACCTAACCTCAGCAATCCAAAGCCTGTTCCAGCTGCGGCTTCAAAATTGCTGCCGGTGACAGCACCAACACCCACCCCTGCCGTTTCAACACCAGTCCCTCAAGTACCCACACCCGCGCCCAATGTGATGCCACCGCCGTCGCCTGCGCCTGCTGCACCCAAGGTACCTGCGAAAGAGACTGCGAGTAAGGATGCAGCTAATGTGAAAGCAGCTGTGGAAGCCTGGGCAAAAGCCTGGTCGGGAAAGAATATGGCTGGTTACCTTGGGGCCTACAGCAAAGCGTTTGACCCGGCGGGGAAACAGTCGCGCAGTGCGTGGGAACAAGACCGCCGCGAACGCATCGTGGGCAAATCAACCATCACCGTGAAGCTCGAAAACCTGACCGTCAAGGTCAATGGCAATCAGGCTATTGTCAAGTTCCGGCAGAGTTATCAATCAGATGCGTTGTCGGTATCGAGCAGAAAGACCCTCGAAATGACCAAAACCGGTGAGCAGTGGCTGATCGTCAAGGAATCAACAGGCACTTGATGACTACCAAGCACTGGGCAGATTTAAACGGCACCCCGAATGTGCAGCCGTTGCGCCCGCACCCGTTATGAAGTCGTTTTTACTCATTTGGGCTGCTGTCTGTTCGCTCGCTCTGGCATCGGGTACACACGCCAATAGCGCGAAAAATCAAGATTCATTCGCAGCGCAGGACCCCACGAGCAATGTCTCCAAAAAGCAGGGGAAGACCATTCAGGCAGGGCTTGCAGAGGCGGACCTTGTTGACGTTTATCGGTCAATCGGGCAGGGGCAGAACCGCGAAGCGCTAACCAAGGCCGAACGATTGGTACAGGATTACCCCAGTTTCCAGTTGGCGCAACTGGTGTACGGCGACCTCCTGGCTGCAAGGACACGCGCCGTGAGCGTCATGGGTGACGTGCCAAGTGGGATGCTCAAAGCAGGTGCAAAAACGCTGGGTGAACTCCGGGATGAGTCACAAATGCGGCTAAAGGCGCTGAAAGAGCGTCCACCTGCCGGGGCATTCCCATCCCAGTTCCTGTCGCTGTCCCGGCAGGTCAGGCATGCCATCGCCGTGGACACCTCCAGGTCACGGCTGTACCTTTTTGAGAATGGGCCGACCGGACTGACATTGGTGGCTGACTATTACATCTCTGTCGGCAAATCGGGTTGGGAGAAGGCGGTGGAAGGCGACTTGCGCACCCCCTTGGGCATTTACTTCATCACCAGCAACCTGAACCCGAAGTCACTCAAAGACTTTTACGGTTCTGGGGCATTGCCCATCAACTACCCAAATATTCTGGACACCAAGCGCGGCAAGACCGGCAGCGGTATCTGGCTGCATGGCACGCCGCCGGGCCAGTTCTCACGCCCGCCTTTGGCTACCGATGGCTGTGTGGTGTTGTCCAACCCCGATCTTGAAAAAATAATCCGAACGGTCGCCATTCGAACCACGCCAGTGGTCATTTCGCAAAATTTGATTTGGGTCGCTCCGCACAGCGCAAGGTCCGATAGCAAACAATTTGAAAACGCACTGTCTGCGTGGCAAAGTGCCAAGTCCAGCGGCAATGTGGAGCGGGTGCTTGACTTTTACAGCCAGGATTTCAGCAGCAATGGCAAGACCCTGACCCAGTGGGCGCCAGCTTTGCGTGGTGAAATGCGCAAGACACAAGGGCGCCAAATTGAACTGAAAGACCTGTCTTTCATGCGGTGGACAGATGCAGCGGACACCATGGTGGTGACCTTTGGCGAAGTCGCCAGCGGCGCCCGGACCGGGCCTACCAAGCGCCAGTATTGGGTACGGCAAGGCGTGCACTGGAAAATATTTTTCGAAGGAGTCATTGGATGAGATTTATAAATTTTTCAGCTCTAGCCAGCGTGATTATTGCAGGGGCAGCTATTTTTTCAGTAGCAACATCTGCCGCTGCCGAGAATGCGCCTAAGGTCAGGTTCGTCACCACTGCCGGTGAATTTGTAGTGGAGGTCTATCCTGACAAAGCACCCAAGACGGTTGAAAACTTCTTGCATTACGTCAAAGACAAGCACTACGACGGCACGGTGTTTCACCGCGTCATAGAGAACTTCATGGTTCAGGGTGGCGGGTTCGATGCCAACTACGTGCAAAAGAAAACCCGTGCGCCAGTGGTTCATGAAGGCCGCGAGGCGATGGCCAAGGGTGGCCCCAGGAACGTGCCCGGCACGCTGGCCATGGCCCGCACCAACGACCCCAACTCCGCCACGGCCCAGTTTTTCATCAACGTCAAGGACAATGGTTTTCTGGACCCTAGCGCCCAGCAACCCGGCTATACCGTGTTTGGCAAAGTCGTCGCCGGCATGGACGTGGTGCAAAAAATCAAGGCTGCACCGACAGGTCCGGGGGGCCCTTTCCCCTCTGACGTTCCAAAAACACCCATTCTTATCAACTCTGCAACCCTGGTGAACTAAATTATGAGCAACCCCCAAGTCGAACTCCACATTGCCAACTATGGCGTCATCACTCTGGAACTGGACCAGGAGAAAGCCCCAAAAACCGTCGCCAATTTTTTGAGCTACGTGAACAAGGGCCACTACAACAACACCATTTTCCACCGCATCATCCCCGGCTTCATGGTCCAGGGCGGCGGCATGGAGCCTGGCATGAAAGAAAAGAAGGGTGACAAGCCGATTGACAATGAGGCCAACAACGGCCTGAAGAACCTCAACTACACCGTGGCCATGGCCCGCACCGGCGACCCCCATTCGGCCACCGCACAGTTTTTTATCAATGTCGCAGACAACGGTTTCCTGAATCACACCGCGATTTCAGCCCAGGGTTGGGGCTATGCCGTCTTCGGCAAAGTTATCGCTGGTACCGACGTGGTCGATAAAATCAAGGCGGTCAAAACGGCCCGACGTGGACACCACGATGACGTCCCTGTTCAGGATGTGATCATGGAAAAGGCCGTCGCACTTTGAGATGAACAGCGCCGATTCTGAGACGTCGCCCTCCTGCCGGGTGCCGCTCGGGCCGGCGCTGCGGGCGCCTGCTCATTGGCGCCAGATTGACTTTATTTCTGACCTGCATCTGCAGGCCAGTGAGCCTGGGACATTCGAGTGTTGGCAGCGTTTCATGCACACGACGCAGGCCGATGCATTGTTTATTTTGGGTGACCTGTTCGAGGTCTGGGTCGGCGACGACATCATCGATCCGGCATCAAGCGTCCTTGATTCAGCGGCCGGGTTTGAGGCGCGCTGTGGGCAGGTTCTCCTGGAGGCCTCCCGGCGTCTTCCTGTCTATTTCATGCATGGCAACCGGGACTTTTTGCTCGGCCCCGCCTTCGCAACAGCTTGCGGCATGACGCTCTTGAATGATCCCACGGTGCTTGACTTTGCCAGCCAGCGCTGGTTGTTGTCCCACGGTGATGCTCTATGTCTGGATGACACCGATTACATGAACTTCCGGAGATTGGTGCGCAGCCCCTCATGGCAGTCAGATTTTTTAAGCCAGCCACTCGCCCAACGCCAGGAAACCGCCCGCAACCTGCGGGAGAGAAGCGAGCAGCTCAAGCGCAGCGCGGCCAATGACGTCGATCTGGACACCCGGGCCTGCTGTGATTGGCTGCAGAATGCTCATGCTACAAGCCTTATTCATGGTCACACTCACCAGCCAGCGGACCACATACTGCCGGATGGACTGAAACGAATCACCCTGAGCGACTGGGACGCGGCCGCTGTCCCGCCACGTGCAGAAGTACTTCGGTTGACGAAGCCCCCACCCGGCACACGCCAGCCAAAAGGCACCGTCCAGCGCCTCTCAGCGCATCACATCAAGGCTTGAGCAAGACTTTCAGCACGTTTTGCAGACGACGTGCAACCCCGGCCTCAAAAGGGGTGGCGAGCACCGCAGCAGTGTCCTGCCCCCAGGTTTGAGCGGGTGCGGGATCATTGCGCTTGGTCAACAATTGCAACTGCAACATCCGGCGCGCACTCAAATGCTCGGCCGGCGTGGGCACT
>CALRWE010000161.1:0-10386 GCA_943371745.1 Rhodoferax sp. OV413
GTGGTGTCTTTGGGCAACGCGGCTTTCAAGTCCATCAGCATGACGTGGTAACCACCGGGCTTGAGTTCCACGGTTTTGCCGGCGGGCAGGTCCAGCCCACCCGGTACGGCCCGCATTTTCATGACGTCACCGTCCATTTTCATTTCATGCACTTCAGTCACACCCGCAACAGGAGACGAGACGCTCACCAGCCTGGCGCCGTCTTTGGCCGTCAGCGTCATGAAGGCGCCAGTGGCCTTTTGGCCAGGCACTGCGGTGCGGGCCCAGGCGCCCTTGACATCGACAGATTGCGCATACGCGCTCGTGCAAACCAGGCCCACAATGAGGGCAAGTGCTTTCAATTTCATGCAATTCTCCAAAAAAATATCGGCAAAAGGGTGACGCAGGAAGGGGTGTTGAATTAGCGAGGAACGGTGTGCAGACACGGCACATCACGCTCATCCACCCCAAAAAACCAATGAAATCAGGCTCTAGCCGGCGTATTTAAAGCACCGAAAGCTACTGATTTAATAGCTTAAAGAAATTGCGGTGGACCACGCGCCGGCAGTGGTGCGGCGGTGAGTGCGGCGATATGAGCCGACGGAATGCTTTGCAGCACATGACCCAAGGGCTGAACAGGCTCAGCCGCAGCACGGGCCTGTGGCGGGGGAGGTGCGCCACCCGTGGCGCACAAAGGGCAATCCAGCATGGAGCCGGACACCTCATTGGATCCGTCATCGGTCATGACAATGAGCTTCATGACGCCAGCACCAGAGCAAATCAGCTCCGAGGCCTGCGGATTCAAAATGGGCGATGCCACCGCAACCCCTAGAGACAACGCAAACCACACCAGCACGAAGCGGGCGAGAAGGTGAGCGTTGCGCAAAATTTGCATGAAGACAATTATGACCGATCAAAAGGCCAAGCCGCCGCTGCGGCACTGTGTGTGCACCTTGTCTGGCGCCAGAGTCAGTTTAGGCACCAGGCGAGCCGTCGCAGACGAACCGCTCAAACACTGGCGCGGCTAGCGGGCGACTAAAAAAATAACCCTGGAAGGCGTTGCAGCCAATACTGATCAGAAAATCTTTGTGAGCCTGGGTCTCGACGCCCTCGGCGATCACCTCCAGACCCAGCGACTGACCCAAGGCAACGATGGTGCGGGCAATGGCGGCGTCGTTGGCATCGGTCATCACATCGCGCACAAACGACTGATCGATCTTGAGCTGATCGAGTGACAGGCGCTTCAGGTAGCTGAGTGATGAGTAACCGGTGCCGAAATCATCGAGCGACAAGCCAACGCCATGGGACTTCAGCCGAGTCATTTTGCGGTCCACATCGGCCAGATCGTGAATCAGCATACTTTCGGTCAGTTCGAGTTTCAGCCTTTCGGCGCGGGCGCCCGAGCTTGTCAGGGACGCCAGCACCGAATCCACAAAGTCAGGCATCTGAAATTGCTGAGAGCTCACATTCACTGACATGGTCAGGTGCGCCATGCACGGTATGCCGGCCCAGCGTGCAAGCTCACGGCAGGCCGTATCAAGCACCCAGTTGCCCAAGGGCCGGATCAGCCAGATTTGCTCGGCCAGCGGCACAAAAACCCCGGGCGAAACCGGTCCGCGTCCTGGCGCATCCCAACGCAGCAGGGCCTCGGCACCCACCAGGCCGCGCTCCGTGTTGAACTGCGGCTGGTAGTGCAATTCGAATTGATGGCTCTCGATCGCCAGCCTCAGATCATTGCTCAGTTGCACGCGCTCATCGACTATCAACTGCATGCTGGTATCGAAAAAGCGGTAGGTGTTCTTGCCTGCCGATTTGGCCTGGTACATCGCAATATCGGCCTGACGCAGCATGTCCTCCACTGTCATCGACTCCAGGCCGGATAGCGCCACACCGACGCTCACCGTCGTACGGTAGGTCGTCTCACCCAGCAGGTAGTGGCACGCCAGTGCCGTCGTGATCTTGCGCGCTGCCGTCTCGGCATTGGCCAGGGCGGTCGTCCGGTCAGAGCCCAGGTTCCTGAGCAGCACGGCGAATTCGTCCCCGCCAAAACGCGCGATGGTGTCCTCTTCGCGCACGCAACGAAGCAGGCGATTGGCAACCTCACCCAGCAACAAGTCACCCCGGTCGTGGCCAAAACTGTCATTGATCTCCTTGAAGTTATCGAGATCGAGAAACAACAGACCACAGAAAGCCGGTACGCGCGCGCTGGCTGCCAGGGTCTGCTCCAGGCGATCGATCAGCAAACGACGGTTTGCGAGTCCCGTCAGCGAGTCACGGTAAGCCAAGCGCTCAATGTGCGCACTGGCCAGCTTCTGCTGAGAAATATTGCGCTGAACGCTCACGAAATTCGTGCACTGCCCCGTCTTGTCTTTCACCGGAACGATGTCGAGATCGATCCACCACTCTCGCCCGTCCTTGCCGTAATTCGTCAACTCCGCCCTGACCGGCTCACCGCGCAGAATCGCCCGGCGAATACGGTCCAGCTCGGCGCGCTGCGTACCGGGGCCCTGAAGGAAGCGCGGCGAGCGGCCAATCACTTCCTCGCTGGTGTAGCCCGTATCCCGCACGAAAGCATCATTGACAAAAATAATATGGGGCCCACCTCCTCCGAGGTCCTCGGCATCGGTAATAACCACTGCGTCATTCATCTGAGCCACGCAGGTTTCCAACAGTCGCAAATGCTGCTGGGACTGAAAGGCTTCAGTGAAGTCCTGGAAAGTACCGATGAGTCGGGTGGCACTGCCCCGCGCGTCGCGCTCCCAGCGACCACGCGCCAAGAGCCAGCGCAACTGGCCGTCCATACAGCGCGATAACCGGCAGACCTGTTCGAAGCCGTTGTGGGTGCTGGCAGCATTCTCGATACGGTCCAGCAAAGGCTGACGGTACGGGGCGTCAATGAGACCCAACCACTGGTTGAAGTCCCTGGAGAAGCTCATTTCGACGCCGAAGATATCGCCAAGGATCGCTGAACCGGTCCAAGCACCGCTTTTGAGGTCCGCACTGTAGTGGCCAATCCTTGCGATATGCTGAGCTTCCGACAGGATGCGCTCCTTGTCGCGCAGTGCAGATTCGGCCAAGCAGCGCCCGGTCAGCGTTTCAGCGAGCTGCTGCACTTCGATGTTGTCAAAGGGCTTCTTGAGAATCAGGAAGCGGTCGCTTTGGGGTAACTCCTCACGAATCTCCGACCAGGAGAAATCGGAATACGCCGTACAGAGCACCACCTGCAGCATCGGGCAGATTTCCCAAATGCGCTGGATCGTTTCGATGCCATTCCAGCCATTGGGCATGCGCATGTCAATGAAAGCCAGCGAGTAGGGGGTCTCATCCTCCAAAGAAAGCTGGACTTTTTCGAAACCGTCCTGCCCGCGCGACACGACATCGATCGCATAGTTGACCGGACTGAAGGCCGAAGAGGCAACCCGGCCAAACAGCGTCGCCGCAGCGCTCTTTAGCTGACTGGTCGGCATCGCTTCCGGACAAAGCACCTTGCGGAAATCGTCGTGTATGGCCGGGTTGTCATCAATGACAAGAATACGCCTGGGCGCTGTGTCTGTGCTGATCATGGCATTCACTATTCCTGATTATTATGATGTTGGCGGCAGCGACAGAACGAACAGAGCGCCCTGGTTTTCACCATCGCTGAAAGCCTTCAGGCTACCACCCATTTCCTGCGCTGCAAGCGCGCTGGCATGCAGGCCAAAGCCGTGCCCTTTGATTTTGGTCGTGAAACCATAGCTAAACAGTTTTTCCAGCGTTGCGACAGCCATGCCTACGCCGTTGTCGGCAACTTTGACGATCAGGACCCCATCTTCGCCCAGGCTGCTGTCGATCTTCAATAACCGGCCCTTGGCGTGCGCTACAGCCAGCGCCTCCTCCGCATTAACCACCAGGTTCAGAATAATCTGGGCAAACTTGCTTCGATCACCCCGCCAAACCAGCCCCTGCATGCCCGTTTCCACGTTGACGGCCGAGCACTCCAGTGCATTGCCGTGGATCGTTAGCGCGTCATTGATGACCTCCGCGACGTTGAAGGTTTCGATGACTGCAGAATGCCCGCTTAAAGACTGCTGGCGGCTGACGATTTCCTTGATTTGCAGAACATTGCTTTTCAGATGTGCAACTTCCGTCAGCATCACATGCTGCTCCATTGCCCAATGTTGCGACAGCAGGCCCAGAAAGCCAGGCAGTTGCCGACCCTGGTCATCGCGGGTCAGATAGTCAACAAGGTCGCTCTCGTGGGCGAGCATGAGTGCTGTAGCCTGCGGAAAATCGACCAGTGGCGTGTGCTTGAGCCGCTCACTCAGCAGGAAGACCGACACATTGACGCTGTTGAGCACGTTACCGACGTTGTGCAGCACACTGTTGGCCACCTCTGCCATGCCAGCCCGATGGGAAACCGCCGCGATCTGACCATTCACCCGAGCCAGCTCCTGCTGGGCCTCTTTTCGCTCACTCACCTCTTGGCTGAGCTCCAATGTCCGCTCGGTCACTCGGACTTCCAACTGGTCCCTGGATTCGCCCAACGCCTCATTCAAACGTTTGAGTGCGCGCTGCTCCAGGTCCTGACGCCGGTGCCTGAAAAACAGCGCCCCGGCTGCGCCCATCAGCAAGACACACTGGGTTACTGTCAATGCGATGATCCTGTCGCTCTGGATCATCATTGTTTTGCCCTGCTGCTCAATGGTCTGGGCGACCTGTTGGTTGGCAGCCATGCTCAAAGCCTGTACATCAGGCAGCAAAACCTCCATGGATTTGACGAGTTCCCCAACAGCCGTGCGTCCCGGCTGCTCTTTGAGCAATTCAGCGTCCGCCTGTTCTATAAGTTGCGCCAGCTTTGGCATGAGCACACGGTATACCTTGCTTGCGGCCAGACTGCCGATACTCGGATTCTCGCGCAACAGGTTAAAACGGCTGACCAATATGTCAAACCGCAAGGCCAGCTCAGCCGGGTCCGGCGGCAGGGCTCCAACAGAATAGAGAGTCAGCGTCTGGCTCAGGCGGAGAAATTCGCGATCAAACTGAGAGGTCATCGCGGTGGCTGAATCGAGACCGACAGCCGATCGCTGCAACATCACCTGCTGCTGCGTGAGCTGGAGTAGCAACATCAACGCCATCACCAGAGCCATGGCCGCTGTGCCTACGCCCAGCCACAATAAGTGCCTGCTGGTTTTGAACAGGCTTGGCATGGCGATTGAATTTGGGTTGAGGCAGGCGTATGCGTTGATCGTCCGGGGGATTATTCCATAGCGCGGTGTTTCAATGGATACTTCCAAAAAAACCAGGTCGACTCGGCTCACTCAGATTGGGAATGCACGCTGTGTCGCCACCACTGCCAGCCAGAACAATGCAAAACACACCCGAACCAAACAGTCAGGACGATCGGCAATGCGCGGGGTTTGCATCGCTTGCAGCCCGGTCCTTGAAACGACGGGCCCAACAGCAGGTGCGCCTTGACCTTCGTCAAACACAGGGCCTGCGCGGGCGTGCATGATGGTGCATCACCTTTTGGAGACATTGTCCATGACACACACCCTCACCGATCCTTTCAAGGCCCAGTTGCTGGCACGGCGCACCGGCTTGCTTGAGCAGCTGGCCCAGCTGCGAGGCGGCGCAGTGAGCCGTACCGAGGCCTCCGCAGACCATTTCGGGCGCCCCGAGGACCCGGACGCCCAAATGGCGACCGAACGCGAGCTGGAATTTGCACTGGATGCCCGCGAGTCCGCGGAGCTGGATGCAGTGGACGCCGCGCTCAAACGCATTGAAGCAGGCAGCTACGGCCAGTGCGTTGACTGCGGCATCACCATTCCTGCGGCCCGGCTGCATGCCGCGCCCGAAGCGGCACGCTGCATCACCTGTCAGGAAAAGACCGAATAGGGCCAACCGTACCCGCAAGCGCCAGCGCGGGCCCTGCTATTCTGGCGGGATGAACAGCTTTTTTCACCTCGCCTTCCACGTGACCGATCTTGACCAGACCCGCCGTTTTTACGGCGACGTGCTGGGTTGCACCGAGGGTCGCAGCACCGACACCTGGGTCGATTTCGACTTCTTCAATCACCAGCTCTCCATGCACTTGGGCGAGCCCTTCAAGACGACCAACACGGGTCGTGTCGGTGACAAGCTGGTACCCATGCCGCACTTTGGCCTGGTGCTGGCGCTGCCAGACTGGCAAGCCCTGGCGCAGCGACTGCAGGCCGCAAATATCGAGTTTGTGCTGCCGCCCCACGTCCGCTACGAGGGGGAGCCCGGCGAGCAATGGACGATGTTTTTTTGTGACCCCTTTGGCAACCCGATTGAGGTCAAGGGCTTTGCATCACTTGACGGGCTCTTTGCCACCTGACCCCATGAGCTACACCTTCGCGTCCGCCACCATTTTGTTGATTCTGATCACGGACCCGATTGGCAACATTCCCATCTTTGCCAATGCGCTCAAGCCAGTGGCGCCTGCGCGTCGGCCGTGGATCATTTTGCGCGAGGTGCTGATCGCTTTCGCCTTGCTGCTGACCTTCATGTTCGTGGGCGAAGGTTTCTTGCGGGTGATGGGCTTGAGTGAGCTCTCGCTGCAAATTGGCGGCGGCGTGATCCTGTTCCTGATCGCGCTGCGCATGGTGTTCCCGCCGCCCCAATCGGAGGCGCCCGACGCACTCGGCGAGCCGTTGATCGTGCCCTTGGCCATCCCCGCCATTGCCGGACCCTCGGCACTGGCCACCGTGCTGCTGCTGGTGTCTCAAGCGCCCGAGCGGCGCATGGAGTGGGTTGCTGCGCTGTGCGTCACCATGGTGGTGAGTGCGGTGGTGCTGGTGCTGGCCGAGCGAATTCAGCGCGTGGTGGGTGACCGGTTTGTGATGGCCCTGGAGCGCTTGATGGGCCTGGTGCTGGTGGCCCTCTCCATTGAGATGATGCTGCGCGGCCTCAAGATCTTTATCAAGCAGGTGATCGCCTGAACGCCGAAGTGGCAAGCCCCAAAAAGCCAGGCATGCCGCCGGTGATTTTTAGCGGTTCTTATCCGTCAGATCCAGCGGCACAACCTCTTGCTCAATGGCCCCAAAAAGGCTCAAGCCGTCGCCCCCCTTCATCTCAATGCGAATCGTGTCGCCGTATTTCATGAACTCGGTCATGGGCGTGCCGTCCTGAATCGTCTCGATGGCGCGCTTTTCCGCGATGCAGCTGTAGCCGTGGCTCCAGTCCTTGTTGCTGACCGTCCCGGACCCCACGATGGAGCCAGCGCGCACGTTGCGGGTTTTGCACAGGTGGGCAATGAGTTGGCCAAAGTGAAACGTCATCTCCGGTCCGGCTTCGCACAAGCCGACCTTGCGGCCGTTCCAGGTGCATTGCAGGGTCAGGTTCAGGCGCCCCTTGTCCCAGGCGCTCACTCCGTCGAACACCAGTTCATCCAGCGTCACAGCCACCGGGCTGAACGCCGTGGCGGGCTTGCTCTGCAAGAAACCAAAGCCTTTGGCCAGCTCGGCCGGAATCAGGTTGCGCAAGCTCACGTCATTGGCCAGCATCAGCAGCCGAATACCGTCCAAGGCCTGCTCCGGGCTGGCGCCCATGCGCACATCGCCCGTGATCACCGCCACCTCCGCCTCAAAATCGATGCCAAAGGCCTCGTTGGCACACACAACGTTGTCGCAAGGCCCCAGAAAATCGTCGCTGCCGCCCTGGTACATCAGGGGATCGGTATAAAAACTGGCCGGCACTTCCGCGCCCCGGGCCTTGCGGACCAACTCCACATGGTTGAGGTAGGCAGAACCATCAACCCACTGGTAGGCGCGTGGCAAGGGTGCCATGCATTGACGGGGGTCAAACGGGAAGGCGTGGCGGGCGCGGCCACTGTTCAGGGCGTCAGACAGGTCCTGCAACTGGGGCGACATGAAGTTCCAGTCGTCCAGCACCTGCTGCAGGTGGTTGGCCACACCGGTCGCATAATGCGCAGTGGCCAGATCGCGCGAAACCACAACGAGTTGTCCGTCGCGTGAGCCGTCTTTTAGGGTAGCGAGTTTCATGGAAGGTGCTCAGGGTTGATGACCGTCAATGGAGGTCCGATGGCAAAGGCTTACCGTCACCTCATGGTGGAGAGCATAACTCCGTGCCTTGTGCGCTGGATAGTGAGTACCGGATGAGTCTTGGACCCTCGCCTGCGTTGCCAACCAGGGTCTTGGTCGCCCTGACAAGCGCTGTGCTGCTGGTGCATCTGGTGGCCTTGCAGACATCACCTGCCGCCTTGGGGCTGGGCCGCTTGGCTGACGAGCCACCTCGCGTCTTCACCACACGCACCGTCGAACCCGCACTGCCCCTCAAACGTGCGGCTGAGCCCGCACCAACCCCTGCCGCGGCTGAAACAGCCAAGCGAGCGAGACCCAAACGACCACTGCAGCCCACGACATTGACGCCGCCAACCACAACAGCGACTGAAAACGAGGCTGTTTTGGTACCCATGGAGGTCACCCCGCCTGCGGCAGACGAACCGCTACCTGTCTTGACGACTCAGACAGCTGAGGCAGCGCCCGCAGAAGCACTGCCCCCACCGCCAGCGCCACGCCCACCGCGCGAAACCCTCCAAGCCTTTAACCTGCAGGCGCTGCCCCCTTCGGTGCGCCTGGACTACACCGTGGAAGCCAACAAGTTTCCCTTCAGCCTCAACTCGGAATTGCGCTGGCAACACGATGGCACGCATTTCGAGGCGCGGCTGGAGTTCAGCGCATTCGGACAGTCTCGCCTCCAGTCCAGTCGGGGAGAGATCACGCCCGAGGGCTTGGCACCCACGCGCTTTTCGGACAAGTTCCGCAGCGAGCTGGCCGCCCACTTTGACCGACAGAAAGGCAAAGTGACCTTCAGCGCCAACACGCCCGATGCCCCCCTGTTGGCAGGCGCTCAAGACCGCCTGAGCATCCTGGTGCAATTGGCCGGGTTGGTGGCCAGCCACCCAGAAGCCTACCCGGAGGCCACCACCATCGCCATTCAGACCATCGGCCCACGCGAGGCCGATACCTGGCTCTTTACAGTCGGGCAAACGGAAACACTGGTGCTGCCAGGGGGCGAGCAGACCGCACTCAAACTGGTTCGCAACCCACGCAAGGAGTTTGACCAGCGGGTCGAGGTCTGGCTGGCGCCTGCCATGGCCTATTTGCCGGTGCGCATCCGGATCACCGAAGCCAGCGGCGCCTACGTGGACCAAAAGTGGCTGGCCAGCCACCCGCAATGAGCCCACTCTTGAAATAGTCCATCCCGAGGCCACCTGCATCAACAAGAATGATTAAGTGATAATTACCCATGCACACGCTTTACGACTCTGATACCTACTCTGTAACGCACATGTTGGCCAATGGCATGGCCGCTGGCCCGGATTTGGCACCGGCCAGCACTGACGCCCAAAAAACACCTTCCACGCCAACTTTGGCGCGCCATGGTTTCGAGATCGTGGACAAGCGCACCAACAAAGAGGTGTACCTCGATGGGTCATGGGCTGAGTTATTCCAGCAACATATTTCGGCCTGGCAAAAGAACACTCCCACGCAGGAGGAGGTCGAAGACACGCTGGAACAGTACGCTGAGTTGGCCCAGAACCCGGTGATAGTCCACTGACCTGAGCCAAGTGGCCCGGTGATTGGCCTGATCTTGCGTTTGGCGGCGAAAGGGCACGTTGCCTTGCTGCGACAATTCGTTCACTATGAAACCTGTTTACATTTTGACTTTGTCCTGTCCGGACCGTTTGGGTTTGGTGCACGCCGTCTCCGGCTTTCTATTGGAGCGCGGCGGCAACATTGAAGAAGCCGCCCAGTACAACGACGCGGATACAGGTCTTTTCTTCATGCGGGTGCAGTTTGCCTGTGGCCAGTTGACTCAGGAAGACTTGCAGACTCAGCTCAATCTTTTTGCCCAGCCCTTCGAGATGCAATGGCGTCTGCATGCGCGCGCGCAACCCATGCGCACGGTCATCATGGTGAGCAAGGAAGGCCATTGCCTGAACGACCTGCTGTTCCGCTGGAAGAGCGGGCTGCTGCCGGTGGATATTCGCGCCATCATCTCCAACCACCGGGAGTTCTACCAACTGGCTGCCAGCTACAACGTGCCGTTTCACCACCTGCCCGTGACGGCGGCGACCAAAGCGCAGGCCGAGGCCAAGCAGTACGAAATCATTCAGGACGAGGGCGCCGAACTGGTGGTGCTTGCACGCTATATGCAGGTGCTGAGCGATGACCTGTGCCGCAAGCTCTCGGGTTCAGCCATCAATATCCACCACTCGTTTTTGCCGAGCTTCAAGGGCGCCAAGCCCTACTACCAGGCGCACGACCGGGGTGTGAAGTTGATTGGGGCCACCGCCCACTACGTGACCGCCGACCTGGACGAAGGCCCGATCATTGAGCAAGACGTGGCGCGCGTGGACCACAGCAAGACCGTGGAAGACCT
>CALRWE010000162.1:0-10307 GCA_943371745.1 Rhodoferax sp. OV413
CGCACTTCAATGCAACGTCCATGAATCCCGTCGAATCATCCGCTGGCAACCATCTCGATGCGCCATTCGTTTATTGCAAGGGCGGTTACAAGTCGCTGCACTTCACCCCGGGCCAGCTGCAGAGCCGCATGTGCAGCGCTGAGCCCACACGCCTGGAGGTGGATTACACGCGCACGATGATGGGTTTTTTGATGTTTACCAGCCGTCGGACCCACATTGCCATGGTGGGGCTCGGCGGCGGCTCGCTGCTCAAGTTTTGCCACAGGCATTTGCCTGAGGCCCGGTTCACGGTGATTGAGATCAACCCCGGGGTCATTGCACTGCGTGAAGAATTTGAGGTACCGCCAGACAGTGAGCGGGTGGCCGTTATTTGCGCCGATGCGGCCGACTATCTCCGCCAGACGCGCCACCGCTTTGACGTGCTGCTGATCGACGGTTTTGACAGCCAGGGTCAGGCTGAAAGTCTGTGTTCACAAGCTTTTTATGACGACTGTTTCAGGGCGCTCTCGCATGGCGGCGTGATGGCGGTCAACCTGCACAACGATCATCCTGAGCACCCGGTGTTCACCGGGCGCATTCGTTTGGCCTTTGACGGTAATCTGACCGAGATCCCGTGTCCCCCCAAGAAAAACAGTATTGTCTTTGCACGCAAAGGAAGTTGCCCGCCTGGGGATGAGCTCCGACTGAACAGCCCATTGGCCGGGTTTGACTTGGAGGTCCGCGCTCAACTGAAGGGTGAATTTGCGCGCATTTCCCGGCAAATGACCAGTCTGGTCTAGTGCAACTCAACCCCGGTTTTGGCCTGCAACTCTTCGCGGGTCACGCCCGGCGCCATCTCGACCACTTTCAGCCCGTGCGGCGTCACATCCAGCACAGCCAGATCGGTGATGATGCGGTCCACAACGCCCACGCCGGTCAAAGGCAGCGTGCAATTGGGCAGAATTTTGAGATCGATCGTGCCGTCTTTCTTTTTGGCCACGTGCTCCATCAAAATCACCACGCTCTTGACGCCGCCCACCAGGTCCATCGCCCCGCCCATGCCTTTGACCATCTTGCCCGGAATCATCCAGTTGGCCAGATCGCCTTTTTCGCTCACCTGCATGGCACCCAGAATGCTCAGGTTGATCTTGCCGCCGCGAATCATGGCAAAGCTGTCGTGGCTGCCAAAGATGCTGGAGCCGGCGATGGTGGTCACGGTCTGCTTGCCCGCGTTGATCAGGTCCGCATCCACTTCGTCTTCAGTGGGAAACGGGCCAATGCCGAGCATCCCGTTTTCGCTTTGCAGCCAGACTTCAATATCGGGGTTGACAAAGTTCGCCACCAGTGTGGGCAAACCAATGCCCAGGTTGACATAAAAACCATCCTGCAATTCCTGGGCCGCCTTGGCTGCCATTTGGTCGTGTGTCCAAGCCATGATCAGACTCCTTCTTTCGGGGTGATGGTGCGCTTTTCGATGCGTTTTTCAGGGGTGGCGTTCAGCACCAGGCGGTGCACGTAGATACCGGGCAAATGCACGGCATCCGGATCGAAGGTGCCGGTCTCCACAATTTCCTCGACCTCCACCACGGTGATCTTGCCCGCCATCGCCACGGCCGGGTTGAAGTTGCGCGCAGTGCGCCTGAAGATCAGGTTTCCGCTCTTGTCTGCCTTCCAGGCCTTCACCAGCGAGATATCAGGCACCAGGGCGTGCTCAAGGATATGAATGTGGCCGTCAAACTCGCGCGCCTCCTTGCCCTCGGCCACCAGCGTGCCCACACCCGTGCGCACGTAAAACGCGGGAATGCCAGCGCCGCCAGCACGCAGCTTTTCAGCCAGCGTGCCCTGGGGTGTGAACTCCAGTTGCAACTCACCTGCCAGGTACTGACGCTCAAATTCCTTGTTTTCGCCCACATAGCTGGAAATCATTTTCTTGATCTGGCGTGTTTCCAGGAGCTTGCCCAGGCCAAAGCCGTCAACGCCGGCGTTGTTGGAAATGACCGTCAGGTCTTTCACGGCGCTGTCGCGCAGGGCGTCAATCAGCGCCTCGGGAATGCCGCACAGGCCAAAGCCACCAACAGCCATCAACTGGCCATCGGCCACGATGCCATCCAGCGCAGCGGCGGCGCTTGGGTAAATTTTGTTCACTACCTGATCTCCTGTTAAGAAACAATAAGCCGACGATACTACCTAGCCAACTACGTAGTTTTTCGTAAAGTACAAACCCTTAGCAACCCAAGCACTCTGACGCCATGGACATTGACTACCGCCTTGCCTTTGACTTGGCCCCCGTCGGGTTGATTTTGTCGCGCCATCGCACCATTGTGGACTGCAACCAGCATGTGTGCGAGATGTTTGGCGCCTCCAAAGAGCTGTTGATTGGTCAATCGTTTCAGGCACTGTACCCCAGCGCCATCGAATTTGAGCGCGCTGGCCTGCGCATCGCGCCCATCCTTAACCGCAGCGGCACCTACGCCGATGACCGCATCATGAAGCGCGCCAGCGGCGAGACCTTCTGGTGCCATGTCACAGGCCGGGCGCTGAACCAATCTGTGCCGCACGAAGCCGGTATCTGGACCTTTGAAGACCTGAGCTCACGCCGCCCCGTGAAGGCCGAACTGACTGCGCGGGAGCGCGAAGTCGCGGCGTACCTGATGGACGGCATGACCTCCAAGGAAATTGGCAAGGTACTGACCATCAGCCACCGCACCGTGGAGATTTACCGCGCCCGGTTGATGCGCAAATACAAGGCCTCCAACACGGGGGATTTGGTGCACCGTTTGATGGCGGGGTGACCTGGCGATTGACAAACTGCAAGAGCAAAACATGCTTAAGGCGAATTCTGACAAACCCCCATTAATTCTTTGTAAATTGAAAGACTGACTATTAAAATTCAAAGATGAATATTCGCAGATCACTGTACGCCCAATTGCTTGATGGCCTGCAGACCTTTCCCGTTATGGCTCTGGTTGGACCGCGACAGGTGGGTAAAACATCCATGGCGCGGCTGCTGGTCTCCGAGCTAAGCCAATCCAGCCAAGAGGTGCTGATGCTCGATCTTGAACGACCTTCAGACCTGGCCAAGCTGAGCGATGCTGAGTTGTTTCTTGACCCCTTGGCAGATCGCCTGGTCATTTTGGATGAGGTGCAATTGCGCCCCGATCTGTTCCCTGTTTTGCGTGCGCTGGTCGATGCACAGCGACGGCCAGGACGGTTTTTGATATTGGGGTTGGCAACTGCGGCATTGATTCAGCATTCATCTGAATCCCTGGCGGGGCGGATAGAGGTTTTAGAGCTCGCGCCGCTGAACCTGCATGAGGTTGCAGATCAGGCCAACGATGCCAACATCGCCAAAACACTATGGAGCCGGGGAGGCTTTCCCGATAGCTATCTGGCGCGCAATGATGCGGCCTCGATGCGTTGGCGCGAGGCGTTCGTGCGGAGTTATCTGGAACGGGATATCCCTCAATTGGGCATTCGCGTGAGTGCGGCGACGCTGCGACGATTTTGGTCGATGTTGGCGCACAACCACGGCCAACTCTGGAATGCATCTGCATTGGCGGGCTCATTGGGCGTTTCCGCGCCCAGCGTGCGCCATTACCTGGACATATTGGAAAGCACGTTCATGGTGCGGGTGCTGCAGCCCTTTAGCGCCAACTTGGGCAAGCGTCTCGTTAAATCGCCCAAAGTTTATTTACGCGACAGCGGGCTACTCCATGCCTTGCTCAACTTGCCGGACCACGATGCTTTGTTGGGCCATCCTGTGCTCGGTACCTCCTGGGAGGGCTGGGTAATTGAGCAGATTCTCAGTCAGGCACCCATTGGCAGTCGACCTTACTTTTACCGCACCGCCAGTGGCAATGAAATTGATTTGCTTCTGGAATTGCCCGGCGGCCGATTGAGAGCCATTGAGATCAAACATTCGTCAGCCCCCAAACTGGGTAAAGGCTTTGCCGAAGCGCTTGACACCCTGCAACTGGACACCGGCTTCGTCATCGCACCGGTCGATGAACCTTATCCACTGTCATCTCGGGCACGGGTGCTGCCCCTAAGTCAACTGAGCGAGGTTTTCAAGCCCTGAGTTCAGAGCTTGGGCCCGTCCACCACCTCGGCGGCCGTGCGAAACGCCTCTACGGCAGCGGGCAGGCCACAGTAAATGCTGGCGTGCAGCAGCACCTCCTGAATCTCGGCTGGTGTGGCGCCGTTGTTCAGCGCACCGCGCACATGGCCCTTCAACTCATGTTGCTTGCCCAGTGCCGTGAGCATGGCCACCGTAATCAGGCTCCGGGTCTTCAGGTCCAGTCCTTCGCGCTGCCACACATCGCCCCAGGCGTTGCGGGTGATGTACTGCTGAATGGGTTGCGTGAAGTCGGTCGCCCCGCCAAAGGCTTTGGCCACAAAGTCCTCGCCCATGACCTGCTTGCGCATGGCCAAACCTGTGTCGAATTGTGAATCCATGGAATACGGTTCCTGAAACGTTGGAATGAAAAAACTCACAGGATAATGCCTCTACACATCACAAGGAGAACCCATGGCCCGCTACCCAGCCCCTGAACTGAACGACTTGCCCGAAGACATCCGCACCCAAATTCTCGCCGTGCAGGAAAAGGCGGGCTTTGTGCCCACCGTGTTTCTGGCCATGGCCCGCCGCCCACTGGAGTGGCGCGCCTTTTTTGCGTACCACGACGCCCTGATGCTCAAAGAAGACTCGGGGCTGAGCAAGGGCGACCGCGAGATGATCATCACCACCACCAGCGCGGCCAACAAGTGCCTGTATTGCGTGGTGGCGCATGGCGCCATTCTTCGCATTTACGAAAAGAAGCCCCTGGTGGCTGATCAGGTGGCCGTCAACTACCGCAAGGCCGACATCACGCCGCGCCAACGTGCCATGCTCGACTTTGCGATGAAGGTATGCCTGAAGTCCGATGAAATCGGCGACGACGATTTTGCAGCCCTGCACGCCCATGGATTCAGTAACGAAGACGCCTGGGACATTGCCGCCATCACTGCGTTCTTCGGCCTGTCCAACCGCATGGCCTCGTTCAGCAGCATGATGCCCAATCCCGAGTTCTATTTGATGGGGCGGGTGCCCAAGTCAAAGCCATAGACTTTGATAGCACTCTAGTCAATAGATACATTGGCTAGAAGGCTTTTTGACGTACATTTCAGTTCACCAACGCCCGCAGCCAGTCGGGCAGTGTGGTGGCCTTTTGTTTCGGGAAATCGACCCAGATGGTGGTGGCGCCGCCGGCGGCATAAATGACGCCGGGCTGATCGGCCCGCTCCATCGTGCCCCAGCTCTCAAAAGTGGTACGACCGGGGTCGCTGACGTACATCTTCAGCAGCACATCGCCGGGGTATTCCAGCTGCTTGTAGAAATTGCAAAAGGCGTTGACGATCACCGGCCCCTCGCCGGCGGCATCGGGCATACAGCCAATCGAGCGCATCCAGTCAATACGACAGGTTTCCAGGTACCGAAAATAAACCGTGTTGTTGACGTGGTTCATGGCGTCCATGTCCCCCCACCGGATCGGTATGCACATCTCATAAACGAGCTTTTTATGCTCCGGGATCTCGAACTTCATGGTGATTTCCTTGATTAAGCCGCATCTGTTGCTAATTTACGCCAGGCAATTTGCGGCGCACTGTCCTTGCTGCAGACTATTTAGAGCGCCACCCCAAAACTTAGCCCAAGGCGACAGGGTTATGGCGATTCAATGCATAAAATGTTTTGTTGATGTGCCGTAACTGGTTGCCCGAGATTGCGGTTTGGACATCAGCCAATTTCCCTTCATTATCAAGCGAGACCCACGATGACAAACCAGGAAATACTGGCCCAGTACGGCCCCCGTGAAGCCATGGAATACGACGTGGTCGTAGTCGGTGGCGGCCCCGGCGGGTTGGCCGCGGCCATCCGCATCAAGCAACTCGCAGCCAAAACAGGCAAAGAGGTCTCGGTGGTGGTGCTGGAAAAAGGCTCCGAGCCTGGCGCCCATATCTTGTCAGGCGCCATCATGGACCCCATCGCCATGACTGAGTTGTTCCCAAACTGGAAAGCCATGGGCGCGCCCCTGAACCAGCCGGTAAACGACGACGCCATGGTGTTTCTCGGCGAAAAATCAGGCACCCGCACGCCCAATTTCTTTTTACCCGAGTGCTTTCAAAACCACGGCAATTACATCGTGAGCCTCGGCGCGGTTACCCGCTGGATGGCCGAGCAGGCCGAGAGCTTGGGTGTGGAAATATTCCCTGGCTTTGCTGCAGCAGAGGTGCTCTACAACGACGACGGCTCGGTCAAAGGCGTGGCCACCGGCAACATGGGCGTGGGCAAAGACGGCAACCCAGGCGAGAACTTCCAGATCGGCATGGAGTTGCTGGGCAAATACACCGTGTTTGCCGAAGGCTCCCGTGGACACCTGGGCAAGCAGCTGATTGCCAAATTCAAACTCGACGATGGTTGTGACCCCCAAACCTACGGCTTGGGCATCAAGGAGCTGTGGGAGATTGACCCCAAGCGCCACACCCCCGGCTTTGTCATGCACACCGCGGGCTGGCCCATGGACAGTGACACCTACGGCGGCTCCTTTCTTTACCACATGGAAGGCAACAAGGTCGCCATCGGCTTCATCACCGGGCTGGACTACGCCAACCCGTACCTGAGCCCGTTTGAGGAATTCCAGCGCTGGAAAACCCACCCCAACATCCGCTATTACTTTGAGAACGACAAAGGCGAGGTCACCGCCAAGCGCCTGGCTTATGGCGCACGCGCCATCACCGCGGGCGGCCTGATGAGCCTGCCCAAAACCGTATTCCCCGGCGGCGCGCTGGTGGGCTGCGATGCGGGTTACCTGAACGTGAGCCGAATCAAAGGCAGCCACGCCGCCATCAAGACCGGCATGCTGGCTGCAGAGGCAGCCTTTGAAGCCATCACGGCCGGGCGCCAGCATGATGAGTTGAGTGCTTACCCGGAGGCTTTTGAGGCCAGCTGGCTGCACACCGAGCTCAACAAGGCGCGCAACTTCAAGGCCTGGTTCAAAAAGGGCCTGACGGTGGGCACACTGATGAACGGGATCGAGCAGTTCGCCTTAAAAGGCCATATTCCCTGGACCCTGCACCGCGACAAGCCAGACCACGCCTACCTGAAGCCCGCCGCCGAATGCCAGCCGATCGACTACCCCAAGCCGGACGGCAAGCTCACTTTTGATCGCTTGAGCAGTGTCTTCATCAGCAACACCAACCACGAAGAGCAGCAGCCCGCGCATTTGACGCTCAAGGACGCGTCGGTGCCCGTGAACATCAACCTGGCGAAATTCGCCGGACCGGAGGCCCGCTACTGCCCGGCCGGCGTCTACGAGTACGTGAAGAATGCTGACAACACCGACAGGCTACAGATCAATGCACAAAATTGCGTGCACTGCAAGACCTGCGACATCAAGGACCCCACGCAAAACATCGTGTGGGTCACACCCGAGGGTGGCGGTGGACCGAATTACGCGGGGATGTAAGGCAAGGATGGCCAGACCCGCTTTGTTTGCGGGGCTGGTGCACCTTGCTGCCTGAGCCAGGATCCTCGCTGGGCCAAAGACGTGCCAATTACAAAGCGTGTTCAGGCATCCAACTTGGAGCTGCTCGGCTGGCATGGGTCTGGCGATTCCAAAGCCTTGTGCCGCATCGCAACCCAAGCGCTGCAACTTCTTTAAATGGGCCAGCGTTTCTACACCTTCAGCGACCACCTGGCGTCGAAAAGCCCGGGCGAAGGCGCTCACACCTTCGACAATGGCAAGGTCGATGCGATCCTGCAGCATGCCCTGCACGAAACCACGGTCTATCTTGAGAGTCTGCAAAGGCAGGTGTTTAAGCTGAAGTTCCTTAGCCAAAAAGGCGAGTTTTCCCAGTGAAACTCTGTGTATTTTTGCTACTGTGTTCTGACTACATTTTGATCTGATCGATCAATTCGAGTGCGCGCTATTGCTTTTCGTCAGGGGTCGTTGTGACTTTGAAGGTCGGTGCATTCCCGGCGTCATTTTTGGAGCGGCACGTGTTGCGCCCAACGGTTTGAAGCAGTGCCATCAGCGTCTGGAAACTGTACGTGGGCGAGCCGTCTGCGAGCGTATGGGTTTGCACCTTTTTCAACCCGGCCTCTGAACGTTTGGCTGGCACCAGCGGGTCACCCACTTTTTTGCCGCCTGGTCCTCATCGGTGAACATCAGCCCTTTCCAGGCCTGGCGCATATGCCACTCCACCTGATACGCCAAAGTCAGCATTTCAGGCACAGATGTGTCGAGAAAATGGCCTAGCCTGTCAGCCCGTTAAGACCTCTTCGCTTGACAACACCGACCCATAGAGGGTGAAGACGTTGCGGCCCGGTTCCTCAACCACGTTGCGAAAAATGCCGTCCTTGGCGAAATAGTCACTCTGGAAACCAACCAAAATCAAGGCGGTTTTGTCAAAATTCATTGTGTTTTTCTCCGTAAAACGGGCCCTCAAAACTCACGCACCTGGAAGCCGGGTACATCTACGGTATGCAGCTCTAAATTCAAAACCGACACAGATTTGATGTGTGCGACATTTTGGATTCTCACTTGCCAGCGGATAGCGCGAGTGCGAAGCTGTTCTTACCCGTTCGCTTCACTTCATACATGGCATGGTCTGCTTGATGTAACAGGGCAATCCGGCTGCCGCCATTCTGTGGATAACAGGCAACACCAATGCTCACACCGATGTGAGCCTGGCGACCACCCCCCAGTTCGAACGGGCGTCGTATCGCCTCAATCAGCGCCAGAGCCACATCGATCAAACTGCTGTCGTCGGGGCCCACATGATTCAAGGCAATGAGGAATTCGTCACCGCCCACTCGGCCAACAAGATCGGTCGAGCGCCGCACTGCTGCGCGCATGCGCACCCCGCATTCGATCAGCACAAGGTCTCCAGCCTTGTGGCCGTTGAGGTCGTTAACCTGTTTGAAACCATCCAGATCGATGTAAAGAATGCTCACCGTGCCAAGGGAACTGGCAGCGTCCGCCAGGAACCGATCGACGATACGCTCCGAGGCCAACCGGTTTTTCAAACCTGTCAGATCGTCATGTTCCGCTTGATGCAAAACCGCCGACTCGGACAATTTTCGCTCTGTGATGTCGTACATCACGCCTTCAATCAGATCATCAGGGTAGGTGGCCACCGGGTCAAGTGCGCCTGACTGAACAGAAAACAGGCAATGCACCCAACGAGCCTGCCCTTGCGGTGTGCGCAATTGAAGGTCTGCTGCAACCGTGTCACCTGTCCGGGCCGCGTGAGCCATCATGACCCGCACCCCATCGGCATCGGCAAAGATCTCTTGCACCAGATCCAGCCCCTGCAATCGTTCAGGCTCCATCCCGGCCATACCCGAAATTTTGAGCGCGGTAGGGTTGCAATTGATCAAGCTGCCGTTGGCTTGGAGCACGAATATACCTGCGCTGCTGGCAGTGAAAATTTTGCGGTACTGGGCCTGCATGGTCTCAACCTCATCGCGCAGATCGCGTTCGCGTCGCAAAGCCAACTCATTGGCGTTGAGCAGTGCGTTTGCGCTACCGACCAAGGTGCCAATTTCATTGGCATGGCGCCCGGGCAGTAATCGGATGCGCTTGCCAGTACCCGGCTCCATTTCACGCAGATCGTTGGCAAGGCGCACGATGGGACGGGAGACAAGACGGGCAGCCAGTACGTAGACCATGAGGGCCATTACCAGAGCTTGCATGATCATCATGGCAGCCAGTGCAGTGGCCTCCTGCCTCGCAAGCGCCTCCAAATGCGCCAAATTAGTCATGATGCGCAGGGAGCCGATAGCCTCTGATTGATCAAAGGGAGACACCAGTTGCCTCTCGACATGGTCTGCGCCATCTCCCCAACCCGAGAGCACGCCCGCACCGTTCTGCATGGACGCAATCACAACACCCCGCACGCTACGGATCTCAACATAACTGCTCAGAGGACTGAGGGTCAAGCCCTCCACGATCTCCTGCAATAGCAGGGAATCTCCCGTGTAGGCTCCGATAGCGGCTGTCTTTTCCACCGCGGTGATCAAACCCTCCAGACTGGTTCGCCCGTTGCTAATGGAACGATCAAAAGCCGTATGAAAGGCAAAACCTGCTGCCACCAAAGAACACATTAATGTGCCAAGCGCAATGAAGACCAGCAACTGGCCTTGGAGGCTTCTCCAGGATTTGGGCATAACTTGTTTGAAGCCGTTCAAAGGCTCTTGAGTACCAGTAAAATTTTTACGCCAGGCTCGGTTGGGGGCTTGCTCAGGTAACCGATCGCCTTCGGATTGCGCTGGAGAGCCTCCTGCATCC
>CALRWE010000163.1:0-10289 GCA_943371745.1 Rhodoferax sp. OV413
AATTGTCACTGCTGGCCAGCGGCCAGTTCTGCTGGTAGATCTGGGGCAGGTCGCTCAGGTCAGCCCGCAAGAGGGCGCCATCGGGCAGTTGGGTCAAGATCAATTGCGCCAGTGACTGCACTTTGCGGTCGGCAGTGCGCCGCACGATATGGTGGGCGGTGATCTCCTGGGGGTGATTCAACCCGGCCGCTTGCACCAGTTCTTTCAGGGCGTGCAGGGTTTGCTCATGAAAGTTATGCACCCTAGTGGCCTTGTCCGGCACCACCAGCGACTGCTGGCGGAGTGGGTCTTGCGTGGTCACGCCAGTGGGGCACTGGCCGGTGTGGCAGTGCTGCGCCTGGATGCAACCCAGCGCAAACATGAAGCCGCGCGCGCTGTTGCACCAGTCTGCGCCCAAGGCCATCAGGCGCGCGATGTCAAACGCACTCACCACTTTGCCGGCGCAGCCAATCTTCACCTTGTGGCGCAGCCCCACGCCGCGCAGGGTGTTGTGCACCAACAGCAAGCCTTCTTGCAGGGGCGAGCCCACATGGTCGGTGAACTCCAGTGGCGCTGCACCCGTACCGCCCTCGGCGCCGTCCACCACAATGAAGTCGGGCGTGATGCCGGTCACCTGCATGGCTTTCACGATGGCAAACCACTCCCAGGGGTGGCCAATGCAGAGCTTGAAGCCGGTGGGCTTGCCGCCCGAGAGGCCGCGCAGCTGGTCGATGAATTGCATCATTTCGACCGGGGTTCTGAAGGCACTGTGGGAGGAGGGGGAGATACACGCCTCGCCCACCGGCACGCCCCGGGCTGCTGCAATCTCGGGTGTGACCTTGGGGCCGGGCAGCACACCGCCGTGGCCGGGTTTGGCGCCCTGGCTCAATTTGAGCTCGATCATCTTCACCTGCGGGTCGCAGGCGTTGGCGGTGAACTTGTCGGCATCAAAGGAGCCGTCCGGGTGGCGGCAGCCAAAGTAGCCCGAGCCAATTTCCCAGATCAAATCGCCGCCATGCACCCGGTGGTGGCGCGAGATGGAGCCTTCGCCTGTGTCGTGCGCAAAGCCGCCTTGCCGCGCCCCCGAGTTGAGCGCCAGAATGGCGTTGGCGCTCAAGGCTCCAAAACTCATGGCCGAAATGTTGAACACGCTGGCCGAATAGGGTTGCGCTGTTTCCTCGCCAATGGTGATGCGAAAGTCGTGGGTGGCCAGGTGCGTGGGCGCCACCGAGTGGTTCATCCACTCGTAACCCTGTTCGTAAACCGCCAGTTGTGTGCCAAAGGGCCGGTTGTCCGGCTCGCCCTTGGCACGCTGGTAAACCAGCGAGCGCTGGGCGCGTGAAAACGGGGTGGCTTCGCTGTCGCTTTCAATGAAATACTGGCGAATCTCCGGGCGAACATACTCCAGCATGAAACGCAAGTGGCCAATGATGGGGTAGTTGCGCAGGATGGAGCGCCTGGTCTGGCGCAGGTCGTACACGCCCAGCATCACCAAAACCAGGCAGGTCAGGCCAATCCAGGCTCCCTCGCCCGACCTCGCCCAGGTGAACACGCTGAGCATCAGGCCCAGCACGGCCAGGCCCATCGCGGTGTAGCGAATGGGGTAAATTGAATTCAGCGCATGCAACATGGCGGCATCCTCGTCAACGGACTGTGACAAAGCCCGATTCTGCCCTGCCTTTGCCGGTGGTTGATGCAGGTCAATGTCAAAAAGGACGGATGGACCGATAGTCAGGCTCATCAACCCCGAGGAATCAAGACCATGAAACTGATGACCGACCTTTTTACAACCGATTACGGCTTGCTGAGTCTCGGTAGCATCGTCTTCACACTCGGCATGGGCGTTTTCTTCATTCGCATGGCTCAGCGCAAGATGGCCGAAGACGCGCGCGCGGCAGGCTTGAAGAAATAGATGGCTCCCGCGCCCCAGCGCCCGCGCGGGGCTGCTGGCCTGGCAAGGCAAAATGGGGTGTATCACCAGACCCACCCAGAGACCGCGACCATGCCCCAAACTGTGCCCCTGACCCCCGAGACGTCCGTCGAGTTATCAACCGCCTCGCCCATTGAGACGGTGAGCCCGGACGAGTTCGACGAAATCGACGCCATCCTAGACGACCTGCGCCAGCGCTACGACGAAACCCCGCAGTGGGAGTTCTGCGAAGGCGCCATGGCGGCGCTCATTTGCTGCCGCCGTGTCATTCCCGTTTCCGAATACATGCCGGTCTTGCTGGCCATCGGAGAAGGCGAAGAGGACGAGGGCTCCTTTGCCGATGGGGCCCAGCACCAGCGTTTTTTTGACATCTGGACTCGCCGCTGGAACGAGGTGGCCACGGCGCTGAACACCGAGATCAAGGCCCTTGATGAAGACGCCGCCTACCAGCCTGAGGTGATGGACGTGCGCGGTGCCATCGCTGCCCTGCCCGAAGAAGAGCGTGCCACCCTGGCCGGTGAGGAGATTCCCTCCTTTGGCCAGGTGTGGGCTCTGGGCTTCATGTTTGTGGTGGAAGCCTGGCCCGAGGAGTGGGCAGCTCCGCGCGACAAGGAGGCCGTCAAGTGGCTCAATGCGGCGCTGGAGGCCATCGTGGCCATCACCGAAGATGACATCGACGAGCCGACCCTGTCGGTATTTGACGATGACGGCCCGCCCAGCATGAGCCTCAAGCGCATGAATGAGTTTGCCGATGCCGTGTGGGCGGTGTACGACCTGCGCGAGCTGTGGCGCAATATTGGTCCCCGCGTGGAGCAGGTGCACAAGGTGGTCACGCCGGGGCGCAATGACCCGTGTTCTTGTGGCAGTGGCAAGAAGTACAAAAAGTGCTGCGGCGCCTGAAGATGGTTGGCCAGTCGTTTATTTGCGCACAAAAAAATCCCGCAGGCAGGTTGCGGTAAGTTCAGGCAACTCTTCGGGAATGAAGTGCCCCGCCGCCATGGTCTGGCCCGTGACCCGGCCCGCGCACTGGGCCTGCCAGAGTTCAAGGGGTTTGAACAGGCGCTGCACCACGCCGCGCTCGCCCCACAGCACCATCACGTCGCAGGCTATTTTTCCGGCGTCCGTGGCCTGCTCTGCCCGGCTGGCGCGGTCATGCTCCAGGTCGATACCCGCACTGGCCCGGTAGTCCTCGCACATGGCATGGATGGTCTCGGGCCTCTGGAAGCAGCGCTCGTACTCGGCCAGTGCGGCGGGTTCGATGTAGTCCAGTCCGGTAGAGCCCCAGCCGCCCAGCTTGGCATGCAGGTAGGGCAGGGGGGTGCCGTTGATCATGTTCTCGGGCAGCGGCGTCGGCTGGATCAGGTGAAACCAGTGGTAGTACGCGCGGGCAAAGTCGAAGTTGGTGGCCGCGTACATGTCCAGCGTGGGCGCAATGTCGATCACGCACAGGCGCTGCACCCGGCTGGGGTGGTCCACCGCCAGGCGGTGCGCGACGCGCCCGCCCCGGTCATGGCCGCAGATCGAGAAGGTGCCGATGCCCAAGTAGTCCATGACTTCCACCATGTCCTGGGCCAGCGCGCGTTTGCTGTAGTTGCTGTGGTCGGCCAGGCCAGGGGCCTTGGAGGAGTCGCCGTAGCCGCGCAGATCGGGCATGACCACGTAAAAATCGTCTTTGAGTTGCTGCGCCACCCGGGCCCACATGACGTGGCTTTGTGGAAAGCCGTGCAGCAGCAGCAGGGCAGGCCGGTTGCCCGGTGCACCAGCCGACATGCGGGCGTGGATGCGCACGCCGTTCACGTGGAAATCTCGTGTTTCAAAGTCTTCAAACCAATTCATGGGCTATCTCCTTGGGGTCTATGGGGGCAGTGCTGACGAAAGTGACAACTGTAGAGTACCGGGGCGAGGTTTCGCGCCATACTTGTCCAACTTTGGCGTTTGGCGTTCAGCTAAAACGCTTTGAATGGAGTCACCCGTTTGAACCCGATTTCCCAATTTTCAGATCTCCCTGACCGGATCAAGTGGTTGCTCACCTGGCTTCTGGTGGCTGCGCTATACACCCTGGCAGCGCGGGCTGGTAACGCGCTGGCACTGGATGGCAGCCATGTCACGCTGCTGTGGCCGCCAGCGGGGCTGGGCTTGGCTGCGTTCTGGTTGCTGGGCTGGCGTGTGGCGCCTGCCATTTTTGTGGCGGCAGGCTTGGACGCCTTTCTCGCGTCCTCCTCCCCGCTGATCGCACTGACAGTGGCATGCGGCAACACCCTTGAAGGGGCTGCAGCGGGTTTGGGGCTTGCCCGGGTGGTGTTGCAGCGTTCACCCGGGTGGTCAGGCCCCTGGGCTGGCAAGTCGTGGCAGGCCGGTTTGCTGCCACTGGATTCCCGGTCCCTGTTCGCCTTGGTGGTGGCCAGCCTGGCCACGCCTCTGCTGTCTGCATTGCCGCGCATGGGGGTTCTCATTTATGCGGGTACCGAGCCCGCTGCCCGGGCGCAGGTGTTGCTGGGCGGTTGGTGGCTCGGGGATACCGTTGGTATGTTGCTGATTGCACCGCTGCTGGTTCTGGTGATGCATCCGCCGGCGTGGCGTCAATTCGGGTCAGAGCACCTGCTGGCTTGGGCCTGCGCTGCGGTGGTATCGGTCGGACTGTTTTTTTTCGGCCAGGATCTTCCTGGCGGATCGGTAGCCTGGGGTTTCATGATGTGGCCATTTGCCATTTGGGCCGGATTGCGTTTGGGCATTGCGGGCGCCATCATCATGGTGCTGATGGTGGTTGTGCCCGCTTTGGCGCTCGTCTTCACCCAATCCGGAGCCCATGGGCCGGCTGAACACGCGGCCCACATGGCGCAGTTGGTCCAGATTCAGCTTGGTGCAGCCATGTTCTTCCTGACCGGGCTGGCTTTGGCCTGCGCTACGCAGGCCCGTCAGCAGATGGCACGAAAGCTCTTGGCGCAGGAGCTTCGCAACCGCACCCTGGCGGACTTGTTCAACAAAGGGCCCGTGGTGGCCATACGATGGGCGGCGGAGTTCGGGATGCCGCCGCGTTTTGTCTCGTCCAATATCCAACAACTGTTGGGAATACACCATCAGGACTTCACGCGGGCAGACTTTCGGTTCGCGGACATCATCCAGCCTGATGACAACGCCCGTCTCGCGCTTGAAGTGGCTGCACACCTGGCAGCCAGGACCACTGCCTACGAGCAGCGATACCGGGTACGACACAAGTCGGGCCACTGGGTGCATGTGCGCGATCAGACGCATGTCATCTATCCCGAGAATGCCGGTCCCATGGAAAGAAGCAGCTACCTGACCGATTGCTCTGCGGAGGTCAAGGCCCAGCAGGAGTACGCCAAGCTGATACAGGCGCTGGACCAGAGCCCGGAAAGCGTCCTGATCACCGACGCCGAATCGCGCATCGAGTACGTCAACGCCGCGTTCTGCAAGGTCACTGGTTTCAGTGCTGACGAGGTGTTGGGGGCAACGCCTCGCGTGCTGTCCTCGGGCAAGACACCAGCGCAGGACTATGCCGCCCTGAAGTTGAGTCTGTTTGCCGGCTTGGCTTGGGAGGGTGAGTTCATCAACCGACGCAAGAATTTGCAGGAATTCCCTGCGCGCGTTCGCATCAGCCCCGTGCGCAACTTTGTGGGGGAAATCACCCAGTATCTGATGCTGATGCAAGACGTGTCCGACATCAAGACGGCGCAAGTCAAACTGCACAGTCTGGTTAATTTTGATGGGCTGACAGGGCTGGCCAACCGTTCGCTCATGCAGCGCGAAATCGGCAGCGCGATCGATGAATGCGCCCGCACCGGCAAGCCGATGGCCCTGGTGGTGCTCAATATTGACCGGTTCAAATTCATCAACGATGCCCAAGGCAATGCCGCGGGCGATGAGTTGCTGCAGCAACTCGCGCGCGCCTTGCTCGACCTGCCGCCTGCCGTTGACCTGGTAGCTCGCCTGGGCGGCGATGAGTTTGGCTTGCTTCTCTCAGCCAGCCAGGTGGACGCCACAGCCCTCAACCATGCGGCACTCAGTTTGAGCGAGTCGCTGCGGTCCCGCGTGGGTCGCGGCTTTTTGGTGGCGGGGCGGCTGTTGCCCATTACCTTGAGCTTTGGGGTGACTTCATTCGGACTCCAGAGTGACGAAACTGCGGCGGCGGTACTCGATCGGGCCCAAACGGCCTTGCATCGCGCCAAAGAAAGAGGGGGCAATACCCTGTCATTTTTTGACTCCGCCATGGGGGCGGCAGCACGCCAGAGCTTTGCGCTGGAACACGAGTTGCGCGAGGGCATCGAGCGGGGAGAATTGCGGGTTCACCTGCAGTCGCAGGTGAACGCGCGTGGCGAGACCGTGGGGGCCGAGGCGCTGGTGCGTTGGCAGCACCCGGTGCGAGGCTTGTTGGCGCCGGGTGCCTTTATCGCCATGGCAGAGGAGACGGACCTGATCGTGACGCTGGAGGAATGGGTCTTTACGCAGGTACTGACGCTGATGGCTGATCTGGAGGCCCAGGCCTTGCCGCTGAACACCAGTGTCAACCTCAGCACACGGCACTTCAGGCAGACTGGTTTCGTGCCGTGGTTAAAGGCGCTGCTCAAGAATACTGGCGCCGAGCCTTCGCGGCTGACGCTGGAAATCACGGAGAGCATCGCGATGGAGGATGTGCATGAGGTGATCGCCAAGATGGATGTCCTGAGCCAGCTGGGCGTGCACTTTGCGCTGGATGATTTTGGGACGGGTTATTCGTCCCTGTCTTACCTGAAACGCCTGCCGATCAGCGAACTCAAGATCGACAAGACCTTTGTGCAGGACGCGCCCGACAACCCCGATGATGGGGCGCTGGTGGAAACCATTCTGTCGGTGGCCAAAATCATGCATTTGAAGGTGGTGGCGGAAGGGGTGGAGACCCTGGCTCAGGCCGAATTCCTTACCTCGCGCAGCGATGTGGTGCTGCAGGGTTATCTGTACGGGCGCCCTGTTCCGGCCGATGACTGGCTGGCCCAATGGAAAGCCCAAAAAACGCCTGCGTTGGGTTAATCAGGCCTGTATCCGTCTTTTTTATTGGTTTTCATTGCTAAAAATAAGAGCACTCAGTCGGCTTTCAATGCGCCAACCGTCGACAAGGTCGGGCCCCGCGCATGGGTGAAAATAGACGCCATGAACAACCCTCCTGCCTGCCCCGTTTGCACCCTTGAAAATACCTACCTTGATGGCGACAACTTTGTCTGCCCCGATTGCACCCACGAGTGGCCTGCCCAGATACCGGTCGACACCGGTGATGAGGCCGACAGTGTCATCCAGGATGCCAACGGCAACCCGCTGGCCGATGGCGATGCGGTCATTTTGATCAAGGACCTGAAAGTCAAAGGCTCGTCGACGGTCCTCAAAAAAGGCACCAAGGTCAAAAGCATCCGCCTGGTGGATGGAGACCATCAGGTGGACTGCAAGATGGACGCTGGCAGCTTCATGCTCAAAGCCTGCTTTTTGAAGAAGGCGTAACGTATGCCAGACCCTGGCGTTAGGATCGCTGCATGACCAATCCTTCCCGATTTTGGGCTGACCTCGGCACCCAGGACTTCGCACGGCTCATTGAAACCGGTGAGTCCGCCCGCACCATTGCCGTGCTGCCGGTCGCGGCCACCGAGCAACACGGTCCGCACCTGCCGCTGAGTGTGGATACCGTCCTGGTGGACGGTGTGGTGGCCGCTGCCTTGCCGCATCTGGCTTCAGAACTCAGTGTGCTTGTTCTGCCGACCCAGTCTGTGGGCCTGAGTCCGGAGCATGCGCGTTTTCCTGGAACCCTGACCCTGAAGGCCGAGACCGTTATGCGTTTGTGGACCGACATCGGGGAGTCGGTGGCGGCTGCCGGCATCAAGAAGCTGGTGTTGTTCAATGCCCATGGCGGGCAAGTGAGCGTGATGGACATCGTGGCCCGAGACCTGCGCGCCCGGCTTGACATGCTGGTTTTTAGTGTGAGCTGGTTCAACCTGCCGCTGCTGGATGCGCAGGGGCAAGACCTCAATGCCTTGTTTGACGCCACTGAGCACCGGTTCGGCATTCATGCCGGAGAGATCGAGACGGCCATGATGCTGGCCCTCAACCCGGAGCGCGTGGACATGGGTAAGGCGAAAAACTTTCGTTCCACCGCGCAAGATCGGGCGCAGCAGTTTGCCATTCTGGGCAACGGCAGAAGTGCCAAGCTCGGCTGGCAAATGCAGGACTACAACCCGACGGGTGCCGTAGGCAACGCCGCCGCTGCCACGGCCGACACAGGGCAGAAGGTGGTGGATGCTGCCGGGCTGAGTTTGGCACGTCTCCTGGGTGAACTGTACCGGCTGCCCATGAGCACGTTGGTCGCCTGGCCCGACTGACCCCGATCAGCGCAACCCCCGGATGTAGCGGCTCAGACCGCTGGACAGCAAGCCCGGCTGAGTCCCCGGTTTGGCGGCGCGCTGGCCCAGACGTTTGGCGTCCTCAATCGGCAAGCCTTGCATGGCGGCAGCCAATTTGTCGGCCCATTCGGCCAGATCGGCATGGCCGTCTTCATGGGCTTTGGCATGGGCAAAGCGCACCACCTCGGCGGCATATTCAGCATTGGTTGCCATCCATTCGGTGTCGGTCACGCGGCCGGATTTGCGACGCAGCAGCACATGCAAATGCGCTGCTATGGCCAGTTTTTCACTTTCCCGCATCTTGTCCTCCTTTCAAGTGCCCAAAGTTCCATGCTGCTGTGACACATCCAGCCCGGTGATCTATTTGAGTGCATGGGGTCCCTTGGTTCAAGTCAATGAACAGGACGGAGCACAAGCCGTGCCAGAAAGCAAAAAAGCGGGCCGTTGGGCCCGCTTCAGGAGGATCAAGTAACCGGAATTACTTCTTTTCCATCATCTTTTTGCACTCGGCCTTCATCTTGTCATCGGCCTTGGCAGGGTCCATTTTTTTGCATTCTTCCATCTTCTTGTCATCTTTCATGGCGCCGCCGTGCGAGCCGGCGATCGAGCTGAAAGAAACGGTGGCAAAGGTCGCGGCGATCAAAACTGACAGTAACTTGCTCATGGGTAAACTCCGATGGTTCATTCACTAACTGCCAACAAGATGGTCGGCAGCGCAGCATACAACACCCATGCCCATTGATTGGTTGACACGTTTATTCTGGACCAGGGTTTTCCCTGCCATTGTCAGTGCCCTGCTGCTGGCCCAGGGTGCCCACGCCGCACCGCGCACGCCCACCTCAGACACCGAGGTACTGGAGAAGCTGCCCACACGGGCCGGTGACAGCACCTCGCGCGAGCTGGCGGCCTTGCGTGCCGCGCTGGCCAAGGGACCTAACGACACCGCTGTGGCCACCGAGTTGGCCCAGCGCTACTTTGACATGGCCCTGGCTCAGGGTGACCCCCGGTACGTGGGGTATGCCGAGGCCGTGGTGGCCCGTTTTACCAACCCCTTGCCAGCGCCCCTGCTGACCTTGCGTGGCGTGCTGCGCCAGTACCGGCATGATTTCGCGGGCGCCTTGAAAGACTTTGAAGCGGCCCTCGCGCTGGCCCCCGACTACGCCACGGCCCGTGCGTGGCGCGGTGCCATTTACCTGGTGCAGGCCGACTACGGCGCTGCCCAAAAAGAGTGCACTGCTCTGCAGCAATTGGGCCGCGAGACGCTGGCGGGGGCCTGCCTTGGCTTGTTGCAGGCCTACAGCGGCCAACTGGTGGCGAGCTACACCACCCTGCAGCGGACCTTGCGTCTGACCACCGACCCCGACAACCGCCTGTGGCTTTTGACCCGACTCGGTGAGGTCGCTGCCTGGCGCGGGCAGGACGCACAGGCGCAAGCGCATTACCGTGAGGCCCTGAGTCTGGGTCGCGACGATGTGTATTTACTGGCGGCCTGGACTGATTTTTTGCTCGATGCCGGGCAGCCTGCCGAGGTGGTCCGGCTGCTGGCCAAGTGGGAGTCGGCCGACAGCCTGCTACTGAGGCTGGCCGAGGCCGGGGCGCAGCTCAAGCTCCCCGAAGCCGCCCGGCACCAAAAAATGTTGGTGGACCGGTTTGCGGCCGCCCGGGCCCGGGGTGACACCACCCACCGCGCCGAGGAGGCCCGGTTCGAGTTGCGCTTGCGCCGGGATCCGTCCACCGCCCTGCGCCTGGCACAAGAAAACTACGCCGTGCAGCGCGAGCCACGGGACGCCCGGGTGCTGCTGGAAGCTGCCATCGCTGCCGGGAGTAGTGCCAGCGCCCAAGTGGTGCGCGACTGGCTGGGCCGCAGCGGCTTTGAAGACGCTCGTACCCGCCGTCTGGCGCAGGCCTCCGAATCGGTCAGCACCGGGAGCAAAAAATGATGTGGCGCCGCCTTTTACTGAGTGTGCTGCTGCTGATGGGTGCCCCGGTGCTGGCGCACA
>CALRWE010000164.1:0-10231 GCA_943371745.1 Rhodoferax sp. OV413
TCGGCTATCCGGTGATGATCAAGGCCAGCGCTGGCGGCGGTGGCAAGGGTTTGCGCGTGGCCTTCAACGACAAGGAAGCCTTTGAAGGCTTTACCAGCTGCCGCAATGAAGCGCGCAACAGCTTTGGCGACGACCGCGTGTTCATCGAGAAGTTTGTGGAGGAGCCGCGCCACATCGAGATCCAGCTGATTGGCGACAGCTTTGGCAACGTGCTGTATTTGAATGAGCGTGAATGCTCGATTCAGCGCCGCCACCAGAAGGTGATTGAAGAGGCGCCGTCGCCCTTCATCTCTGAGGCCACCCGCAAGGCGATGGGCGAGCAGGCGGTGCAACTGGCCAAGGCCGTGAACTATCAAAGTGCGGGCACTGTGGAGTTTGTGGTGGGCAAGGACCAGAGTTTTTACTTTCTGGAGATGAACACGCGCCTGCAGGTGGAGCACCCGGTGACCGAGTGCATCACCGGGCTGGACCTGGTGGAGCTGATGATTCGCGTGGCTGCTGGCGAAAAGCTGCCCTTGACGCAGGCCGAGGTCAAGCGTGAAGGCTGGGCGATTGAGTGCCGCATCAACGCCGAAGACCCATTTCGCAACTTTTTGCCGTCCACTGGCCGTCTGGTGCGCTTTCAACCGCCCGAAGAGACGATGTTTGCGGCCGACACCAGCCAGTGGCAAGGGGTGCGCGTGGACACGGGGGTGCAGGACGGCGGCGAGATTCCGATGTTTTATGACTCGATGATCGCCAAGCTGATCGTGCACGGCAAAGACCGGCTGGAAGCCATTGCCAAGATGCGCGAGGCCTTGAATGGTTTTGTGATTCGGGGCGTGAGCAGCAACATTCCATTCCAGGCGGCTTTGCTGGCGCACCCGCGTTTTGTGGCGGGTGACTTCAACACCGGCTTTATTGCCGAGAATTATTCACAGGGCTTTCGGGCTGAAGACGTGCCGCACGCGGACCCCGAGCTGTTGGTGGCACTGGCGGCCTTTGTGAACCGCAAGTTTCTGGACCGTGCGACCGCCATCAGCGGCCAGATGGAAGGTCATGAGGTCGAGGTGGGTGAGAATTTTGTGGTGGTCACCTTGGGGCAGAAGGGCGCAAGCACCCACACCTCGGTCCACATTGCGGATTTTGACGGCAAGACGGGTTTCAGCCACATGACCGTGGGCGGCAAAAGCTACAAGCTCTGCACTACTTACCGCGTGGGCGATGTGCGTCTGGTGGGTACCTGCAACGGCGAACCCTTCACCGCGCAGGTGGAGCGTGGCAATGCGGGGTTCAAGAATCCGCTGGCGATTCGGGTGGCCCATAACGGCACACAAATTGACGCCATGGTGCTCTCACCCCGCGCCGCAGCATTGCACAAGTTGATGCCGTACAAGGCGCCGCCAGACATGAGCCGCTATGTGCTGTCGCCCATGCCGGGCTTGCTGGTGGAGGTGTCGGTGCAGCCGGGCCAGAAAGTGCAGGCCGGTGAGCGTGTGGCGGTGATCGAGGCCATGAAAATGGAAAACGTGCTGTTTGCCGCCGCCGATGGCGTGGTTGGCAAGTTGTTGGCTAATAAAGGCGAGAGCCTGACCGTGGACCAGCCAATTGTGGAGTTTGTCTAAATGACGCGCCCCTTCAAAGTGCTGGGCATCCAGCAAATCGCCATTGGCGGCACCGACAAGACCCGTTTGCAGAAATTGTGGGTGGAGATGCTGGGCCTGGAGGTGACTGGCACCTTCAGGAGCGAGCGTGAGAACGTGGATGAGGACATCTGCAGCATGGGCAGCGGCCCCTTCAAGGTCGAGGTGGACCTGATGCAGCCGCTGGACCTGGACAAAAAGCCGGCCGTGCACACCACGCCGCTCAACCATGTAGGTTTGTGGATTGACGACCTGCCGCAGGCCGTGCAGTGGCTCACCGCCAAGGGCGTGCGCTTTGCGCCGGGTGGCATTCGCAAGGGCGCGGCCGGCTATGACATCTGCTTTTTGCACCCCAAGGCGAATGACGAGTTCCCCATTGCGGGCGAGGGTGTGCTGATTGAACTGGTGCAGGCACCGCCCGAGGTGGTGAAAGCGCTGTCTCAGCAGCCGTGATCAAGAGGCCGCGACGTCCCGCTTGGCGCGGGCGCGCTCCAGGGCGGCTTCAATAATCGCCCTTTTCTTGTCCAGCACCCCGGGATCGGTGTGCTGTGAATGCTCTGCCAGGTCAGAGAGTTTCAGCCTTGCTTTTTGCTCCAGCCGGCCATCATTCTCGCGGGCTTCCCGCAGGCGCCGGGCACTGCCTGATTCATAGCGTTGCCGGGCCAGGTTGGCTTGCGGCGCCGACCAGGCCTCCCAGCCAGTAGCCTGGCCGGTGACGTTTTCAAGCAGGATGCAGTCCACCGGGCAGACTGGCAGGCACAGCTCACAACCTGTGCAATAGGCCTCGATGATGGTGTGCATGAGCTTATTGCTGCCCAGGATGGCGTCAGTGGGGCAGACTTTGATGCACAGGGTGCACCCGATGCACCAGTCCTCGTCAATGAAGGCCACAGTGCGGGGACCTTCCTGGCCATGTGCCGGGTTCAGCGTAACCCAGGCTTGCCTCGTGATTTCGGCCAGGCGTTGTATACCCTGTTCGCCACCCGGCGGGCATTGGTTGATGCCCGCCGCGCCTTGTTCAATGGCCAGGGCGTAGGCCGCGCAGTCGGGATAACCGCAGCGCGTGCACTGGGTTTGGGGCAAAGCCGCCAGAATTTGGGCAGCCAACGCGCCCATTACTTGTTGCGACTGGCCTTCTTCACTACATTATTTGTAGTACCAGAGGCAATAGATTCGCTGGCTGGAGCCTGTTTTGGCTCTGAAACCGGTGTTTCTTGCGCTTCCACGGGTTGGTGCCGCAGGATGAAGGACTTGACTTCCGGATACACCACTTCGCGCCAGCGGCGACCGCTGAAGATACCGTAGTGACCTGCACCCGGGACTTCCAGGTGCTTTTGCTCGCTGCCCACGACGCCGCTGCAAATGCTGTGCACGGCTTCGGTTTGGCCTGAACCCGAGATGTCATCGAGCTCGCCTTCAACCGAGAACAACGCAGTGCTGGTGATGTCCTGGGGGCGCACGCGTTCAATCTTGCCGTCCACACCCTTGATGTCCCAAGTGCCTTTGACCAGACTGAAGTCCTGGAATACCACCCGGATGGTTTCCAGGTAATAGTCTGCATCCATGTCCAGCACGGCGTTGTACTCGTCGTAGAACTTGCGGTGCGCCTCGGTGCTGGCGTCGTCGCCTTTGATCAGGTCTTTGAAGTAGTCGTAGTGGCTGTTGGCGTGGTTGCGCGGGTTCATCGCCACAAAGCCGGAGTGCTGCAGGAAACCGGGGTACACGCGGCGGCCAACGCCGGGGAAGTTGCTGGGCACGCGATAAATGACGTTGTTTTCAAACCACTCGTAGGGCTTGGTCATGGCCAGGTTGTTGACTGCCGTGGGCGACAGGCGAGCATCAATCGGGCCGCCCATCATGGTCATGGTCAGGGGCGTGGTTTCGCCACGGCTAGCCATGAGCGACACCGCAGCCAGTACGGGCACAGTGGGCTGGCAAACGCTCATGACATGGCAGTTGCCGTAAATGCCCTGCAGGTGGCGAATGAACTCCTGCACGTAGTTGACGTAATCGTCCAGGTGAAACTCACCGTCTTCAACCGGGACCAAGCGCGCGTTTTTCCAGTCGGTGATGTAGACCTTGTGGTCTTTCAACATGGTCTTGACGGTGTCGCGCAGCAGGGTGGCGTAATGGCCCGACAAGGGGGCCACAATCAGGACCGCTGGCTGGCCTTTGAGTTTGGAGAGGGTCGCAGGGTCGTCGGTGAAGCGCTTGAAACGACGCAGTTCACAAAAGGGTTTGTCGAGTTCGATGCGCTCATGGATGGCGATGTCCACGCCGTCCACATCAATAGTGCGCAGACCGAATTCCGGTTTTTCGTAATCTTTGCCCAAGCGGTGCATCAGGTCATAGCCGGCCGAGATGCGCTGCGCGAATGGGTTTTTCCCCAGAAGTGACTGGGGGTTGCTGTAAGCCTTGGCTGCTGATTGCGCCAGGTCAGTGAAGGGTTCCATCAAGGAACGTTGGGCTTCGTAGAGTTTGTACAGCATGGTGAATTCACTTTCTGGAAATGTTGCAGTGCAATATAACAGTTCTGGCGTAGTTTGCGTGGGGGTATTTACACCAATAGGCTCGGGTTGTCGCCTTGGCGCCACTGAGTTTTTTCACCTTCAAGGGCCCGTGACGCCGGGGCGCTGTGGACTACTGCAACAGGAGGGATTGTGCTGTCAATTTAAGTTCTATTCAGGCTCTATTCGGCATTTCATATGGTTTTATGAAGTAAAAATAAGAGCAGCCAAGTGCCTGCACAAGCACTTGACTGCCCGTGTTCATGATCAAACCACCTTGGCAATCGAGGCGCAAACGTAGTCAATGTTCTTGCTGTTCAGAGCGGCCACGCACATCCGACCCGTGTCGGTGCCATACACGCCAAACTCGGTGCGCAAGCGCACCATCTGGTCTTTGCTCAGGCCCGAGTAGCTGAACATGCCGATCTGGCTGGTGATGAAGCTCATGTCTTGTTGGACACCTGCGGCCTTCAGACCGTCCACCAGCTTTTGGCGCATTGCCTTGATGCGCACGCGCATGCCGGCGAGCTCTTGCTCCCAAACGGCGCGCAGCTCGGGGCTGTTCAGCACCGCGGCGACCACAGCACCGCCATGAATGGGCGGGTTGGAGTAGTTGGTGCGAATGACGATCTTGAGTTGGCTCAGGACGCGGTCAGCTTCTTCCTTGTTTTCGCAGAGCACCGACAAGGCACCGACACGCTCGCCGTAAAGGCTGAAGCTCTTGCTGAACGAGGTGGAGACGAAAAAATCCAGCCCGGCGGCAGCGAATTTGCCGATGACCGCGCCGTCCTCCGCAATGCCGTGGCCAAAGCCCTGGTACGCCATGTCCAGAAACGGCACGAGTTTGTGGCTCTTGACGGTGGTGATCACCTGGTCCCACTGGGCAGCGGTGATGTCGTAACCGGTGGGGTTATGGCAGCAGGCGTGCAGCAGGATGATGGTGCCGGGGGCCGCAGCAGCCAGGTCAGCCAGCATGCCGTCGAAGTCCACACCGCGCTTGGCTGCATCGTAGTAGCGGTAGTTTTCAACTGGGAAACCGGCGCTGGTGAATAGCGCGCGGTGGTTTTCCCAGCTGGGGTCGGAGATCAGGACTTTGGCGTTGGGGTTGAGCTTTTTGAGAAAGTCGGCGCCAATCTTCAGGCCGCCGGTGCCGCCAATGCCCTGGACCGTGGCCACGCGGCCGCTTTTGACGGGCTCGCTGTAGGCACCAAACACCAGGCCTTTGACCGCCGTGTCATAGGCGGCAATGCCATCAATGGGCAGGTAACCGCGGGCCGTGGGTTTTTCCATCATGGCTTGCTCGGCGGTGCGCACGCAGTCCAACAAGGGCAACTTGCCGTTGTCGTCGAAATACACGCCCACGCCCAAGTTCACCTTGGCGGGGTTGGGGTCGGCGTTGAACTGTTCGTTGAGACCCAGGATGGGGTCACGAGGGGCCATTTCGACGGCGGAAAAGAGAGACATGTGGGGGTCCTGTTGAAGTGAGTTGGTCGATATTTTACGTGCCGGACCGTTGCTGGCACTGAGGTTTGCGGCTCTTTTAAGTCCTGGATGCCAATTTTCGGGTAAGTTCGCTGGCCGGTATTTCCTGGCAGGCGCTGGCATTTTGACCACACCAGAGCGGCGTGAAATCATCGCTGCCGCGGCTTTCGGCTTGCATGCGCAAAGGCACAATGGCGGCCGTCGCCAGAGGAAATGCGGGCACCGCTGTCCCCATGGGCCCCAACTCGCGCATGAGTCGGTTCACAATGCCGCGCGCCGGGGCGCCGGTAAAGAGGTTGGTCAGCGCCGTGTGGCGTGCAGCCTGGCTTTTGAGCGCTGCGCGGTGTAACGCGCTGGTGCTGCATTCGGGGCACAGCAGGTAGGCCGTGCCGACCTGCACCGCCGCTGCTCCCAGAGCCAAGGCGGCCGCCACCCCTTGGGCATCGGCAATGCCGCCTGCTGCAATCACCGGAATGCGGACTGCCTGCACGATTTGCGGCAGCAGGGCAAAGGTGCCCACCTGGGTGGTGAGTTCTTTCGTGAGAAACATGCTGCGGTGCCCGCCGGCTTCGAGCCCCTGCGCGATGACGGCGTCCGCGCCGTGGGCTTCGAGCCAGAGGGCTTCGTCCACCGTGGTGGCCGAAGCCAGGATTTTGGTTCCCCAAGCCTTGACGCGGGCCAACAACATGGGCTCGGGCAAGCCAAAGTGAAAGCTCACCACGGCGGGCCTGAATTCGTCCAGCACATCGGCTGCCTCGCCGCTGAACGGTGCGCGCCCGGGCCCTGCTGCAACATCGTGTGGGTTGATACCGCACGCGTCGTAATAAGTTGACAGCGCAGTTTGCCAGGCGGCGGCCGTCGCTGCATCGGCGGCGGGTGGTGTGTGGCAGAAGAAATTGACGTTGAATGGCTGCTTGGTCTGGGCCTTGATGGCTTGGAGCTCTGCGCGCAGGGCATCCAGGGTGAGCATGGCGCAGGGCAATGAGCCCAGGCCGCCTGCATTGCAAACGGCAACCGCCAGCGCACTGCCTTGCACCCCCGCCATGGGAGCCTGGATGATGGGGAGTTTTGTATCAAAAACAGAGCGAAATGAAGGGGGTGAAGTGGATTTCATCTTGAACCTGTTGGCGAGGGAGTGTTGCAGCTTGTGAATTGTTGACCAGAATTATCGCCACGGGCCCCGGTCTTGAAGGCCTTCGGCGCGTTGGGGCCCAAGCCGTTAATATGCTCGGCTGCCCTGTTTTTAAATGCCCAGTCATGTCTGCACCTACCCCGATTGCTCTTGTTTCCACTGACGATACCGAGGAGATTCGGACCGGCACGTTCGTGCGCTTCCCGGATTCGCCGTTTGAGTTGTACCAGCCGTACCCGCCGGCCGGTGACCAGCCAACAGCCATCGACAAGCTGGTGGAGGGCATACAGGACGGAGAGGTTTTTCAGACGCTGCTGGGGGTGACGGGTTCGGGTAAAACCTTCACCATGGCCAACGTGATCGCCCGGCTGGGGCGCCCGGCCATTGTGTTTGCGCCCAACAAAACGTTGGCGGCGCAGCTGTACAGCGAGTTCCGCGAGTTTTTCCCAAAAAACGCGGTGGAGTACTTCGTCAGTTATTACGACTACTACCAGCCGGAGGCCTACGTGCCCCAGCGTGACCTGTTCATTGAAAAAGACTCGGCCATCAATGAGCATATCGAGCAGATGCGCCTGTCTTGTACCAAAAGCGTGCTGGAGCGGCGCGACGTGGTGATTGTGGCCACCGTCTCGGCCATTTACGGTATCGGCCAGCCCGAGGCGTACCACCAGATGGTGATGACGCTGCGCGCGGGCGACAAGATGGGCCAGCGTGACATGATTGCGCAGCTGGTGCGCATGCAGTACCAGCGCAATGACGTGGATTTTTCGCGCGGCGCCTTCCGGGTGCGGGGCGACACCATCGACATCTTTCCGGCTGAGCACAGCGAGATGGCGATCCGGGTGGAGTTGTTTGACGATGAAATCGAGTCGTTGCAGCTGTTTGACCCGCTTACCGGGCGCATCCGGCAAAAAATCCCCCGGTTCACGGTGTACCCCAGCAGCCATTACGTGACCCCGCGTGAGCAGGTGTTGTCGGCCGTGGAGGCGATCAAGGTGGAGTTGTCTGATCGGTTAAAGGAGTTTGTGAGCCAGGGCAAGCTCGTGGAGGCGCAGCGGCTGGAACAACGCACCCGGTTTGATCTGGAAATGCTCAGTGAGGTCGGGCATTGCAAGGGCATTGAAAACTACAGCCGCCACCTGAGCGGTGCACCCGCCGGGGCACCACCAGCCACGCTGACGGATTACCTGCCCAAGGATTCCTTGATGTTTCTGGATGAGAGCCACGTGCTCATTGGCCAGTTTGGCGGCATGTACAACGGTGACCGGTCACGCAAGACCACACTGGTGGACTACGGATTCAGGCTGCCCAGTGCGCTGGACAACCGGCCGCTCAAGTTCGAGGAGTTTGAGACCAAGATGCGCCAGGCCGTGTTTGTCTCGGCCACGCCAGGGCAATGGGAAAAAGACCATGCTGGTCAGGTGGTGGAACAACTGGTGCGCCCCACAGGCCTGGTGGACCCCGAGGTGGAGGTGCGCCCGGCCACCAATCAGGTGGACGATGTACTCCAGGAAATCCGTATCCGGGTCGAGAAAAACGAGCGGGTGCTGATCACCACGCTGACCAAACGCATGGCCGAGCAGCTCACAGATTATTTGAGCGACAACGGTGTGAAAGTGCGTTATCTGCACAGCGACGTGGACACCGTGGAGCGGGTGGAGATCTTGCGCGACCTCCGTCTGGGCACATTTGATGTGTTGGTGGGTATCAACTTGCTGCGAGAGGGGCTGGATATTCCCGAGGTGTCATTGGTGGCGATTCTGGACGCTGACAAGGAAGGTTTTTTGCGCTCGGAGCGGTCGCTGATTCAGACCATTGGCCGGGCGGCGCGCAATTTGCACGGCCGGGCGATTTTGTACGCAGACAAAGTGACCGATTCCATGAAAAAAGCCATGGGGGAGACCGAGCGCCGTCGCGCCACGCAGGTGGCCTACAACGTGACCCACCAAATCACACCTCGCTCCATCATCAAGCAGGTCAAGGACCTGATTGATGGGGTCTACAGCGAAAAAGCCGGTAAAGAGGCCGAAAAGCTGGAGCGCGATGCCCTGCAGCGGGCGCAAGTGGAAGATATGAGCGAGAAAGACATCTCGCGCGAAATCAAACGCCTGGAGAAATTGATGATGGAGCACGCGCGCAATCTGGAGTTCGAGAAGGCGGCGCGGGTGCGTGATCAACTGGGTATTTTGAAAGAGCAGGCCTTTGGCGCGGCAGGCAGCGATAACGTGATGTCGATCAACTCTGGTGGGTGAAGTTCATTAAGTGACCACTCAGTCTATGTACTTGAGCAAATTGATGGGCTTCTTGGTATACTGGATCCCAACGGTTAACTAAGCACGACTTAAGGAGTATGCAATGCGTCTCACCACCAAAGGCCGGTTCGCGGTCACAGCGATGATTGACTTGGGTTTACGCCAAAACAATGGTCCCGTGACCCTGGCAGCCATCAGCCAGCGTCAACAAATTTCGCTTTCCTACCTTGAGCAGTTGTTTGGCAAACTGCGCCGGCATGAGTTGGTGGAGTCCACGCGGGGTCCGGGAGGCGGGTATACCCTGGCGCGCAACCCGGCGCAAATAACCGTGGCAGACATCATTACTTCAGTGGATGAGCCGATTGATGCCACCCAATGCGGCGGTAAGGAGAATTGCCTGGGTGAGGGCGAGCGCTGCATGACCCACGACCTGTGGGCTTCACTGAACGTGCGTATGGTGGAGTTCCTGGACTCTGTGACCTTGCAAAAGCTGGTGGATGACCAGTTGGCCAAGGGTCTGCAGGTGGAAGACAAGCCAAGTGTGAAACGGGCCATTTCTGCCATGCCGATTTCCCGGCCAATCAGGATGAACATACCGAACTCGGTGTTTGCCTTGGGCAATGCGTTTTCCAAGATTTGAATTTTCAATAAGCCAGCAGCGAGCCAGCCATGGACACCACACCACACTTCCCGATTTATATGGACTACAGCGCCACCAACCCCTGCGACGAACGGGTGGTGGATGCGATGATTCCCTGGTTGCGTCAGCATTTTGGTAACCCTGCTTCCCGCAGCCACGCCTGGGGCTGGGAGGCCGAAGCCGCGGTCGAAAACGCGCGTGAGCAGGTCGCGGCCCTGATCGGTGCTGACCCCCGGGAAATCGTATGGACATCGGGTGCCACCGAGTCGAACAACCTGGCGATCAAAGGGGCGGCCGGCTTCTACAAAACCAAAGGCAAGCATGTGATCACGGTGAAGACCGAGCACAAGGCTGTGCTGGACACCTGCCGTGAGCTGGAGCGCCAGGGCTTTGAGGTGACTTACCTGGATGTGCAGGCCGATGGCCTCTTGGACCTGGAGGTCTTCAAGGCGGCCATTCGCCCGGACACTATTCTGGCGAGCGTGATGTTCGTCAACAACGAAATCGGTGTGATCCAGGACATCGCTGCGATTGGCGCGATGTGTCGTGAGAAAGGCATCGTTTTCCATGTGGATGCCGCGCAGGCTACAGGCCGT
>CALRWE010000165.1:0-10189 GCA_943371745.1 Rhodoferax sp. OV413
GCCAACACCGACGCCAGACCGGCCGATGCAGCCGCCACCGTCTGGGTGTTGTCATCCGTGATGCAGGCCAGCACATCAAGGTAGCGCTCGCCAACCAGTTCACCGGAATGCCCATGGTTCTTGCAGTTCTCCAGCGCGTAGTTGCGCCACGCGCTGTTGGCCTGCAGGATGAATCCCTCATGATCAAGCACCACGATGTGTGCCGCCATCGAATCAAACACCGCCTGCTGAAACCGGCTGGACTCCCGCAAGGCCTCTTCGGTCCGCTTGCGGCTGGTGATGTCCACATGGGTGCCCAGCATGCGCAGGGCGCGGCCTTCGTCCGTGCGGCTGATCACCGCGCCGCGGGACAGCACCCACTTCCAGCTCCCGTCTCTGCACTGGCCCCGGTGCTCGTTGGAATAGACGGACGTCTTGCTGGTCAGGTGAGCCTGGATATCGGCCATGACACGCAGCCTGTCATCGGAATGAATCCGGGTATTCCAGTCTTCCATGCTGTGCCCGTACTCACCTTCCTTGAAACCAAAAAGCGCTTCAAAGGGTTTTGAGAAAACAACCTCGCCGGTCTGCAGGTTCCAGTCCCAGACGCCGTCGCCGGCAGCCTCCAGCGCCAGTTTCCAGCGCTCCTCGCTCACACGCAGGCTCTCCTCCACCTGGCGGCGTCGGGTGATGTCCACCAGAATGACCTGCAAGCCCTGGCTTTGGGGAAGTTGGGCGACCCGGATCTCCACATAAATGGGCAGTGAACCTCTGGCAGACAGCGTCAACTCGCCATCTTGCACATCCCCGGTGGCCCTCGAGCGCCCCACGACACTGTCAAACACCAGCCGATCGGTATCGCGCACGTGCAACTTGAAGGGGGTGCCCAGCAACCGGGCCCGCTCCCCGCCAAGCAACCGGGCGCCCGCCAGGTTCAGCTTGGTGATGACACCCTCCAGATCCAGCGACAGGATGCCGACCGGCGCAAAGTCATACAACTCACTGTTCTGGATGAGTGTGGACTCCAGTTGCGCCCGGGTGGCGTTGAGGTGCTCGTTTTGAAGCTCCAGCTCAATCTGGTGGATCTCCAGCTCTTCAAAAAGGTGCTGCGCATCCTGATGCGTCAAATCGTTGTCGGTGAGGCCCGGCCGACTCAGAAAGCGCTTTTTGGCCAGCGCCCTTAATTCATCCAGGCTGGCCGGATTTTTACGGTAACCCATCGACAACCCCCTTCGCATGACCAGCCGTGGTCAGGACCGCAACCTGAGCCCGGGCCGCCAACAATTCGGCTTCAAGCGTTTTGCTGACGGTGATATCCACAAAAGTGATCACCAAACCGTCAATCCGGTTCTCCTGGGTGCGGTAAGGCATGATGCGCACCCGGAACCACCGCTCTCCGGTGGTGGGCACATCGCACTCCTTGAACACCAGCGAGCGCATCACCTCCCGCGCATCTTCGGCCAGGTGGGGGTACTGGAGCTGGGTGACGATGTCGGTGATGGGGCGACCCATGTCAGATGCGATCAAATTGATGATGCGGGTGGTGGGCACGGTGAAACGCCGCACGTTGAGCGACTCGTCCAGAAACAGAATGGCAATTTCGGTGCTCTCCAGCAGGTTCTTCATGTCGTTGCTCGCCCGTGACAACTCAGTGACCTTGGCTTGCAACTCGTGGTTCACTGTTTGCAGCTCTTCGTTCATGGACTGCATCTCTTCCTTGGAGGTGGTCAGTTCCTCATTGGTGGACTGCAGCTCCTCGTTGGAGGATTGCAACTCTTCGTTGGTGGATTTGAGTTCCTCCTGGGTGGTTTGCATTTCTTCGCGGGTTGACTTGGCCTCCTCCCGGGACTGCTGCAGCTCTTGCACCATGGCCTCCAGTCGAGCACTGTCGGCCGCGCGCTCATCCACCGGACCCACCGGCTTGCGCTTGCGGGGAGCCGCTACATCCTCAAACACCACCAAAGCCATGCCGCGCAGCCCGGAAGGCTCGCCAAGCGGCTGCACCACCACATGGACATATTGCACTCCGCCATCATGGGTCACCTTGATATTTCTCAGGTGGATCAGCGTTTGCTCTCGCATCGCCCGGTGAAAGGCTTCGCTCAGGGCCTGGTCCAGCCCGGTGCGGGACATGGCAAAGAGGTTCAGGTTGGGCTTGCCGGTGGCGGGCTCCAGGTACTTGCCCGTCTTGCCACTGAAGTACAGCACATCGCCCTCGTGGGTGACCAGCAAAGCCGCCGGCGCGTACTGGTCCAGCAATACTTTTTCAACCAGCAACTGCAGGTTTGGCCCGGTCATCAAGTCATTGCGCACCAGCGGCACGCCGCCACCGGGCCGGGAAACAGAGCGCACAAAAGCGGCCGGAAAATCCACCGGGAGCGCGCGCACCGGCGCATCCAGTCGGCGGTAGATGCGGGTCTTGCCTGACAAGGGCGTGAACAACGCAGACGCCGAGCCAATCGACTCTGCGCTGCCCAGCACCAAAAAGCCACCAAGGCCCAGGCTGTAATGAAAGAGCTGAATCAGCTTGTCCTGCAACTCGGGCTCAAGGTAGATCAGAAGGTTGCGGCAGCTCAGCAAATGGAGTTTGGTGAACGGGGGATCCACAATGATGTTTTGCTCGGCAAAAATCACCATCTCCCGAATTTCGTTGCACACCCGGAAGCCACCCGGATCATCCACAAAAAACCGGCTCAGGCGCTTGGGCGACACCTCGGCCTCAATGCTGCGGGCGTACAAGCCGGCACGCCCGGTGGCAATGGCGGCTTTGTCCAGGTCAGAGGCAAATATCTGGAGCGAGTAGCGCTGCGTCGGGTTGGCGTCTTCCAGCGCCTCCTTGAAAACCATGGCCAGAGAGTAGGCCTCCTCGCCCGTGGAGCATCCAGGCGTCCAGGCACGCAACACCGCGCCATCGGGGTGGTCCGTGATCAAGGCGGGGATGACCTCGGTCTTGAGCTTGTCCCACACCTCGGGGTCGCGAAAGAAGCTGGTCACACCGATCAGCAACTCGTTGAAGAGCAACTCGGACTCGGACGGGTTCTCACGCAAATAGCGCAAATAGTCAGACAGCCGGGCAAGTTGGTGCAGCCCCATGCGGCGCTCAACGCGCCGCGAGATGGTGCTTTTTTTGTATTGCGAGAAATCATGTCCGGTCTGGGCATGCAACAGCCCAATGATCTTATCGAGCAGGCCGGCATCTTTCTGCTCCGCTTCGGCCTCGGTTTCTGCGTAGGCACCGAGTTGAATCCGGGCAACATAGGCGGCAATCTTGGCTGGCAACTCCTCGGCCGGAGCGACCACATCGGCTACGCCAGCGTCAATGGCGCTGCGCGGCATGTTGTCGAATTGGGCGGTGGCCGGGGTTTGCACAAAGCAGGCGCCAGCCGCTTCCCGAATGGCGCGCAGGCCCAGCGTGCCATCGGCCCCCATGCCCGAGAGAATCACGCCAATGCTGTTTTGTTGGCGATCGTCCGCCAGCGACTTGAAAAAGGAGTCAATCGGCAAGCGCAGACCCCGCGGCTCCGGGGGCTCCTGCAAATGCAGCACGCCCTGCTCAATCGCCAGGTCCCGCCCCGGGGGAATCACATAGACCTGGTTGGGCATCAGCGCCATCTGGTCGCTGACCTCTTCCACCGGCATGTGCGTGCGCCGGCGCAAGAGCTCCACCAGCATGCCCTCCCGGTGCGGGTCCAGGTGCTGAACCACCACAAAGGCCATGCCGCAATCGACAGGCACATGGGATAAAAATTGCTCCAGTGCAATCAGGCCGCCGGCCGATGCGCCAATGCCCACGATGGGGAACAGTCTCGAATCGGCCGAAATCCCGTTGTTTTCCATTCAAAAATCCCCTGGTCTGCATTGGCAAACTTAAGCGCCGGATATTACCCCGCCAGGTGACCCTATGGTTCAATGTCACGCTGGTTCATCAGCGACTGGGCGCGAGAAACATCCTCGGGCGCGGGGCGGTCCAGCAACACCGGCATTGGGGCCAGCGTCAGTACCTTGTGAGCTACGTTGCCCAAAAACAAGGAAGACACACCACCCCGGCCATGGGCTGCAAGATAAATCAGGCTGCAATTTTCCTGGCCAGCCACGTCCAGAATGCCCTGCGCAGGGTCCGGATTGAACGCAAGCCGCGTGCTCACCGCCACACCGAGGTCGGCGCCTGCGTTGCTCACCAGGTCAAGATAGCGTTGGGCGATGGCGCGGCACTGAATGTCATAGTCCCCCTCGCTGGCGTATTCAAACGGAATACCGCCCAGATAGATCGGGTACTGGTAGCTGGGAATGGAGTGAAAGACGATGACCCGGGCATCCATGCGCCGGGCAAATTCAAGCGCCTTGAACGCGGTCGCCATGGACAGCGCCGAGCCATCGATGGGGATCAGAATGTTGCCAAACCGGGAGCTGCGTCGCTGAAACGCCACCACCTTGGGTGATGACATCGGCCTCAACTCTCAAAGTCACGCAGCGCATCCAGAGACAAAATCCTGATTTCACGGCGCTCCACGGCAATGATGCCCAGGTGGTCCAGCGCCGAGAAGGCACGGCTCACGGTCTCCAGCGTCACATTGAGGTGGTTGCCAATGTCTCGCCGGGTCATGGGCAGGGTGAACCGGTTGGGCGAGTAGCCCATGGCATTGAATCGTTCCGACTGGATGCGCAGAAACCGGGCCACACGCGCCTCTGATTTGGCGGAGTGCGACAGTGCGTAGGCCGTTTGCTCCTGCACGATCTCGCGGCTGATGGCCCAATAGGCCATGCGCTCAATGTCGTTGCAACCCCGCCCGGGCGAGAACAGGTCAGCCGCCGGGATCTTGATCAAGTCGCAGTCTGTCAGCGCAGTGACCTCGCTCAGGTACTTGTTTTTGCACACGCCGTCAAAGCCCAGCAGGTCGCCTTTCATGGGGAAGGCCAGCACGTGCTCGGCACCGTCAACGTGGGTCATGGCGGTTTTGAGGGCCCCCAGGCGCACCACATACAGGCCATCAAACGCCTGCCCCATGCACAGGGCAGATTGGCCGGCTTTCAGGCGCCGACGCCGGAACAGGGTGGTGTCGTTCATTTCATGCACCTTCCCGTCAAACCGCAGCAGGCTCAAGACCTCCTTGAAGTCAGACCAGCGCTCATCGGTGTCCAGCTTGAGCGCGGATTGACGGGCCGTAGGCTGCCAGCGGGCGGCACTGGGGACTGATTGGACATTCATCATGGTGTTGCTCTCGTGACGGAGGCCGCGCCCGGTGGGCGACGAAGCCATTTCCTGAGATCAACTTTAAAACGGGCCGCTACCTGCGTCTGTAGGGACTTATGGACAAGTCCTGCGGGCAGGCATGGACAGTCATTCCATGGCGTCGGTAGCGCGACGACCCCGCGTGCCGGTGTCATCATCTCCGTCGATCAAGCCGTAGCGCACGGCGAGTCGCACCAGACCGGCTACGTCGCTTACTCTCAGTTTGGCCATCAGGCGGCTGCGGTAAGTGGCCACGGTCTTGGGCGACAAATGCAGCTCTGCCCCGATCTGGGAACTGGAGCGGCCATTGACCACCATGAGGATGATTTGTCGCTCTCGCGGGGACAGGGCGCTCAGCGGGTCGTCGTTGGCGGGCTGCATGAAAACCTGCAAGGCCAGATCAGCCACCTCGGCACCCAGATGTTTTTTGCCCCGTGCGGCGGCATCAATGGCTGCCATGAGATCGCTTCCCGCTGAGCCCTTGAGCACGTAGCCACTGGCGCCCAGCCGCATCGCCTCGGCGACCTGGTGCGGCTGGGCCGACATGGTCAGCATCACACAGCGTGTAGGAAGATGGCGACGCTGCAGCTCGGCCAGCAACTCGAAGCCGGAGCGTCCAGACAGGTTGAGGTCGAGCAGCAGCACCTCGGGGCGCAGGCGCAGCAAGTCCGCCAACGCCTCGGTGGGGTCCGCTGACTCACCCACCACTGTGTGGCCCTTGGCCTCCAACAAAGAACGCAGGCCTTCGCGCATAAGTTGGTGATCATCCACCAGGTAAAGACGTGTCATAACAAGGGCGTGGATTGCCAGGTGAAACAAACACGCGTGCCACCGGTCGCACCTGATTCGACCGTGACACCAGCCCCGATGGCATGCGCGCGCTCCTGCATGCCCAAAATACCCAGGTGGCCCAGCCGCGAAGCGGCGTCCTGCGACATCCCCGTCCCCGCATCACTCACCTCCAGCAGCAAGGACAGCGCACTGCCCGAGAGCCGCACCGCGACGGACGAGCCGCCTGAATGTCGCAAGGCGTTCTCCACCGCCTCGCGAGCGACCATGAACGCGGCGTATTCAACCTCGGGGGGCCAACGCATGGCGGCCACTTGCGGTTGCACATGCACTGAAATATCCATCTGCGGCACCTTCAGTGACCGGTTGCGCAACTCGTTGTCCAGGGCGGCGGCCAGTCCATGCTCATCAAGCAAAGGCGGGCGCAGATCGGTCAGCACCTGACGGACTTGGCGAATGGCCTGGCTGATGAGTGCGCCCAGTTGCGTCTGCAGCTTCTGGACGCCGGGGGGTACCGGATCGGCCTGCAGCGTCAGTATGGTTTCATGCGCCATGCGGATCGCCGCCATGGTCTGTCCCAGCTGGTCGTGCAGGGCTTGTGCCAGTCCCTTGACCAAGGTCTTCTCCTGGGTCATGAGCTTGCGGGTGAGCTCTGACAGCTGCGCGCGGGATTCCTCGAACACGGCATCGGCGCGCACCCGCTGGGTCACATCGCGCATGTTCGCAATCAGCACTTTGGGGCTTTGCCCCACGAGCTGGGAGATCGTGACCTCCAGATCCAGCTCAAGGCCATCTGATCGCAAGCCCTTGACCAGGCCCAACCCCATCATGCGTTGCGTTTCATTGGACTGGGCAAAGCGGAGCAGGTGTTGCTGGTGCGCCGCCCGAAAGCGCTCGGGCATCAGCATCGCCATGTTCTGGCCCAACATGCGCTCCTGGGAACGGCGAAAAATACGCTCGGCGGCCGGGCTGAACAACTGGATGACCCCGTGCATATCGGTGCTGATGATGGCGTCCGCGGTCGAATTGACGATGGCGGAGAGCATTTGGCGCTCTTGGTGCAGGCGCTGTGCCGCTATGTATCGCTCGGTCACATCCCGAAAATACACGGTCAGGCCCGGGTTGGCGGGATAGGCGTCAACCGAAAGCCACATTTTCAAGGGCTCGTACCAGGCCTCAAAGCTGACTTTTTTGCCCTGATGTAAGGCACGCTCATATTCCTGCTGAAAAACGCTGCCCACTGCGTCAGGAAACTTCTGCCAGACATTGGCTCCCATCAAACTGCCTGGCGGCTGGTGCAGCATCACCTCGGCTTGCGGATTGATGTAGGCAAAACACCAATGTTCGTTGAGCAAAAAGAACCCGTCGGTGATGCTCTCCAGAATGCTGGACAGTTGGCCGGTGAACTGCTTCTCCATGTTGGCGATTCAGCAAAAGCGATCTGTGTCAGAAGCCATCATGCAGAGCCCAATCCAAGAGATGTTGATTTTTAAAATGTTACAGGGCACCTGCCTTGACGTAAACCGCTGCAGAGCTCCCCATTCAGTGGACCGGATCTTAACTGAGCCGAATTTGCGAGTTATCAATCCCCGGGGCGAGGCACTGAATAAGCTTGATTCGTTGCAGTCGGCCTGGACCGTGCCAGTGGCTTGCAGCGCCTTTTAACAACACTTCAACTTAAAGGAATCATCATGGCCAATATGCGCTTGTTTGAACCCACACTGAACGACCCCTTTGAGTCGATGTTTCGCCGATTCATGGCACCCCTTCGCACCGAACGTAACCTGGAGGAGCTTGACATCCGGGTGGACGTGGTGGAAAAGGACGGCATGTTCAAGGTTCGTGCGGACTTGCCTGGCGTCAAGAAGGAAGACATCAATGTCCGCATTGACGGCAATCTGGTGCAGATTGACGCCGAAACCAAGGAAGAAAAAGAACTCAAGGAAGACGGTGGCAAAGTCCTGCGCAAGGAACGCTACTACGGATCGGTCTCCCGAGCGTTCACCTTGTCACAGGATGTGGACGATGCCAAGGCTGTGGCCAAGTACGAGGACGGCGTGCTGACCCTGGAACTGCCCAAGAAAGCCACCTCGACTGCCAAGAAGCTGGCGATTCATTGACCCTGCTCCGGCTCACCCCGGCCTGATGCGCCAAGGTGAGCCAGGAACGGGTGGAGAAGTCGAAAGCCGTGCAGCGCGGTATGGCGGCAGCAACACGTCAGGGTGGAGCGGGGGGCTTGATCTGATACGCTCAGACGCATGTTTTTTTCACACTCCCCGCCGCGATGCAGCCCGGCCTGATCGTCCTGATGCTGTCGCTGCTGCTGGGCTTGCAGCCGATCACCACCGACCTGTACCTGCCCGCCCTGCCCGCTTTGGCAGCGGGTTTTGGCGCACCCATCGCGCAGGCGCAACTCACGCTGTCGGCGCTGTTGCTGGCTTTTGGCCTGTCTCAACTGGTGTGGGGCCCCCTGTCTGACCGCTTTGGACGCCGCCCGATTTTGCTGGTGGGGATGAGCGCCTATGTGCTGGCCTCGCTGGGCAGCACACTCTCCAGCAGCATGGAAACGCTCATCTTGTGGCGTACCGTGCAGGGCGTGGCCATGGGCGCAGGGGTCATGTGCGCCCGCGCCATCGTGCGCGACCTTTACGCGCCCCTGGAGGGTGCGCGGGTGATGTCCAAGGGCCTGAGCGGGTTGGGTGTGCTGGCCTGCCTGAGTGCGCCGCTGGGCGGGGCGCTGTCAGGGTGGTTCAGCTGGCGCATCGCTTTGCTGGCGGTGGCCATTTTTGGCGCCATTTGCCTGGCTCTGGTGGCCCTGCGTTTCAAGGAGACGCTGGCGCGCAAGAACCCGACGGCGCTGCAACCGGCCATGGTGGTGCGCACCTGGAGGGCGATTTTGAAGCACCCGACTTTTCTGGCGTTCTCGTTGTTGTCGGCGGCGTCTTATGGTGGCTTGTTCACCTTGCTTGCCGCCTCGTCCTTTGTGTTTATTCAGGTGCTTGGGCTGAGCACCACGCTTTACGGGCTGGTGATGTTCACCAACTCACTGTTCTATATTTTGGGCACGTTTTTATGCCGCTACTGGCTGCCGCGCGTGGGCCTGCGCCGCGCAGTCGCCCGCGCCGGCGGACTGAGCTTGTCGGGCGGCACGCTGATGGCCGGGCTGGCGCTGGCGGGGTGGCACAACGTCTGGGCGATCATGCTGCCGCAATGCCTGTACATGCTGGGGCATGGCATTCACCAGCCCTGCAGCCAGAGTGGCGCTGTCGGGCCGTTTCCGCAGGCGGCAGGCGCGGCCTCGGCCCTGAACGGGTTTTTCATGATGGTGACCGCCTTTGCCATGGGCGGCTGGCTCGGTGCCTACCTGGACAACACGGTCTACCCGATGGTGTTTGGCATCTGGTTCTGGAGCGTCCTGATTGCCCTGACGGCGTGGACACTGGTGCAAAAACAGGGAGCCAACGATGGTCACTAGCCCCAGGGCCATTTATCTGGCGGGCCCCACGGCTGCGGGCAAGACGGCTGCCGCCCTGGCCCTGGCGCGCGAGCACGCGGTGGAGATCATCAGCGTGGACTCGGCACTGGTCTACCGGGGCATGGACATTGGCACGGCCAAGCCAACGGCGCATGAGTTGGCGGAAGTGCCCCACCACCTGATCAACATCCGAGACCCGCTTGCTCCCTACAGTGCAGCCAGCTTTGTGGCGGATGCGCAGGCGCTCATGCAGGAGATCACGGCGCGCGGCAAGTTGCCCCTGCTGGTGGGCGGCACCATGCTCTATTTCAAGGCTCTTCTGGACGGTATTGACGAGATGCCGAAGGCGGATGCCGCCATTCGCGCCGGCATCGAAGAAGAAGCCCGCCAGCTGGGCTGGCCGGCCATGCATGCGATGCTGGCCCGGGTGGACCCGGTCACGGCGGCCCGCCTGAACCCCGCAGACGCACAGCGCGTGCAGCGGGCGCTGGAGGTGTACCGGGCATCAGGACAAACCATGGCGTCTTTTCATACAATAAAAAAGATAGCTACAGGCGCATATGAAACGCTGGCCAGAGGGCAATTTGAATCAGAATTTCCGGACAAGTCGCCCCGACCCGCCTGCCTGATCTCCCTGGAGCCCGCCCAACGCAGTTGGCTGCACGAACGCATTGCCCAGCGCTTTGACGCGATGCTGGCCACGGGTTTCCTGGACG
>CALRWE010000166.1:0-9953 GCA_943371745.1 Rhodoferax sp. OV413
CGCTGAAATGCGTGAGCGGGCGCAGGGCCTGATTGGCCGCCCCGCCAGAGACGTGGTGATCTGCACCTTTCACGCCCTGGGCGTGCGCATGCTGCGCCAGGACGGCGAGGTACTGGGCCTGAAACCGAATTTTTCGATTCTCGACACCGACGACATCACCAGCATCCTTAAAGATGCCGGGGGCTCGGTGGACGTGGCCACGGCCCGTTCATGGCAATGGGTCATCAGCGGCTGGAAAGGCCAGGGGTTGAACGCCGAGCAGGCCGGACTGCTGGCCAAAGATGACAACGAACGCATCATTGCCCGCGTGATGGGCCACTACGAGGAGCGCCTCACCGCCTACCAAAGCGTGGACTTTGACGACCTGATCACCCTGCCCCTGCAATTGCTGCGCGACCATGAGCCGGTGCGCGAGCGCTGGCAAAAGCAGATGGGCCATGTGCTGGTGGATGAATACCAGGACACCAACGCCACGCAATACGAGGTCCTGAAACTGCTGGTGGGCGGCAACGAGCCTGGTGGCGCCCGCTTCACGGCGGTGGGTGATGATGACCAGTCCATTTACGGCTGGCGTGGTGCCACGCTGGACAACTTGCGCAAGCTGCCCGTGGATTTCCCCGCGCTCAAGGTCATCAAGCTGGAGCAAAACTACCGGTCGACTAGCGCCATTCTGAGGGCGGCCAACAACGTGATTGGCCCCAACCCCAAGCTGTTTCCCAAGAACCTGTGGAGTGACCTGGGCGAAGGCGAGCCGGTGCGGGTGGTGGACGCCGACAGCGAGGAACACGAGGCCGAGCGCACCGTGGCCCGCATCCAGAGCCTGCGTGCCAGCGGCCTCCCCCATGGCGGGCCGCAGTACCAGGAGTTTCGGCACTTTGCCATTTTGTACCGGGCCAACCACCAGGCCAAGACGTTTGAGAAAGCGCTGCGCAAAGCGCAGATTCCGTACAAGGTGTCTGGCGGAACGAGCTTTTTCGACCGGGCCGAGATCAAGGACCTGTGCGGCTGGTTCCGGCTGTGGATCAACAACAACGACGACCCGGCGTTTTTGCGCGCCGTAACCACACCCAAGCGCGGCATTGGCCACCAGACCCTGGCGCAACTAGGCGGGTTTGCCAGCCAGTACAAGGTGAGCCTGTTTGAGGCGCTGTTTTCATCCTCACTGGCCAGCGTGCTCAGCACCAAGGCGGTGGGCAGCCTGCACGAGTTTGGCCGCTATGTGAACGACCTGGAGTTTCGCGCCCGGCGCACCCTGGGCGCGGAAGACGCTCGGGCCTTCCTGATGGAGTGGCTGAAGGAAATTGATTACGAGAAACACCTGTACGACGGCGAAGACAGCGAGAAAGTCGCAGGCGCCCGCTGGACCAATGTGCTGGATTTTTGCGACTGGATGTCGGCCCGCTGCGGCGGCCAGATCGACGATGCTGCCGGGGTGTCGACCAGCAAGGAAGTCAAGTCACTGCTCGAAGTAGCCCAAACCGTGTCGCTCCTGTCCACCATCAGCGAACGCGAGAAAGACATGGACGTGGTGACTTTGTCGACCCTTCACGCCTCCAAGGGCCTGGAGTGGCCGCATGTGATGCTGGTGGGCGTGACCGAGGGCATGCTGCCTTTCAAGCTGCGCGACAGCGGCGAGGGTGCGGCCGGCCTGGGCGGCTCGGAGCAGGCGCACGAGGCCGCTGTTGACGCCACCCTGACGCACATGCAGGAGGAGCGCCGCCTCATGTATGTGGGTATCACACGCGCTCAGCGCAGCTTGGCGGTGAGCTGGACACGCAAGCGCAAAAAAGGCCGAGAAATGGTGGCCGCGGTGCCCAGCCGTTTCATTGCCGAGATGGGGCTGGACCAGGCCACAGTCAAAGAAGACCCGCGCGAAAAACTAAGGGCCCTGCGCGCCGAGTTCGCCAAAAAGGCCGAGGGCAAGGCGGCAGCGCAGGCGACGGGACGACTAAATTCAAATTTTTGACAGCGCCACGGTGACGGCTCTGACGCTGGTCGCATGGGCGCACGACCCGTGCTTGGGCGGATCGCCTGTACCTGTGGGGCAATGCCGCTGGCATGCCCGCTGTGCGGCGGTGTCATGCGCATCATCGCCCCGACCCATTGCCCGCCGTTGTGGGGGATGGAGGTGGTGCGATACTGTGCGGCAGGTTTGGTCTGAAAAGAAACGAGGAAGGGGTTGCCATGCTCAAACGCATCAGCGTCGATCAATTAACGGTAGGGATGTACGTCAAGGAGTTTTGCGGCTCCTGGATGGAGCATCCCTTTATCCGTTCCTCATTTGTGCTGTCAAACGCCAAGGACTTGCAGACGATACGGACCAGCAGTATCCGTGAGGTCTGGATTGACAGCAGCAAGGGCCTTGATGTGCCGGCCACCGTGGTGGCGGTCTCGCCGAAGCAGGCCGAACGCGAGATTGATGCCGCGCTGAAACCGCAGGTCCCTGTTGATCGCGCTGCAGCGCCGGTATCCATCGAGCGCGAAATGGCGCGCGCGGCGCAAATTTGCAAACAGTCCAAGCAGGCCGTGGTGGCCATGTTCCAGGAAGCCCGCATGGGCAATGCAGTCGACACCGGCGGCGCCCGGCAGCTGGTTGAAGACATTTCTGAGTCGGTGGCGCGCAACCCCTCCGCCCTGATCAGTATGGCCCGCATCAAGACAGCGGACGACTACACCTACATGCACTCGGTAGCGGTCTGCGCCATGATGGTGGCACTGGCCCGGCAACTCGGCCTGGATGCCGCACAAACACGATCGGCCGGCTTGGCCGGCTTGCTGCATGACCTGGGTAAGGCGGTGATGCCACCCCTGATCCTGAACAAACCCGGCAAGCTGACCGATTCCGAGTTTGATGTGATCCGAAGCCATCCGGTGAAAGGGCACGACATGCTGCTCAATGGCGAGGGGATGGATCCGGTGGCGCTCGACGTCTGCCTGCACCACCATGAAAAAATGGATGGCTCAGGCTACCCCGAGGGCCTGAAGGGCGACGAAATCAGCCAGCTGGCCAAGATGGGTGCGGTGTGCGACGTGTACGATGCGATCACGTCCAACCGGCCTTACAAGAAAGGCTGGGATCCAGCGGAGTCCTTGCGCAAGATGGCGGAGTGGTCCAAGGGCCATTTCGATCCAGCAGTGTTCCAGGCCTTTGTGAAAAGCATGGGCATCTACCCCGTGGGGTCGCTGGTGTTGATGAAGTCTGGCCGTATCGGCATCGTCACCGAGCAGGCGAGGGAGTCACTCACGAAGCCCAGAATCAAGCTGTTTTATTCGACAAAATCCAGCCTGCGGATAACGCCGAACATGCTGGACCTGTCGCGGGCCGACACGGTGGACAGTATCGCCGGCCGGGAAGATCCGGACAAATGGCGCTTCCCGGATTTGCACGAATTGTGGTCGGGCATTGAGGGCCTGGGCCGTTGAGCTGAGCCGGACTGTCGGTTGTCCGTTCAGCTGCCGCGGGGAGTCGGTATCTCCACCGGCTTCGGATTCACGGCGTATTTTCCGAACTCCAGTTTGACGATGGCGTTGAGATGAACTTCGTCCGGGCCACCATGGCGGCGGCACTGCCATGCTGGTCGGCCAGCACTGATGTTGCCGGCAGGGCTCTGGTTCGAAATTCCCAATATCTGCCCGACGGTCAGAATGCCGGAGCGGGGGGCGAGCCATCAAAATCAAAGGTCTGACCATGTCCAAAAGGAATGAAGAAAGAAGGCGGTGTGAATAGGGGGTACCCTCGAAGCTATGAAACCATCAACCACTGCACTTCTCATAGCACTACTATCAGTAAATACAGGAACCAGAGCTCAAAAAGAACCATATTCCGCCAAAGCAGGCTTTCCCGCGACAACCGGCACTGAATCCGCCTGGCAACAATGTCAGAAGCTTGGCAACGACGCCACGGCGCGTCTGAGCTGCTTTGACCACTGGGCCACACTGCAATCCGCACCGGCTCTGCCTCCCCTGGCACTTGCCAACGTGGCTCTCACTAGCACCTCGACCAGCGTACCGATCACAGAAGCCGGCGTGGCGTCCCCCGCACTCATGGTGTACGACTGCGCCAGCAACCGGTACTCGGAGTTGTCCCGCTTCTGGGAGCTCGAGGCTGGCACTGACTGCGGCACGTTCAACATGCGGGGCTACCAGCCCATCAGCCTGTCGTGGATCACCTCCAATGGCGCCAACGGGGCCAACACCGCGACCACCACTGGGACCGCTACCGAGGTCTACGGCGACAACGAGGCCCGTATTCAACTCTCGGTGCGCACCAAGATGGCCCAAGGCATCCTGACCAGTGGGCGAGAGCAGCTGCGGGATTCGTTGTGGTTTGGCTACAGCCAGCAGTCGTACTGGCAACTGTTCAATGGCGGCCTCTCGCGTCCGTTTCGCAGCACCGACCACGAGCCCGAAGTCACCTACATCTACCCCAGCCGGGCCCAGCTGCCCCTGGGCTGGCAGTTGCGCTACACCGGTATCAGCGCAGTCCACCAGTCCAACGGCCAATCTCAACCCTTGTCGCGCAGCTGGAACCGCACCGTGCTGATGGCCGGGTTTGAGAAGGGCACTGACTACACGCTCCAGGCCAAGTTCTGGAAGCGCATGAAGGAAGACCCCGCCAATGATGACAACCCCGACATCGTTGACCTGATTGGCCGCGCGGAGTTGGCCGGCTCCTGGAATGTGGACAAAAACAACACGCTGGGTCTCACGCTGCGCCATGCCTTGCGCGCGGATGCCAATGGCTCGTTGCGCTTTGACTGGTACCGCACGCTGGGCAACGGCGGCCAGCCTGGGGGCAAGAGTGGCCTGCGTTTTCATACCCGTTTGTTTACTGGCTACGGCGACTCGCTGATTGACTACAACCGCCGGCGCACGGTGTTGAGCCTGGGCCTGAGCCTGGTGGAATGGTAAGACCGCCCGGCTTGACTGGCGTCACGGCAATGGCGAAAAAGCCCTTGTATGGTTGAATTTTTGGAGCTCGCCCATGAACACCGCTGCACACCCCGGACCCAGCTCGCTTTACCTCGCTGAGACCCATGAGGTCAGCAACCTCTCACACGAGCTGTGTGACTACAACATGTACACCTCAGACACCGCATTGAGCGAGGCGGTACAGCGCGAAGGCGGGGAGTGGGCCCAGCCCGAACTCACCACGTTTGGCCACCTCACCGGCTCGGCGGAGTACCTGGAGCTGGGTCACCTGGCCAACAAGTTCCAGCCGGAATTTGACACCCATGACCGTTTTGGCAACCGCATTGACCTGGTCAAGTTTCACCCCAGCTACCACCAGCTGATGAAGACCTCGATTGAGCATGGCCTGCACGCCTCGCCCTGGACCGCACCAGGAGCCGGCGCCCACGTGGCGCGCGCCGCCAAGACCTACCTGCACACACAGGTGGAAGCCGGCCACGGTTGCCCCATCACCATGACCTTTGCAGCCGTGCCCACGCTGCGGCTGCAACCCGACCTGGCCCACCTCTGGGAGCCCAAAATCACGGCCCGCGGGTATGACCCGCGCAATGTGCCCGACGCGCAAAAGCAGGGCGTGACGATTGGCATGGCCATGACCGAAAAACAGGGCGGATCGGACGTGCGCGCCAACAGCACACGCGCTTTTCCTGTGGGCAGCGGCGGCCCGGGCCAGGCCTACGAGCTGGTGGGCCACAAGTATTTTGTATCGGCCCCGATGTGCGATGCCTTCCTGGTACTGGCTCAAGCGCCGGGCGGCCTGTCGTGTTTTTTGATGCCGCGCTGGCGCCCGGACGGCAGCAAGAACCCGATGCAGGTGCTGCGGCTCAAAAAGAAAATGGGCAATGCCTCCAACGCCTCAAGCGAGACCGAACTGCGCGGCGCGACCGCCTGGCTGGTGGGCGAAGAGGGGCGGGGCGTGCGCAACATCATCGAGATGGTCAGCATGACCCGCTTTGACTGCATGATCGGGTCGAGTGCCGGCATGCGCATGGCCACCTCCCAGGCTCTGCACCACTGCGCGCATAGATCGGCCTTTGGCCAGGTGCTCAACCAGCAGCCGCTCATGCAAAACGTGCTGGCCGACCTGGCGCTGGAGAGTGAATCCGCCATGACCTTGACGATGCGCATGGCCAGAGCCATGGACAACCGGACCGACACGCAGGAAGACCTGCTGGTGCGCCTGGTCACGGCCGTGGGCAAGTACTGGATCTGCAAACGCACGCCCAATCTGGCCTATGAAGCCATGGAGTGCATCGGTGGCAGTGGCGTGATGGAGGACAGCATGATGCCGCGCCTGTACCGCGAGGCGCCCGTGAACGCCATCTGGGAGGGCAGCGGCAACGTGCAATGCCTGGATGTGCTGCGCGCCATGACCAAAACCCCCGCCGTGGTGGAAGCCTACTTTGCCGAGGTGCAGCAAGCCCGCGGCGCGCATGCGGTACTGGACCGTTTTGTGGCCTCGTTGGCGACCGACCTGAAGGACTTGGGCGATGCCGAATACCGTGCCCGCGATCTGGTGGACCGCCTGGCCGTGGCGTTACAGGCGTCACTGTTGGTGCGCAGTGCCCCATCCTTCATCAGCGATGCGTTCTGCCATTCCCGCCTGGGGCAAATGGGGCAGCACAACTACGGCACGCTGCCCCGGGGGGTGGATGTGGCGGCGATCATTGCGCGGGCGACGCCCGGAAGCCAACACTGACCAGCCGCTGACCCAGGCGGGTCAGGCTAGCGGAATCCAGAAGGTCACCGTGGTGCCCACGCCAAACTCGCTGGCAACACTGACCTGGCCGCCATGAAGCTCAATAATTTCCTTGACGATACTCAAGCCCAGTCCGGTGCCCGGAATCTTTCCGGAGGTGTCGGCGCGGTAGAAGCGCTCAAAGACATGACCCTGTTGTTTGTCTGTCATTCCCAGACCATGATCCTTGATCTCGACGACTGCGCGACCCAGACCGTTGTGCTCCTCAAGCCGGCAGTCAATCATGACGTCGCCCCCATTCGGCGAATACTTGTAGGCGTTGGACAAAATGTTGAGCAAGGCCTGCTGCATCTTCTGGAGATCGGCATTGATGAACAAGGATGCGCCTGAGTCCAACATGATGGGGGGCAATCGCGCTGAGGGTAGCTTGTAGGAGGCTACGGCCAAGGCCACAATGTCGTGGACCGAGCACCGCTTGATCACAAAATCTTTGCCTCCCCTGGCCTCGATGCGAGCCAGATCCAGCAGCTCATTGATGATGGAGGCCATTAATTCGGATTGCAGGAAGATGGTGCTCAAGAACTCTTGTTGGGTTGGCGGGTCAAACTCTTGCGTCATCAACAATTCGGCAAATCCGTAGATGCTGGCCATTGGCGTGCGCAACTCATGCGCCGCCGTCGACAAAAACTCGCTCTTCATGCGCTCCACCTCGGTCTCCAGGGTCACGTCATGAAAATACAGAATTTGCGACACACTTTGTGCTTCACCGATTCGGATGCTCACTTCCAGCACACGGGTCTCGGGCGCCGACAACTCGATCAACTGACGCCGAACGGGGTTGCCTCGACCACCGGCCTCGCGCACTTTTTTTCTCACAGCACGCATCTGCGTCACGCCGGGAAAGCCCGCACTGGCCAGGCATTTTCGGGCGAGCTGAGCCGAAAACTCTTTCTCGTCCAAACCCATGATGTCATGGTCGTCAATGCCCGTCATGCGCTGGAAAGCGAGATTGACAAAGGCCACTCGGTGTTGTTGGTCAAACGACACAAAGCCGTCTGGACTCAAGGTGAAGATGGTGTCGAGCTGCTCGGACCGGTCGTGCAATTCCTTGGTACGCAGATCCACCAGTTTTTCCAGGTCGATGCGGTATTTTTCGAGTTCCGCCTCGGCCGCCTTGCGTTGGGAAATATCGCGATGCAAGATCAACACAAAGCTCTTGCCCGCCCATTCGGCGCGACTGGCAGACACTTCGGCAGGGTAAGTGCTTCCGTCCTTGCGACGATGCACGGTCTCAAAAAAGCTGCCTTGCGGACCCATCTCCTGCATCAGGCTAGCGAGTTCAGCTGCGCTGAAATGGGCGTCCCAATCCGATAGGCGTGATCGGTTGAATTCCTCGCTGGTGTAACCCAACATCGCGGCCGTCTTGGGATTGGACTCGAAAACACTGCCATCGGCGTTCAGAATCACGACCCCGTCACGCTCATGCTCAAACAATGCGCGCCGCCGCAAGGCCTCATCGGCGATCATTTGTTGAGCAGCGCGTTGCATTGCATCCTGGTTGGCAATGGTGTCAAGAAGCACGTCAAAGTGTCGGGTCAGGCGACCAAGTTCGTCGTTTCGCAGCGGCAAACCCGCCCGGGCATCCCGGTCCCCGGCCCCTACCCGGGACATCGTTGCGCCAATGCTTGCCAGGCGATGCGTCAGTTCGCGTCCGGCGCGCAAAAATACAATCGACAAAACCAGCATGGTCAACGCCAGCAAGCCGACAATCATGGTCAAAAGCCACAGGAACCCCCTGCGATAGGGGGCGTCCGGAAAACCGGCACTGATCATGCCGATGCGTTGACCCTCACCATCGACGATGGGCTCATAACCTTCCATGTTGGACAGGCCAGCAAACTCGATTTTCCCCAGCCATGGCTGGCCGTTACCAATCACCACCGCAGCAATATCAGGTCTGATGCGGGTACCCGCCGTGCGTTGCCCCTGCTGACGTTGTCGACTGATGGCAATGCTGACCTCGTCGGTGTGAATGGAGGTCATCCCCTCCGCGTTACCCGGCAAGGTGCCGACGGGAAAGATGATCTCCCGCATGTGCTCGATCAATGAAGAATTGTTATTCAGCAAAATACCGCCAACCAGCACGGCATCCGTCTGACTCACTGAAAGCGGGAAATGCGCAGCGGCATTGATCAACAGACCATTTGTTTCTGCCGGGGGGGGGCGCTCCTGAGGTGGATGCACGTGGGCAACGTAGGCTTGAGCCGGAAAGAGAGGAGAAAAAGCCGCCAGATCCAGGGCAGCAATGCGCTCATAGCCGGCATTCGCCACCCCGATCCGCGCCTGCCGTATGACATGGGAGTCGGGCAGGCGACTACCGCGAGCGACGCCTGTACTGGAGGCCAAAACCGTGCCCTCAGGGCCGGCGACGATCAAAAAATCAAGTCCGCTCCCCTTGGCCGCGGTGGCCAGCAATTGGTTGAGATCCTGGTTGTCCGCAGGGTGCAGTACCAACTGGATCAAACGCTCCGACTTGACCAATTGACCCACCCGCCCACCAACGTCTGTCTTGAGTTGATCAAGGTAGTTGCGGGCGCCCCCCAAATTGCTTTGCAGGTTCGAGAGCAACATGGTGTTGGCCGTCCCGCCACCCACAAGCACAATCGCGCCAACGACAAACGGGAAGGCGATCAACAAGGGCATCAGGCTCAGTGCGATCAAACGAAAGCGCAAGGAATCGTTCCATGCGGATTGCCAGCGCCTGAACAACGATAGACCCCTTGAACGGGGTGCGCCAGACTCGAATGCCACCGGGTTCGTATGTGAGTCCTCGGCCATTACAGCCAAACAGACTGAGGGCAAGCGTAAAGATAGGGCATCACAGCAGTATATTGAAAATTCGTGAAATCCAGACTCAAAAAATGGACCATGATCATGACCAACCTCAACAACTTGGAAAGAGCCCTTTATGTCCCCATCACCCTGGCTGATAGCGGCCCTGATCTCGGCAACATTGACAGGCTGCGCGCCGCAAGGCCCGATCCATATTGGATTCATTGGCGGGTTATCGGACCGCAACGCCGACAACGGGCAGTCAGGGCAGAGTGGCGTCATTCTGGCCATCGAACAATTCAACCGTGCCGGTGGACTGGATGGCCGCATGGTCGAACTGGTGTCGCGTGACGATGCACAAGACAAGACAGTGGCCGCCAAATCAGCCAACGAGTTGGTTGCGGCCAAAGTCGAGGCTGTGATTGGACCTTTTACCAGCAGCATGGCTGAA
>CALRWE010000167.1:0-9940 GCA_943371745.1 Rhodoferax sp. OV413
AAACGCAGCAGCGCCTCGTTCGTACACCACCAAACCTGTGGTGGAGGCCGACTTGGCCTGCCGGCAGGCGCGATCGGCGGCGGACATGGCATCGTTGAACTGCATGCCTGGGCTGACTTCCACCAACCCAATCGAGCCCCGGAGATAGAAGGCCTTCTCGCCCACTCGGTAGGGCAGTTTACTGATCCCGTCAATGACCCTGCGGCACAAGCGTGTGGCCAGTTCAATGGGCATGTCGGGGCACACCAGCACAAACTCATCACCACCGACCCGGCCAAACCGGGTCTTATCCGAGATCATGTGTGACACCCGTTGACACACCTGGCACAACACGTCATCCCCGGCAGCATGGCCGTACAGGTCGTTAATGAGCTTGAAGCGGTCAAGGTCCAGGTAGCCCAGTGACAGCAGCTGGCCCTCTTTCACCCCCTCAATGGCCTGGCTGAGTTGGTGCCCGATGCCTCGACGATTCAGAACTTTGGTCAGATAGTCGTGATTGGCCAGAAAATTCAATTTTTCCATGGATCTGGATTTTTCGGTGACATCCTGCAGAGAGCCTTCGATCCTGCCATTCGCCAATGTGGCTTTCACGAGGAATCTCTTTGTCTCACCGGGGTCCGACTCTTGCTTGGCGTTGATCTCCAATTCCTCAGGCTCTGGGCTGTGCACCATCTGAAAAATCCGGGCCCAAGCGCCCTTGGCAAAGTAATCTTGCAGGAAGTTGCGGCCTTCTTGCAGAGCATCTTGGCCCAGAGAGGCAAGAAGTGCCGGGTTTGCACTAGTGAAACGACCGTTCATGTCCAGGGTGAAAAGCCCGATCGGCATTGCTTCAAACGTATGCTCAAGCTTGTCTTGCAGTTCAAGTCGCTCATCGTGCTCCTGGCGCATTTGTTCCGAAATTGCCAGCGCGGTCAGCACACTTGAACCCAAGGCGGCAGTAACGCTGTTGACTGAACCGATCAGACCCTTCACGCCCAAGGCAGCGGCCAAAACCTCATAAAGGCTGGCGAACAGCGCGATGCCAATGGAGGCTGCGTACCAAACAGCTACTTTAGATTGGGTCTTTTTGAGAATTTGAAAAAGCAGGAAGGTCAGTGCGGCAATCCCGATGCCGGCGACGGGCCAAATTAATGGCAGAAACAATTCAAAGGGCAAAAATGTGGCCAATACCAGCAGCGGGACGCAGGTCCACTGCGCAGCAATGACCAATGAGCGATAGCCTACGCGCAACAAATCATCCTTGAACAGGGTTGTAAACAGCGTCAGCGTGAGCACGTAAAAGAGTGTGATGGTGACCAAACGACCTTGGAGCAACCAGTTGTAGGGAACCTCATGCCCCAACCACTGGGTGTCCCAACCGGCTGAAAGCGCACCCATCCTCAAGTTCACGACAAGCCACGCAGCGAATAAGAGGTACAGCGTGCTTCGATTGATGATCGCGGTGATCAGGACAAAAATCGCCAGAACAATGATTCCGCCATCCAGCAGGCCCGAGTAACGATGAAACTCCTGGGTTGAAGTGATCAAGTCAGCAGCAGCCCAGGCTGCTACCGTGATTCTGGCAGGACCGATCGCACTCGTGCGGCACACCACGCGACTGGCGCCATCAGCGGGGTTGGTCTCTAACGCAAACCCGGTCTTGACCGCGTAAATTTTGCCAGTCGTTTTTTCTCGGTTGCCACTCCCCAGCAATCTGAGACTGTTGGCATCCCAGCAAGTGATATCCAAGGCGTGGCGGGAGGGAAACTCAATCGTTTGGGGTGATTGCGCAATCGGCTGCAGAGTCACAAACGAAAACCACACAGGGGCGTTTGAAAGCCGGGTGTCATAAAACGACCTGATTTCGCTACTCCGCAAGCTTTCCAAAGCTTTGGCTGGATCAGCGTGGGTATCTGATTCCTTGACCACCTGGATGCCCAGTTCGAGTGGGCCGGTGCTCGCATACTGGTTTTCCCAAGCGAACAAGGCAACAACTGACATCAGTCCGATGACGGCCGGTATGAAGTACACCGAAAAACCAAGCAGCGCTTTGTTTAGGGTTTGATTGAAATGTACGACGACTGCCCGCAATACGCCAGACGGCTTTGGTATTGTGTTCATTTTTCTGTACTCTGATGACAAGTTTGGTTTTCGTTCGCATCCTAACCCCTCCCAGGTAGGACTATCGCGAAAGAAAGCTTGTGAGTACGAGAACCGGTGGCTGAGCCAATGGGGCCGTTTATTTTTCTAAGCTTTAATAGGCGCTGCTAGCGCTTGACCATACACGCGCCGCAGGGTCTCGACAAGTTTTCGAGAGACTAAGAGTGAAAAAAAACAACAGAAATTCAGAAAGAGTGGCTCTGCGTCCCTGTCTCAGCAGTTCCACTGCATCGCATCCCTGTATCTGGTGTTTTCACATGACCTGAGTCGTGGCGTGCGGTGAGGAGTATCCAGCTTGAATGGGACGAATTGAGTCCTCCAAATGGCCACCAATCTGTATGTCTGGGTGGTGCACGTTGCACATGAAGTCGAGCATAGGGTGATTGGCTCGAGTCCACCGCTCCTGAGCTGTGTCAATGTGGAAGGATAGCACTCTGTGAGGCAGATTGCTGGCATGACGAAGGGGGATGTAACCCATGCCAGGAAATACGTCCTCAAATAGCAGGCGGTCATACTGACGGTCGATGGGCGCGCGTCCGGCAATAACCATCCACTCGATACCAGTTTGCTGGCAATACTGGAAATAGGCTTTGAACAGCACTGTCGTGACAAGTCGCCCGATCTTTCCATGAGTGACACCCAGCCGCGTCGCTTCGGCCAGTCGACGTGACTGGAGCCACGATGGCAAGACAACCGATTGCTCCAAACTTAAAGGGTTGAATCGGTTGGTTTGGATGCGCATGGTGCCCAGAGGCGACCCGTCCAATTTTGATTCGGCGAGCAGAACGACTACCCCATTATCCCCGTCACTGGGCTCTGGCGCCTTCAGTGTCTGGGCAAACTCGGGCAGGTGCCGCGCGTAGGCCGCGTGGCGGATGTGAACCGCTTTTTCCAGATCATCCTGATCACGGACCAATTTCACGGTGAACGCAAGCTGCTCCTCTCGCATCTCATTCCCATTTAGCGCGCTAACGAACGTGGACTGCAGATTAATCCCCGGTAAGGTGGTGCCGGAGGATGCTGATATTTGAATCATGGCTTCATTTCCCAGAGGACAGTTATTAAAATTCTTCGATTGAACAGCTCGGTCGTTCGAAGCGCTCGGTTTGATTCTGAAGTTTTCTAAAAAAATTTGTATCAGTGATTGGCTTATTTGCTTGTAAGACTTCTTCTTACGTCTGCGTCAGCGACAGCCGATGTGACTCCGGCGTGTGGCAAACTAAGAGGCTTGACTTCCGTTCAACCAGTGCCAGAGTTGGCCAGTCTCATCCCCATGCAGAAAATCATCGCGCAAATTGCGCAGGAAATCCGGGTTCAACCCAAACAAGTGCAGGCCGCCGTGGACCTGCTGGACGGTGGCGCCACCGTGCCGTTCATAGCGCGCTACCGCAAGGAAGTGACCGACGGGCTGGACGACATTCAACTGCGTGAACTCGAAGCCCGCCTGAGCTACCTGCGCGAGTTGCGCGACCGCCTGCAAACTGTCATCAAGGCCATTGAGGAGCAAGGCAAGATGACGCCCGCACTGCTGGCCGCCCTGGCAGGTGCGGCTACCAAGCAGGAGCTGGAAGATCTGTACCTGCCCTTCAAGCTCAAGCGCCGCACCAAGGGCCAGATGGCCCGCGAGGCCGGACTGGAGCCTCTGGCCGACGCTCTGTTTGCCAACCCCTTGCTGGTGCCGGCCGATGAAGCCTTGGCCTATGTGATTCCCATGCGCCCGGTGGTCGAGGGTGAAGACAAGCAGCCCGATTTCTCGACCGTGCAAGCGGTGTTGGACGGGGTGCGCGATGTGTTGAGTGAGCGCTGGGCCGAAACCCCTGCATTGGTGCAAGACCTGCGCGAGTGGTTGTGGAGCGAGGGCCTGTTTCACAGCAAGCTCATGACCGGCAAGGACGAAAACCACGCCGACGTGGCCAAGTTTCGGGATTATTTTGACTACGACGAACCGATTGGCCGTGTCCCCTCGCACCGGGCCCTGGCCGTGTTTCGGGGGCGGGCACTGGAGATTTTGGACGCCAAACTGCTTTTGCCCGATGCTTTTGAGCCAAACCAGCCTCCAGCCGGTGTATCTCAATCCTCTGGTGCTATTAAAAAATTAGCATCGCCTGTGGTCTCGCTGGCCGAAGGACGCATTGCACTCAAGCTGGGCTGGAGCCACAAAGCCCGCCCTGCCGACGATTTGATCCGCAAGTGCGTGGCCTGGACCTGGCGCGTCAAGCTCAGCCTGTCCACCGAGCGCGACCTCTTCACCCGCTTGCGTGAAGACGCTGAAAAAGTCGCCATCAAGGTGTTTGCCGACAACCTGCGCGACCTGCTGCTGGCCGCGCCCGCCGGGCCTCGCGTGGTGCTGGGGTTGGACCCCGGCATTCGGACCGGCGTGAAAGTGGCCGTGGTGGACACCACCGGCAAGCTGGTCGAGACCGCCACCGTCTTCCCGCATGAGCCCCGCAAGGACTGGGAAGGCTCGCTGTATACCCTGGGCAAGCTGTGCGAGAAACATGGCGTGAACCTGATTGCGATTGGCAACGGCACAGCCAGCCGCGAGACCGACAAACTGGCGGCCGACCTGATCAAGCTGCTTGGCAAGGCCTCGGATCGCCTGATTGAAAAAGTGGTGGTGAGTGAAGCCGGTGCGTCGGTTTACTCCGCCAGCGAATTTGCCTCGCAAGAGATGCCGGATGTGGATGTGAGCCTGCGCGGTGCCGCCAGCATCGCCCGCCGGCTGCAAGACCCCTTGGCCGAACTGGTCAAGATCGACCCCAAATCGATTGGGGTGGGCCAGTACCAGCACGATGTGAACCAGAGCGAAATGGCCAGGACCCTGGAAGCCGTGGTGGAAGACTGCGTGAACTCGGTCGGTGTGGACCTGAACACCGCCAGCGTGCCGCTGCTCTCGCGCGTCTCGGGATTGAGTGCCAGCGTGGCCAAGGCCGTTGTGCGCTGGCGCGAGGCCAATGGCGCGTTCAACAACCGCCAGCAGTTGATGCAGGTGACCGGGCTGGGCGCCAAGACCTTTGAGCAATGCGCGGGCTTTTTGCGCATTCGCGGGGGTGACAACCCCCTGGACATGACTGGTGTGCACCCCGAGACCTACCCGGTGGTGGAGCAGATCATTGCCAAAACCGCCAAGCCGGTGGCCGAGCTGATGGGCCGTGCCGACATGCTCAAGACCCTCAAGCCCGAGCTGTTCGCCAACGAAAAATTTGGCGTCATCACCGTCAAAGACATTCTGGGCGAGCTGGAAAAACCGGGTCGTGACCCGCGCCCCGACTTCAAGGTGGCCCGCTTCAATGAGGGCGTGGACGACATCAAGGACCTGAAAGAGGGCATGATTCTGGAGGGCACCGTCAGCAACGTGGCCGCCTTTGGTGCCTTTGTGGACCTGGGTGTGCACCAGGACGGCTTGGTGCATGTGAGCCAGTTGGCGCACAAGTTTGTGAGCGACGCACGCGAGATCGTAAAAACCGGCGACATAGTCAAGGTGCAGGTGGTCGAGGTCGATGTGGCCCGCAAGCGCATTGCGCTCACCATGAAGCTGGGTGCAGCGCCAGCACGGCGCGACGGGGTGGGCGACAACCGTTTTCAGGGGGGCACAAACAACCAGCGAGGACGCTCAAGCCAGGGGGCTTCGGCGCAGATATCCCCAAACAACGCCATGTCGTCGGCCTTTGCCAAACTCAAGGGGCTGGGGCCGTAAATCAACAACTCGGAGCGAGAGAGGTGAATGGACGTGTCATGGACCTGAAGACTTTGTTGTCATCGCAGTTTGTGCTGCCCAGTATCCCAAAGGTGGCCGCGCTCTTGCTCAGCGAGCTCGATCGCCCGATGCCTGACTTGCGCAAGATTAGCCAACACATCAGTACCGACCCGGCACTGACCACGCGGCTGCTGCAGCTTGCCAACTCCGGCTTTTTCAAGCTCTCGGGCAAGGTGCACAGCGTGTCCGAGGCGCTCGCCCTGGTGGGTCTTTCCCATGTGCGCACCATGGCGGCGGCGGCCGCTGCTGGTGCGTCCTTCAAGGCCGTGCCTGGCATTCACTTGCCGCAGTTTTGGGCCTACAGCCTCAACGTCGCCAAGGTTGCGCGTGCGCTGGCGGGTGTGGTACGACAGAATCAGCAGGCGGCGTTTACGGCCGGGTTGATTCATGCCGTAGGGGAGCTGGCACTTCATATGGGCAGCCCTGAGGCTGTGGCGGCGCTGGACAGCGAGGTTTCGCCGCTGGACTTGCGCCGCGCCCGGGCCGAGACCCGGGTGTTCGGGTTTTGCTATGCCCAGGTGGGAGCCGGTTATGCGCAGCAATGGCACTTTCCGCAGACTATTGTGGACGCCCTGGCGTACCAGGTCGAGCCTTTCGAGAACGAAGCCTATGAGCCGCTGGCCGGTGTTGTCCACCTGGCCAGCTGGCGCGCCCGGGGGCGCGAGGCCGATCTGCCGGCCAAGGCTTTGGCGGTCACGTTTCCGGGACTGGTGGGCGAAGTTCTGGGGCTGGACATTGACATGGTGCTGCAACAAGACCCGATTGACTGGCTGGCCCAAACCCCGGGGCGTGAGCCCCTCTAGCCGGCCCATGCGTGCGCTCCAGATCTATGCCGGCCCGGTTGCGCAGGCGCATCTTCGGAAAAACGGCCTGCGTCCGCAAGATATTGGTGCCCTGCCGGGGGCAGCCGGTGGGCCAAAAGGCCTGATTCTCGGCCCGCTGGACCGCTACATCTTTGGGGACTGGCTGGCCACATCCAATCATCCTGTGCATCTGATCGGCGCGTCGATTGGTGCCTGGCGCATGGCGACTGCCTGTCTCAACGACCCTGCAGCAGCGCTGAGTCGGCTGGAGCATGACTATATTCATCAGCATTTCCCGACGCAACCGGGCGAAAAACGGCCTGGCGCAGCTTTTGTGAGTGAAATGTTCGGGCGCAACCTGCGGTCATTTTTCAGTGGTCGAATCAGTGAGGTCTTGAGTCACCCTCGTTACCGGCTGCATATCGTCACGTCGCACGGCCGATACCTTCTGGGGCGGGAGCACCGCTGGCGCACGCCTCTGGGTTACTTGGGCGCCTTCCTGGCCAATGCGGTGCATCGCCCAGCCCTGGGTGCCTGGCTGGAGCGTGTGGTGTTCTCTGCCCAGCAGGCGACGCTACCGTTTGCGACCCAGGACTACCGCACGCGCCAGGTCGATTTGAGTGCTGTCAATTTTGAGCTTGCCCTGCAGGCCAGCTGCTCCATTCCGTTTGTGTTGCAGGCCATTCACGACATTCCGGGTGCTCCGCCTGGCGCCTACTGGGATGGCGGGCTGACCGACTACCACCTGCACCTGAACTACGCCGCAGAAAGCAACAGTTCAGACACAGGCGCTACCGAGGCAATAAATGCCCAGGCCGGAGGCCTGGGCTCGGAGTTTTGCCAAAACGGCTTGGTTCTGTACCCGCATTTCCAGAAGGCGGTGGTGCCCGGTTGGCTCGACAAGCAGCTGACCTGGCGCCATAAATCAACCCACTTCCTCGACACCATGGTCTTGCTGGCGCCCAACCCGGAGTGGGTCAAAACCCTGCCGCACGGCAAGCTACCCGACCGCACCGATTTCACCCACTATGGTCACGATTTGGCGGGTCGGGTGAAGGCCTGGACCGCCGCTACCTCGGCCAGCACCCAGTTGGCAGATGAGTTTGCGGCTTGGCTGCAGCGCCCGGACATGGGGCTGGTGCAGTCTTTGTAGCGCAGCTTCGCAAGGCGGTGACAGGGGCACGAGGCTGGCGACGCCTTGCGCATTGAGTCGACTCCTCAAACGGCTGTGGTGACTGTGGAAACTCGGTCTGTCCTGGCGTCATTCCATGTGATATGGGTTGGGCCAGTCAATCTTCCGCAGATCGGGGGCGGCTGAGCCGTTCAGTTCGCTGAATCGGTGGCCTCGGTGTCAGCGGGGATCAAGGTGGCCAGCACCTTGTCAATGGTCTTGCCATCCATGTCCACGATCTCAAACTTCCAGTCTTGCCATTCAATGGTGTCCGCGACCTTGGGCAGGCGGCCGGTCAACAGCATCATCATGCCGCTGAGGGTGTGGTAGCGCCCACGTTCCTCTTCGGGCACGCTGCTCAGCCCGAGGCGGTCCTTCAACTCAGGCACCGGAATATGCCCGTCCAGCAACCAGGAGCCGTCTTCCCGCTGCACCGCCCAGGAAGTCTCAGGGTCACGCGGCTGGAATTCGCCGGTGATGGCTTCGATCAAATCCTTCAGTGTGACGATGCCCTGCACCTCACCGTACTCGTCAATCACGCAGGCCATGTGCACATCGGAGGAGCGGAAGTTGTCCAGCAACTCCATCCCGGTGAGTGTTTCAGGCACGTACAAGGGGGGCTGCATGTTGTGTTTCAAATCCGGCACACCGCCATGGGCCACGAGCGAGAGCAGTTGGCGTGCGTTGGCAATACCCAAAATGTTCTGCATGCTGCCTTCCACCACGGGAAACCGGGCATGGTCCGAGGCGTCGATGCGTTTGAGGTTTTCTTCAAAGCTCAGCCGGGTGTCCAGCACCACCACATCGCCCCGGGGCACCATCAGAGAGCCGATCTGCCGGTCATCCAGCAAAAAAACGTTGCGCACCATGGTGTGTTCATGGGACTCAATCACCCCGGCGCTGGTGCCTTCAGCCAGCATGGCGTGAATCTCTTCCTCGGTGACGTTGGAGCCAGTGCCGTCCTTGACACCCATCAGGCGCAACAAGCCTTTGGTGGAGCCAGACAGCAGGCGCACAAAGGGCTTGGTGGCCGTTGCCAGAAAATTGATGGGCTTGGCCACCAGTCGGGCCACCGCTTCAGGGTTGGCCTGCCCCAGGCGCTTGGGCACCAGTTCACCCAGAACGATGGAGAAATAAGTGATCAGCACCACCACCAGGGCTGTGCCTGTGTACGAGGCATAAGGGTTTTGCAGCCCCAGCGTCACCAGCCATTGAGCCAGCGGTGGCGCCAGCGCCGCCTCACCCACGATACCGTTGAGCACACCAATGGAGGTGATGCCAATCTGGATGGTGGAGAGAAAGCGGGTGGGGTCTTCCCCCAGTTTGACAGCGGCGATGGCCGCGCTGTCGCCCTCATCAACCAGCTTTTGGAGTCTGGCTTTGCGCGCGGTGACCAGCGCGATTTCTGACATGGCAAAGGCGCCATTGAGCAGGATGAGGGCGAAAAGTATGGCTATTTCCATAAGAGGCGCAAAGAAAAGCGCCAAAAGAGTGAATCAAGCCCGGAATTTTATAGACAAAGCCTGACGCCTCCGCTGGGTGTACGGTCTGTGGGCGTTTTGACGCAGGCTCTGCTACGCTGTAAGTCCCTTTCTGGAGACTTTAAAAATGACACATCAGATGATCGATATCCCCGCCAGCGACGCCAGCGGCAGCTTCCAGGCTTACCTCTCGCTCCCGCCTTCGGGCAAGGGTCCGGGCTTGGTGATTGCCCAGGAGATTTTTGGCGTGAACCAGACCATGCGCGATGCGGCCGATGCCTATGCAGCTGAAGGGTATGTGGTGATGGTGCCGGATCTGTTCTGGCGACAAGAGGCAGGCGTGCAGTTGGGCTATACCCCCGCCGATTGGCAGCGTGCGTTTGGTTACTACCAGGGCTTCAGCGAGGACAAAGGGGTTGAGGACCTCCAGGCCAGCCTGACCGCGTTGCGCGCTCGCCCGGAGTGTGTTGGCCAAGCGGGCGTATTGGGCTTTTGTTTGGGTGGCAAGCTCGCCTACCTGGCCGCTTGCCGCACCGATGCTGCCGTGTCGGTGAGTTACTACGGGGTGGGTATTGAGAAGGCGCTGGAT
>CALRWE010000168.1:0-9904 GCA_943371745.1 Rhodoferax sp. OV413
AGGCAAGCACGTCGGCGTCAGGCCGCGCTTGCGTATAGTGGGGCCTATTGATTACTTGGAACCCTCATGCGCATCTGGAAAAAGCCGATCTCTGTCGAGATTCTCACCACGGGCAGCCTCAACACAGCCACCTCCCATCTGGGCATCGAATTCCTGGAAGTAGGCGACGATTTCATCACGGCCCGGGTACCGGTGGATGAGCGCACCAAACAGCCCTATGGCCTGCTGCATGGCGGTGTAAGCGTGGTGCTGGCGGAAACGCTGGGGTCGTGCGGCGCGGCCTTTTCCACCCCGGAGGGTCACCGTGCGGTGGGGCTGGACATCAACGCCAATCACCTCAAGGGCGTGACCAGCGGCTGGGTCACCGGCATCACCCGCCCGGTGCACATCGGGCGCACCACGCAAGTCTGGCAAATCGAGATGCGCAGCGACGCCGGTGAGCTGACTTGTGTGTCCCGCATCACCATGGCAATACTGGCGCCCCGTTGAGCCTCAAAAAGTGCTCTAGCCAGCGTGATACATAGCTTGACAGCTCTCTATTTTAAAAAGCCAACACGCTTCATTTACTCGGGTGCAGCTTGTGCCATCTTCTCGCTTTTCCAGTAGACGTCGTCGCCTGTCGTGCCGTCGATGCGGTGGCGGTTGAGCACACGGGCGAGCACAAACATCAAATCGCTTAGGCGATTGAGGTACTGGCGCGGCGTGTCCTTGAGCGCCTCCTGGCCTTCCAGCGCCACCACCGCGCGCTCGGCGCGACGGGCGACCGTGCGGCACACATGGGCCAGGGCGGCTGCCCGGGTGCCGGCGGGCAAGATGAATTCCTGCAGCCGGGGGAGCGCCTCGTTGTGCTCAGCCAGTGCGGCGTCCAGCGCCAGTACGGCCTCGGGCTTGAGCAACTCAAAACCGGGAATCGACAGCTCGCCCCCCAGGTTGAACAACTGGTGCTGTACCTCGACGAGCAACGCGCGCACAGGGGCGGGCATGTCTTCGCACAGCAGGACGCCCAGGTTGGAATTCAGCTCATCCACATCACCCATCGCGTGCACGCGCAGGCTGTTTTTGGAGACCCGGGTGTTGTCACCCAGGCCCGTAGTGCCGTTGTCGCCGGTGCGGGTGGCGATTTGAGTCAGTCGTTGTCCCATGGTGAATCTCCTTGATGTTGTTCATGGTGGCGCCGATGGAGAGCGCGGGTAGGCGGTGTGTGCTTTCGAACCCCGAGGGTTTTGACAGCATGGACTGCAGGCAATCCTGGGCTTTTTTCAGCCGCGGGTCGTCCGGATGTGCATCATCCGTGGTGTCATTGATGCAAAAGAAATCAAGGGCACCAAATTCCTGAGCCAGTGCATCAAGCGCTGCGCCCTGATCATCCGCGCCGGTGGACACATAGCGATGGCGGTAGTCACGCACTTGGGCAACACCGTGCGCCAGCGCCCAGCGCAATACAAAGTCAGATACGATGGTCGGTTTGTCCCAGCTGCGAAAAACCGTTGACCTGACACTTGCAAACAATTCGGGCGCCTCATGCTCCAGTTCAAGCAGAAGCGACTTCAGCATGGGGCGCGGCGAGTGCGCAAAGGTGCGGGAGGTGTGGATGTAGTGCGGGTCAATGGGTCGAACCAACCCATTACCGGACGCATCAAACGCGACAGCTTTGGCGCTGAGCCACTGGCTGGACAGCCTGCAGGCGTTGTCCAGCGACGTGGCATCGGTGCGCAGCGCCTCCTCGGTCACCTCAGGGTCATCGGACCACGTCACGTACACGCCACCGGGCCAAAACCAGTCGTCCACCTTCACGGGCGCACCAAAAAAGACATCGTCATTAAAGTAAAAATAGCGCTCCGACAGCCCGGGAATGCGGTGAATGTAGGACTCGATGTTGCCGGAATCGAACGTCGGCAACGATGCCTCGGGGATCAGGTCGCGGTGGTCAATGAGCGTCAGGTGCGCGCAGGCGCGCAGCCAGTCGGGCGCCTGCCCGTCGGTCACCAGGTACACGTGCCCATGGTCGGGGAAGAAACGCTCCAGCGCACGCAGGCTGTAGCGCAGTTCATCGTTGTCGCGAAACCGGCCCTCCACGTTACCAAACGGGGCCATATCGTCCGACGCGCCGACGCTGAGCTTTTGCAGGGCACGGTGGCGCTTGGCGCGCCACCGGGAGTCGTTGCCATCGACCCAGAGGTACACGATGTCGATGCCGGAGGACGGCCGCACTGACGGGCCGTAAATTGCAGAAAGGGGGTGGATGGATGTTGCCAAAATATGGGGAGCCCGGGCTGACGGACTGTCGTCAACCCGCCTGAAGATGCCTGTAAGTCTGGGGCCGCCAATTATCATTGGTTTTGAGTTTTTCGCAGCGCAGGGGACAAGTGCCCGTGGCATTAGACTGTTGCGTTAACCCCAACACGGAGCCTCCCATGTCCAATCTCGTCTCTTACAGTTTGCTTGACGGCGTTGCCACCCTCACCCTGGCCAATGGCAAGGTCAACGCCATCTCCCCTGCCGTCATTGCCGAGTTCAATGCCGCGCTGGACCAAGCGGAGGCCGATCGGGCGGTGGTCATCCTGACCGGCCAGCCCGGCATCTTGAGTGGGGGTTACGACCTCAAGGTGATGATGTCGAGCCCACAGGCGGCACTGGATCTGGTGGCCTCCGGCTCGACCCTGGCGCGGCGCATGCTGGCGCACCCGCAACCCATCATCGTGGCGTGCCCGGGCCATGCCGTGGCCAAGGGGGCTTTTTTGTTGCTGAGTGCGGATTACCGCATTGGCGTGGAAGGCACTTTTCAGATCGGGCTCAACGAAGTCAAGATCGGCATGACCATGCACCAGGTGGGCATTGCCCTGGCGCGCGACCGGCTGAGCCCTGCGGTCTTTCAGCGCTCGGTCAACAACGCCGAAATGTTCAGTCCGCAAGGCGCACTGCAAGCCGGGTTTCTGGACCAGGTGGTGCCCGGGGAGGCGCTGATGGCAGCAGCCAACGCCGTGGCCCAGCAGTTCAGTCAACTCAACATGACCGCCCACAAAAACACCAAGCGCAAGGTTCGCAAGGCCCTGCTGGACACGCTGGACGCCGCCATTGAGACCGACAAGCTGACGGGGCTGAACTAGGCACGCTCCAGCCCAAAGGCACCCCATGAAACTTGACCGTTATGACCAGCAGATCCTGGAACTGCTTCAGCAAGACGCTCGCCTGAACAACCAGGACCTGGCTGAGCGCATCGGACTGTCACCCTCGCCCTGCCTGCGCCGGGTGCGCGCGCTGGAGGAGTCGGGCCTGATCGTGGGCTACCGGGCCTTGCTCGATGCCAAAAAACTGGGGCTGAGCCTGATGGCGCTGATCCACATCTCCATGGACCGGCACACGCCCGAGCGCTTTGCCAACTTTGAGGCTGCCGTGAGTGTGCTGCCCGAGGTGCTGGAGTGCCTGCTCATCACCGGCCAGGACGCGGACTACCAGCTCAAGGTCCTGGTGCGTGACATGGACCACTACCAGGCCTTGCTGCTCAACCAGATCACCCGGATTGAGGGCGTCACCGGCGTGCATTCCAGCTTTGTGCTCCGGCGGGTGGTGAGCAAGACCGCCATCGCGGTGATGACCGGGTGAACAGAATTTCGCTCACCATTGGCCCCCGCATTCGGGATAATGACAAGTTTTCAGGAGACACCCCATGAACGCGCCCACCTCGCCTTCGCACCTCGCGCCTGAGATCCATCAGCGCGACGTCCCCACCGCCTTGGTGGACGCCCTCAAGGCCCGATTTGCCGAGCGCTGCTCCACTGCCCTGGTGGTGCGTGAGCAGCATGGGCGCGACGAGTCGGCTTTTGCACCGGTGCCGCCCCCCAGTGCGGTGGTGTTTGCCGAGAGCACCCAAGACGTGAGTGATGCGGTGCGCCTGGCCAGTGAGTACAGCGTGCCGGTCATTCCCTTTGGCATTGGCTCGTCGCTGGAGGGGCATTTGCTGGCGGTGCAGGGTGGCATCAGCATCGATGTCAGCCGCATGAACCAGGTGCTGAGCATCAATGCCGAAGACCTGACCGTGACCGTGCAGCCCGGCGTCACGCGCAAACAGCTCAACGAGGCGGTCAAGTCCACCGGCCTGTTCTTCCCGATCGACCCCGGCGCCGATGCGACTCTGGGCGGCATGAGCGCCACCCGGGCCAGCGGCACCAACGCTGTGCGCTACGGCACCATGCGCGAAAACGTGCTGGCCCTGCAGGTGGTGACGGCCCAGGGCGAGGTGATCCGCACCGGCACCCGCGCCAAGAAAAGCAGCGCGGGCTACGACCTGACCCGCCTGATGGTAGGCTCCGAAGGCACGCTGGGCGTGATCACCGAAGTCACGGTCAAGCTGTACCCGCTGCCTGAGGCGATCTCGGCGGCCATCTGCTCGTTCCCCAGCATTGAAGCGGCCGTGCGCACCACCATCCAGATCATCCAGATGGGCATTCCGATTGCGCGGGTGGAGCTGATCGACGCCAACACCGTGCGCATGGTCAACGCCCATTCCAAGCTGACCCTGCGCGAAGAACCGCTGCTGCTGATGGAGTTTCATGGCTCCCCGGCCGGCGTGCAGGAGCAAGCGCTGCTGGTGCAGGAAATTGCAGCGGAATTTGGTGCGACTGCCGACAAAGGCGCGTTCGAGTGGGCCACCACGCCCGAGGAACGCACCCGCCTGTGGACGGCCCGCCACAACGCCTACTTTGCAGCCATCCAGTCGCGGCCCGGCTGCCGTGCCATCTCCACCGACACCTGCGTGCCCATCTCGCGCCTGGCCGACTGCCTGCTGGACTCCATTGCCGAGGCCGACGCCAGCGGTATCCCCTACTTTTTGGTGGGCCACGTGGGTGACGGCAACTTTCCCTGTGGTTACCGGATCGACCCTACCAAGCCCGAAGAGCGAGAAGTCGCGGAGCAGCTGAACCACGCCTTGGTCACCCGCGCCCTGGAGCTGGAAGGCACCTGCACCGGCGAGCATGGCGTGGGCCTGCACAAGATGGATTTTCTGTTGACCGAAACCGGCACGGGGGCGGTCGATATGATGCGCGCCATCAAGCGGGCACTGGACCCCAAGAACATCATGAATCCGGGCAAGATTTTTTCGCTCTAGTTTTTGATGTCGAAACCCAACCAAAACGCCTGCCAGAGGCCGATTGGTGTTGGATTTCATGGTTTCAGCCACGCAGGGCGTCTCAAACCGGCGCTTTTTGATCCAACGCAAGCTCTGCTTTCATTAAGTTATGTCCAATAGGTTTAGGGTTTTCCCTAGTTTCTATAGAAGGATATTTTTCATGAAAAAGCAATTTCTTTGCGCTACTGCTGTGGCCATTGCCGGCCTGATGACTTCCAATGCATTTGCACAGGCAGTTGAGGGGCCATGGATGGTGCGCGCCCGCGCCGTGCATCTGGACAGCGCAAACAAGGACGCCACCGGCTTGGGCCTGAGCGTCAACAACAAGACCATCCCTGAATTGGATATCAGCTATTTTCTCAGCCCCAACGTGGCCGTTGAGCTGATCTTGACCGTGCCCCAAAAGCATGAGCTCAGCTCGTCCGTCCTGGGTGGTCAAATCGGCACGCTCAAGCACTTGCCCCCCACATTGCTGGCGCAATACCATTTCACGGGTAACAGCAGCTTCAAACCCTATATAGGCGCCGGTGTGAACTACACCCGCTTCAGTTCGGTGAATTTGCCCGCAGGCGTCGATATTGACCGCAACAGCTTTGGTGCAGCATTGCAGGTGGGTGTGGACATCCCCTTGTCCGGCAACATGTACCTGAACTTTGATGTGAAGAAGGTCTATATCGGCACCGACGTGTCGGTTGCAGGTGTCGATGTGGGCAGCTTCAAGGTCAATCCTGTCCTCGCTGGCGTGGGCTTGGGCTGGCGCTTCTAATTCCGGTCTGCACCGAACCGCTGAACCTAAAGTTCAGTGGTTTCAGCAATGGCGTTGGCCATGTATTCAATTTTCTTTTGCATGTCCAGGTCGGTATCGGCAAAGCGTCTTGCAATGGCGTCAAATTCATCCTGAATTTCGATGAAGGCATCGACCATGTCAGGATCAAAATGACTGGCGTGGCCCTGAAAGATGATGGCCACCGCCGCCTGGTGTGGCATACCGGCCTTGTAAATGCGGTCTGAGATCAGCGCGTCATACACATCGGCCAGAGCCACCAAACGGGCCGATGCGGGGATCCGGTCTCCGGACAAGCCCTGCGGATAGCCGCTGCCATCCCACTTTTCCTGGTGCGAATGCACAATGTCCTTGAGGATCTGGAGTTGCGCCACCTGCACGCCCAGAGTCTGCTCTGCCTGAACCAGGGCGTCATAAGCCCGTGTGGTGTGGGTCTCCATGATCTCGTGCTCCGGCGCAGTAAGGTGCCCGGGTTTGAGCAAGATCCGGTCAGGAACGCAAAGGGTACCCATGTCGTACAAGGGCGAAAAAACAAACAAATGACTGACAAAGAGATCCGTGAACTCGCTCTCGAAACGAGGGTGATTGCGCAGCCGCAGGGCCAGAGCGCGCACATAGTGCTGCACGCGCAACACGTGTTTGTCAGTGTAGGAGTCCCGTGTTTCGGCCAAGCGGGCCAGGGCCAGGATGGTCACAGCAATCGCGGCACCCAAGGGCTCAGATTTTTCGCCAGGGCTGGACGGGGATGATGCCAAGGTGAGGCTCCGGTAGAGGTTGATTCCGGCTGGACCCGGGCCGTCAGTTTAGGCGAGCGCAGGGGGCAATGTGCCCTTTGGGCACGGGCCTCCTTGAAAAGGCGCGCAATAGAGCCACAGCGTGCGCCCGTCAGGGCACAGCGCTTGCGCTTGTGGCTGCAACTCGGCAGCTTCAAATTCAAGGCTCACGAGCCAGCTTCCCGGCTTGAGTTCAAGCCGCGCCTTGGCCGCCGCCCGTGCCATGCTCTCAGGTCGCTGAAACAGGTACACCAGGTCGTACCCGCTCCAGTCCGCCCGCCAGATGTCGCCCTGGCGCACATGCGCCCAAGGACAGCGCAAGGCACACAGGGCTCTCAGCGGCCAGCTCCACTCCAGGCCATGGAGTTGCGCTTGCGGGTAGGCCTCACGCAGGGCCTTGAGGCCATCGCCCAGGCCGCAGCCAGCATCCAGCACGCGAGCGCCTTCGGGCAAGGGCGCTTGCGCAGCGAGGGCGCGCAGGGCATGGGCGGGGGTGGGGAACAGCGGCGCATCACGCCAGGCGTTCAGGGGGTAGATCAACAACAGCAGTATGAGCGGCATCAACCATGCCCAAGGCGGCAATGCGCCGGCGCCCAGCAGCGCCAGCGACAAGGGAAAACCCAGGCCAATCATGGCGCGACGCCACCAGGTGCCCCCCCACACGCTGACCACCACGCCCCAAACCGAGGCCAGAGCCATGGCCACCCAGGCAGACAAGCCGACGGCCTGCACGCCCACAAAAAGAGTCCAGGCCACCGCCCAGGCCAGCAAGGCAGGCAAAGGCCATCGCAGTCGGGCAAACATGCGGCGGGACCCGGACAGCCTTAGCGGGTAGCGCCGCGGGTGAGTTTGTCGATCAGCCCGTTGAGCTCATCCATCGACCCGAACTGGATGCTCACCTCGCCCATCTCTTCCATCCGCCCTGCCCGTTTGACGCGTTTTTTAACCCGCACCTCGACCTGCGCAGTGAGCAAATCAGACAACTCCTCCTCGACCCGAACCATGTCGCGCGACTTTTCGTGGGGGGGTTTGACCACCGTCGGAGAAAACTCGGCGCCGAGTTTTTTCACCAGGCTCTCGGCCTCGCGCACCGACATCTTGCGCGCGGTGATCTGATGCGCGGCCGTGATCTGCGTCCCCCGGTCCAGCGCCAGCAGGGCACGCGCATGGCCCATGTCCAGGTCGCCCGCCAGCAGCATGGTTTGTACCGGGTCAGCCAGATTGAGCAGACGTAGCAGGTTGCTGGCCGCGCTGCGGGAGCGCCCCACAGCCTTGGCAGCTTGCTCGTGGGTCAGCTCGAACTCCTTCACCAGGCGCTGCAGGCCTTGGGCTTCTTCCAGCGGGTTGAGGTCCTCGCGCTGGATGTTCTCGATAAGCGACATCGCCGCTGCCGCCTCGTCAGGCACATCGCGCACCAACACCGGCACGGACTCAAGCCCCGCCAGCTTGGCTGCGCGAAAACGGCGCTCCCCTGCGATGATCTCGTACTGCCCCTGGTTGGCGCCGGCCTGCAACTGACGCACCAGAATCGGCTGCATGATGCCCTGCACCTTGATGGACTCAGCCAGCTCATAAAGCGCCCCCTCGTCCATGCGGGTACGGGGCTGGTATTGACCGGGCACCATGCTGGCCAGCAGCAAGGTCGTGGGCAAACCCTGAGCCAGGCCGGAAGCGTCGGACGCCGTCTCATTCACGGTGGGTCCCAGCAGGGCTTCGAGTCCGCGGCCAAGGCCTTTGGGTTTTTTGGTCACCATGGTTTTTTCTCCATTATTTTTTATCCGACCCCGTGTTGACGGGAATTTCCAGCAGTTCAAGCAGCCAGTCGTGGCCCTGCGGCCAGGCGCCCAGGCCAGACTCGGCATTGATGTGGCCTGCCTCGCCCATGTCCTTGAATTCACTGCCCCAATGCTTGGCAAACGCTTGCGCCCGCTGAAGGCTGCAATACGGGTCGTTGCGGCTGCCCACCAACACACTGGGGAAAGGCAAGGGCTGCAAGGCCAGCGGCGACCAGCTGGCCAGTACGGGTGCCAGCGCCTCACGCTCCACGTCGCCCGGCGCCACCAGCAGCGCGGCCTTCACCAAATGGGTGTTGCGAGAGTGTGCGGCCCAAGCGCTCACCAGCAAACAACCCAGACTGTGGGCCACCAGAACAGATGGCTCGGAGCGCGACAACAATACATCCTCCAGCCGGGCAATCCAGTCACCGCGCAAGGGCCGCTGCCAGTCGTGTTGCTCCACCCGTGGGTACGCGTGCGTGGCTTCCCACAGGCTTTGCCAGTGCAAGGGGCCGGAGTTTTGCCAGCCAGGGAGGATCAAGACATTACGGGGCTTCATTTGCTATATTTTTAGCAACCATCCAGCCAAACAAAACGCCGGCTAGAGGCTGGTTTGTCTACATACTCTTGATGCGCTCGACCATTTCCTGGGCAAAAGCAATGTAAGCCTGCGCGCCTTTGGACGACGGGTCAAACACCACGCCCGGCACACCATAGCTGGGTGCCTCTGCCAAGCGCACATTGCGCGGAATCACCGTGTTGAACACCTTGTTGCCATAGTACTGTTTAAGCTGCTCGCTGACCTGTTGCTGCAAGGTCGTGCGAGGGTCATACATCACCCGCAGCAGGCCGATGATGGCCAGGTCTTTGTTGAGGTTGGCATGCACCTGCTTGATGGTATTTACCAGGTCGGTCAGCCCCTCCAGCGCAAAGTACTCGCACTGCATGGGCACCACCACGCCATGGGCGCAGCACAGGCCATTGAGCGTGAGCATGGACAAGCTCGGTGGACAGTCGATCAGGATGAAGTCGTAGTCGGCATCCACTGCTGCCAGGGCTGTTTTGAGTCGCCTCTCACGGCGCTCCACATCGACCAACTCCACCTCTGCGCCAGCCAACTCCCGGTTGGCGCCCAGAATGTCGTAGCCACAGCCGCCGTCGATCAGCTTCTCACTTTGAACCCGCGCCTCGGCGACCGAGGCAGATTCCAGCAACACGTCATAAATCGTGAGCGCCAACTTGCGCTTGTCCACGCCCGAACCCATGGTGGCGTTGCCTTGCGGGTCCAGGTCCACCATCAACACACGTTGGCCCACTTTGGCCAGGCCGGCGGCCAGATTGACCGTGGTGGTGGTCTTGCCAACACCGCCCTTTTGGTTGGCAACACAGAAAATTTTGGCAATGGGGTACTTACTTGAGGTGGAGAGAATAAATGGGGAATGCG
>CALRWE010000169.1:0-9833 GCA_943371745.1 Rhodoferax sp. OV413
CCCGCCTGGTCCACCAACGCCGAGCCGTGCTCCACCCGCTCCACACTGGCATTGATCAGGCTCTTGATTTCCTTGGCCGCCTCAGCCGAGCGGCCCGCCAAGGACCGCACCTCGCTGGCCACCACGGCGAAGCCGCGGCCCTGCTCGCCGGCCCGGGCGGCCTCCACTGCGGCATTGAGCGCCAAAATGTTGGTCTGAAACGCAATGCCGTCAATCACGCTGATGATGTCCGAGATCTTGCGGGATGACTCGTTGATCCCTTTCATGGTTTGCACCACCCGGCCCACCACCTCGCCGCCTTGCACCGCCACCGTGCTGGCGTTCATGGCCAACAGATTGGCTTGGCGGGCGTTGTCAGCGTTTTGTTTGACTGTCGTACTGAGTTGCCTCATGCTGGATGAAGCTTGCTCCAGCGCGCCTGCCTGGTGCTCGGTTCGGCTTGAAAGATCGTGGTTACCCTGGGCAATCTCACTGCTGGCATTGGCTACGCCCTCGGCATTTCGTTTGACGCTGCCCACCATCTCGATAAAGCTCGTTTGCATGCGCGACATGGCACCTAGCAAGCGCAAGGTCTCATCATTACCGGCGGGTACCACTGGCATGGACAGGTTGCCCAGGGCGAGTTGATCGGCAATATCAACGGCGTGGGCCATCGGTTGGGCCAACTGCCGGGCCAGCCACAAGGCGGCCAAGACCAGACAAACTGTCGCCAGGGCCAACACCAGGCCGGTACTCACCAGGGCTTGGGATGCACGGTCCCTGGCTTGCCGACCGATGGATTGAACCTCCTTTTCAATGGCTTCGCTCTGCTGGGCCATCTGCTTTTCAAGCGTCAGGAATAGCGCCTGAAACTCCGGCAGCGCCTTGTCGGTCGCAGCGGATTTGGAAAGTTGCTCTTGCAAGGTCGCAGCGGCCTGCGTGTAATCTTCGACCAGTGGCACGGTGCTGCCAATGATGGCCCGGACCTGCGGCGACAACGGCAAGGCTTGCAATTGCACCAAGGCACTCTGGAACGTCCCGGCATGCTCCCGCAAGGCGCCCTGCGCTTCAGACATTTGAGCGGGTTCCTTGGCCACGGACCCCAGCATGGCCTGCAACACGTCAGCCCGCACAGCATCGTGCATCATGTCCGCTTTTTGGCTGAGTTGCAGCGCAGACCCGGTACTGACGGACTGGTCGATGCTCTGCGACATGCGCGAGGTATTGAACAAGGCCAGAGTACCTACCAGACAGGCCGCCAGGGCCCCAGACCAACCTAACGCAAGAACTTGATGCCGAAGTTTCATGAGAACGCCTTTTCCGTGGAACAAAGGGAGTGATGCCACAGGACATCACCGACGCGCTATTTTCCCCCCAATAGAGCGTCTTTGAGCAAATTATCGGCGGGCACGGGACCCAGCCAGATCATCATCAAGGCTCTGAAAAACTCGGCTTCCCTGTAGGGTTCGCCCTGCACCACGCCCTTGACCGTGATCACGCTGCCCACAGCAGGCACCCACTCAATCATGAATTGGTCGCCCGCCATCAGCGGCTTTTGCGCAGCGAACATTTCCCCCATGCGGATCAGTCCCGGAATCAGCTTGGACATCGCGGCCTTCTCCATGTTGTCTTCCATGCCCCTGGTCAGCAGCTTGCCCAACTCTTTCGAATCAATCGTCCTCAGCATGGTGACAGCCAGCCGCTTGGGACCGGGCTGGCTAAGGACCTCTTCCGGTGTGGTGACCTTTTTCCCGAGGTACAACCCCGCCACGTACACCTTGAAAATCGCCTTGAAACGGGTGCCTGCGCCATTGAGCTGCAACCGGCTGCCCTGCATTTCGATCGTATCCTCCAGCTTGATCCCTTGTACGTCAACCGTGGCCGCCTGGGCGCCCAGTGGGATCAGGCCGCCTGCGACCGCTACCACAATGGCTCGAATGAATTTCATGAGTTCTCCAATGAATACCGAGGGTGCGCCATGTCCCAACTGCGGTTGAATTTTGCAGCCGTTGCGGATGGGCTGCAACAGGGTTTTCGATAACTTTGACAGCGACGACAGCGCGCAAACTGGTTTGATACACTGGAGGCATGTTTAATCACCGAATCTCCATCACAGGTTGTAGTGACCGGGGAGCCTGGCCCTGGCGGCCGTGGCGCGGTACTCCGGCGCTCGCCTGAGTTCATCTATCCCGTGTGTGAATAGCCGCAGCATCCGCCGCTGCGTGCGGTGCCTGCTGCTTTTTCCGGATACCAGCCCATGCCCGCCGCAGCCACCGCGGCGCACCGAACTGAAAGAACCCCTGCCGTGATCTCTGAACTCGAATTCAAAAGCCTGAGCGCGCAAGGCTACAACCGCATCCCCCTGTTGGCAGAAGCCTTTGCCGACCTGGAAACGCCTCTGTCCCTGTACCTGAAGCTGGCGCACGCCAAAGACGCCGGGCGGCACAGCTTTTTACTGGAATCCGTGGTGGGTGGCGAGCGCTTTGGGCGCTACAGTTTCATTGGTTTGCCCGCCCATACGCTGGTGCGCGCCAGCGGCTTTGGCCTGGACACCCGCACCGAGGTGGTGACCGATGGCGTTGTGGTCGAGACCTCCGCGGCCAACCCGCTGGACTTCATCTCAAGCTACCAAAAGCGATTCAAGGTGGCGTTGCGCCCCGGCCTACCGCGTTTTTGCGGTGGACTGGCGGGCTACTTTGGCTACGACACGGTGCGCTACATCGAGAAGAAGCTCCAGGCGTCCTGCCCGCCAGACACCCTGGGCTGCCCCGACATCCTGCTGCTGCAATGCGAGGAGCTGGCAGTCATCGACAACCTGTCGGGCAAGCTGTATTTGATTGTGTACGCTGATCCGGCCCTGCCAGAGGCTTATGCCAACGCCAAGAAGCGCCTGCGCGAGCTCAAGGAGCAACTCAAATACTCGGTCAGCGCGCCGGTGGTCAAGCCCACACAGAGCTTTCCCGCCGAACGGGAATTCGCCAAGGCCGACTACATCGCGGCCGTGGAGCGCGCCAAGGCACTGATCGCCGGCGGCGACTTCATGCAGGTGCAGGTAGGCCAGCGTATCAAGAAGCGCTACACCGAGTCACCGCTCAGCTTGTACAGGGCCCTGCGCGCGCTCAACCCGAGCCCCTACATGTATTACTACCACTTTGGGGACTTCCACGTGGTGGGCGCCTCGCCCGAGATTCTGGTGCGCCAGGAGCAAATCTCGCTGGACGGCCAGACCGAACAAAAAATCACCATCCGCCCGCTGGCTGGCACCCGGCCCCGGGGTGCCAGCGCCGAGCTGGACCGGGCCGCCGAGGTGGAACTGATCAACGACCCCAAAGAGCGCGCCGAGCATGTGATGTTGATTGACCTCGCCCGCAACGACATTGGCCGCATCGCCAAGACCGGGACAGTCCAGGTGACCGAGGCCTTCAGCGTGGAGCGCTACAGCCATGTCATGCACATTGTGAGCAACGTCGAGGGCACACTCAAGGACGGCATGACCAGCATGGACGTGCTCAAGGCCACCTTCCCGGCCGGTACGCTCACCGGCGCACCCAAAGTGCACGCCATGGAGCTGATCGACCAGCTGGAGCCGACAAAGCGCGGACTCTACGGCGGGGCATGCGGCTACTTGAGCTACGCAGGCGACATGGACGTGGCAATTGCCATACGCACCGGGATCATCAAAGACCAGGTGCTCTATGTGCAGGCGGCGGCCGGCGTGGTGGCTGACTCGGTGCCCGAGCTGGAGTGGAGAGAGACCGAGGCCAAGGCACGGGCCTTGCTGCGCGCCTCCGAGCTGGTAGAAGAAGGTCTGGAGTGAAAAGACTCCCGGTCTGCGGAGCTGTCGGCTGCGGCTGTGCCGCGCCCGCGCCAGACGCCTTTTCCATGCGACACCTGCAGATGAAGCAGGCCAAGTTGGGCATGCGGGAGTTCCAACCGGGCGCCAGAAGACGCCATTGGAATGCGGCGATACACCTGGCCAAATGCACCGAACAGGGCCTGGTTGCCTTGTTTGCATCCATTGAACGACCCCACGGAAAGACGCCATGAAACTCTTGATGATCGACAACTACGACTCGTTCACCTTCAACATCGTCCAGTACCTGGGTGAGCTGGGGGCCGAGGTAGAAGTGTTTCGCAATGACGAAATCAACCTGGACGAGATCGACGCCCGCTTAGGCGCAGGTCAGCTGGACCGGCTGGTGATCTCGCCCGGACCTTGCTCGCCTGCAGAAGCCGGGATCTCAGTGGCGGCCATTCAGTACTTTGCGGGCAAACTGCCCATTTTGGGCGTGTGCCTGGGGCACCAGGCGATTGGCGCTGCCTTTGGCGGCAAAATCATCCGCGCGCAGCAATTGATGCACGGCAAGACCAGCGTCATCACCACGACACAAGAAGGAGTGTTCGCGGGCCTGCCCCAGCAGTTCACGGTCAACCGCTACCACTCGCTTTCCATCGAGCGCGCAACTTGCCCGCCCTGCCTGAAGATCACGGCCTGGACCGAGGACGGTGAGATCATGGGCGTGAAACACACCACGCTGGACATCGAAGGCGTGCAATTTCACCCCGAAAGCATCCTCACCGAACACGGCCACGCGATGCTGAAGAACTTCCTGAACCCTCGGGGGACAGACCGCAATGACACGCAGTGCACAAGCTCTGTCCCCGACTGATATTGCTATCAAAAAAGCAATATAAACCCAATTTAAACGCTGGCCAGAGAACTAAATGATGCATAAAACGTCCTCACCACGGGTCGATCTGCGCAGTGACACCGTCACCCAACCCACACCCGCGATGCGCGAGGCGATGCTGGCCGCGCCTTTGGGCGACGACGTGTTTGCTGACGACCCCAGCGTCAACACCCTGCAGGACAAGCTGGCCAACCTGCTGGGGTTTGAGTCCGCCTTGTTTGTACCCACTGGCACCCAAAGCAACCTGTGTGCCCTGTTGGCCCACTGCCAGCGCGGCGACGAGTACATCGTGGGGCAAATGGCGCACTGCTACCGCTGGGAAGGCGGCGGCGCGGCCGTACTGGGCAGCGTGCAGCCGCAACCTCTAAACCACCAGCCTGATGGCAGCCTGCTGCTGGCCGACATCGAAGCCGCCATCAAACCCGATGACGCGCACTTTGCCCGCACCCGCCTGCTGACCCTGGAGAACACGCTGGGCGGCAAACTGCTACCGTTTGACTACGTGCAGCAAGCGACAGACTTGGCGGCACGCCACGGCTTGGCGCGGCATCTGGACGGGGCGCGGTTGTTCAATGCAGCCACCGCACAAGCCCAGGGCTTGGCTGACAGTAATGCTTCAAACAGCCCTCTAGCCGGCTTGAATCAAGCGCAGGCAGCTATTCATTTTGAAAGCCCTGCGCTGACAGCCGATGCCATCCTCACCCAAGCCCGCCGCATCGCACAATGTTTTGACAGTGTGTCGGTGTGCTTCAGCAAGGGACTGGGCGCGCCGGTAGGGTCGGTTTTGTGCGGCACGCGGGACTTCATCGCTCGCGCCCACCGCATTCGCAAGATGGCCGGCGGCGGCATGCGCCAGTCGGGTCTGCTGGCGGCGGCGGCCACTTATGCGCTGGACCACCATCTGGCGCGCTTGGCGCAGGACCATGCTCTGGCGCTTCGCCTGGCCGACGGCTTGACCCAACTGCCCGACCTGGTGGTGGAAGCACCGCAAACCAACATTCTTTTTGTGGACCTGGTGGGCACCGCACGAGCCCGCTCTGCAGAGTTGATTCCTTTTTTGGCCACACGGGGCGTGTTGGCCACCGGCTTGTATCGGCTGCGCTTTGTCACGCACCTGGACGTGGACACCGCCGGCATCGACCAGGCCGTGGCCGCCATGCGCGACTTTCTGGCGGGCTAGGCACACCAGTCCCCGGGCCGCCCCTACGCTTCGTCAAGGTTATTGATGTTCACCGGGATTGACCAGATAGGCCTGTTCATCGCCGCCGGCATTGTGCTCAACCTGATGCCAGGCCCCGATGTGCTCTACATCGTGACCCACGCCCTGAAAAGCGGCTGGCGGGCCGGTGCGGTGGCGGCGCTGGGCATCACAGCGGGGTGCTTTGTGCATGTGGCGGCGGCAGCTCTGGGGCTGAGCGCCTTGATGGCTACCTCCGCCACCGCATTTCTGGCGCTGAAATGGCTGGGGGCGGCCTACCTGGTGTGGGTGGGTTGGCACATGCTGGACCTGCGCTGGCCTGACCGGCGGGCGGCAGCGATGCCTCACGCCACGGGCACACCACCCCACCCACCAGCAGGCGCCGCACCGATTAAGAACGCTATACTTTTACTGCCTATCAATCCAATAGATACGACAGCCAGAGCCGGGAATAGTCTTAAAAACGTGTTTGCAAGGGGTTTTGGGACCAATGTACTGAACCCCAAGGTAGCCTTGTTTTTTTTGGCCTTTTTGCCCCAGTTCATCGCGGCCGGAGCACCGCACCCCACGCTCAGCTTTCTGATTCTGGGCATGATTTTCAACATCAACAGCCTCTGGGTGGGTCTTGCTTATGCCTGGATCGGCGCCGCAGCGTCCCGGCGATGGATGTCGCTGCAAAGCCATCTGCATACCCTGGAGCGTGCAGCCGGCGCCCTGTTCATCGGGTTTGGTCTCCAGCTGGCCCTGATGGACAATCCACCTACTTAAACCTTGCGGGACAGACAGCAGCGATGCGAAGCGCACCAACTCTACCCCCAACCGACAAAGCATCACTATGACCCAAATCCACAAAATCACCCCGCAAGAAGCACTATTGCGAACCATCGAGCACCGCGAAATTTTTCACGACGAGATGCTGCACATCGTGCGCCAGATCATGGGCGGCGAGTGGTCGCCCGTCATGATCGCGGCGTTCATCGCCGGCCTGCGAGTCAAGAAGGAAACCATCGGCGAAATCACGGCGGCGGCGCAGGTCATGCGCGAGTTCTCCACCAAGGTGCATGTGGCCGACCCCACGCATCTGGTGGACATTGTGGGCACCGGGGGCGATGGTTCGCACACCTTCAACATCTCCACCTGCGCCATGTTCGTGGCGGCAGCGGCGGGGGCCAAGGTCAGCAAGCACGGCGGACGCAGCGTCAGCAGCAAGAGCGGCAGCGCCGATGTGATGGACGCCCTGGGCATCCATATCAACTTGTCGCCTACCGCGATTGCCCAGTGCATCGAGCAGGTGGGCGTGGGCTTCATGTTCGCGCCCAACCACCATCCTGCCATGAAGAACGTAGCGCCGGTGCGCAAGGAAATGGGCATCAAGACCATCTTCAATTTGCTCGGCCCCCTGACCAACCCGGCCAGCGCGCCCAACATTTTGATGGGTGTGTTTCACCCCGACCTGGTGGGCATTCAGGTGCGCGCCCTGCAACGCCTGGGTGCCGAACACGCTGTGGTGGTCTACGGCAAGGACGGCATGGACGAGGTGAGCCTGGGGGCAGGCACGCTGGTGGGGGAACTCAAAAACGGTGAAATATCCGAATACGAGATCCACCCCGAAGACTTCGGCCTGGTCATGGCCAGCAACCGGGCGCTGAGGGTGGAGACGCCGGATGAATCGCGAGCCATGTTGCTGGGTGTGCTGGACAATGTGGCCGGCGCGCCCAAAGACATCGTGGCCCTCAATGCCGGCGTGGCGCTCTACGCTGCCAACGTTGTGGAGACCATGGCAGCCGGTATCGAACGCGCCCGGGCTGCGATCGAATCGGGCGCTGCCAAAGACAAACTGACACAACTGGTGTCCCTGTCGCAAAAACTGAAAGATACTTCCCAATGACCGATATCCTCGACCAAATCGTCGCCGTCAAACGCGAAGAAATCACCGCCGCCCTCAACCGCAAATCCTTGGCCTTGGTGCGCGCAGACGCTGAGTCCCGCGTGTTGACCCGTGATTTTGTGGGTGCGATGCGCGCCAAAATTGCAGCCGGACAAGCCGCTGTGATTGCCGAGATCAAAAAAGCCAGCCCCTCCAAGGGCGTGCTGAGGCAAGACTTCATTCCTGCCGATATTGCCCAAAGCTACGCGGAACATGGCGCTTCCTGCCTGTCAGTGCTCACCGACGTGCAATTTTTTCAGGGCTGCGTGGACTACTTGAAGCAGGCGCGCGCCAGTTGCCAACTGCCCGTCCTGCGCAAGGACTTCATTGTGGACGCCTACCAGGTGTACGAGTCCCGCGTGATGGGGGCGGATGCCATTTTGCTCATCGCCTCCTGCCTGGATGATGGGCAAATGAAAGAATTCGAGGCCATCGCCCGCAGCCTGGACATGGCCGTGCTGGTCGAGGTGCATGACGCCACAGAACTGCAACGCGCCCTGCAACTCAAGACACCCTTGATTGGCATCAACAACCGCAACCTCAAGACTTTCGAGGTGTCACTGGACACGACCTTGGCGCTGATGCGGGACGTGCCAGCCGACCGGCTGCTGGTGACCGAAAGCGGCATCCACACCCGGGACGATGTGCTGCGCATGGGGGCAGCGGGCGTCAATGCGTTTTTGGTCGGCGAGGCCTTCATGCGCGCACCGGACCCGGGTGTCGCACTGGCAGAGCTGTTTGCCGCAAGCTGACTTGTTCGCCGCCCCGCCTGCGCGCCTGCGCGAGTGGGCGCCAGATAAATGGCAGTTTGCTGAAGATTGGCGCCCAGTCATTGAGGCTTTTCTGGAGAGCGCGCCAGGCACCCAACTGGGCCGGTTCATTCAGGATCGACTGGCCAGCGGCGCCATCATTTATCCACCTCACCCTTTTTTGGCATTGCAGCTGACGGCCCTGGCGCAAGTCAAGGTCCTTATTTTGGGACAGGACCCTTACCACGGCCCGCGTCAGGCCCAGGGTCTGGCCTTCTCGGTGCCACCGGGCGTTCGCCCACCCCCGTCCTTGCGCAATATCTTCAAAGAGATTGCCCGCGACCCCCAGCTCCAAGGGTTGTCACCGCGAGCCCCCACTGACGGCTCGCTGGTTCACTGGGCCACGCAGGGCGTCCTCTTGCTCAATACCAGTCTGACCGTTGAAGAGGGCCAACCTGCCAGCCATGCCAAACATGGATGGGAACACCTCACCGACGCCATCGTGCGAACCGTCGCCACGAAGGACACGCCGGTGGTATTTTTGTTGTGGGGCGCCCACGCACAGGCCAAGCAACCACTTATCCTGGACCAGGGCAACCATCCGGGGATGCTGGCCCGAGCCCACTTGGTGCTCAACGCCAACCATCCCTCCCCGCTCTCGGCAATGCGCCCACCTGTCCCTTTTTTGGGATGCGGACATTTCAGCGAGGCCAACGCCTTTTTGCGATCCTATGGCCAGACCCCGATCAATTGGTCCTGAAGATGTTTGCGGGACAGTCATTCAACGAATAAATATCCGTGGCATAATTCAGGGCTTACTGAGGAGAGGTGGCCGAGTGGTTAATGGCAGCAGACTGTAAATCTGCCCTCTTACGAGTACGCTGGTTCGAATCCAGCCCTCTCCACCAGTAGAAGATTGAGAGAGCCTTGGGGCGTGTGCGAAAGCCGCAGCGACTGCAAGGGCAGATATGCGGGGTTCGTATAGTGGTAATACCTTAGCCTTCCAAGCTAAAGCGAGGAGTTCGATTCTCCTACCCCGCTCCACAGCAACTGTGTTTGCTTGAAGTAGACCGTTTTATTTGATTTGCTAATGCAGTTCAAAACAGCCCATTTGGCTCAGTGGCAGAGCACTCCCTTGGTAAGGGAGAGGTCCCGGGTCCGATTCCCGGAATGGGCACCATGATTATCGATTTGTCAGTCCAGTTAATTTTCGGAGCCTGAAAATGGGAAAAGAAAAATTCACACGTACCAAGCCCCACGTCAACGTGGGCACCATCGGTCACGTCGAC
>CALRWE010000170.1:0-9733 GCA_943371745.1 Rhodoferax sp. OV413
TCAACAGCAAAGGGCACAAAAACGCGGTGGTGCTGTACCCACCGAGAGCTAAAGACAGTCGCCGGACGGGGCGAGACAAATACCGGGCCTTCTAAGGAGGGCCAAAAACAGATAGTATTTAATCAAGAGTGCTATCTGCTTTTTAGCAACCGCACGCCCTGCCGTGACTCAAGTCACACCAAAGGGATTATTCAAGCTGGTTGAGTAACCGACACCTGCACGGTTTTGCAGGATTGGAGAAAACGTGAAAACTTTCGCAGGACGGGCCGACTGGCTCGCATCTGCGATACACGCCGAAAAGCATGAGCAAGTTCGGCGTGTGTTAGACCTAAATGCTTGGAAGATCAAGAGCTGGTCTGACTTCGCTTCGTGGAAAAAACACGGTCAGCGCTGGGTATCAATCGCATGGCGCAATAAATGCCGCCTTGCTGTTGCCGAGGCTGGCTTCGTGGAAATCCAAGAAGCGTAATCGCACCGCCAGGCATGGCGTAAAACATGCCGCCCGACACCGGGGCGCGTACCGGGTAATCAAATCAAGCCAGCCTTAACACGCTGGCTTTTTTTTGGCCCTTGGAGACAGGGGCAAAACCAAAGACTTGCAGGCAGGCTTTTGGTTTTAACAAAGGAGATAGCGATGGATTACCAACCTCACCAACAACGCGTAGTGCAAGAAAAATCTGAGCTTGATGAAAAAGCACTCGCGCTCAGTAAATTTATTGGAGAAAACCCGATTTTTGAAGGGCTACCACCCGAAGAGCAGGAGCGGCTGAAGGTTCAAAACGATTTGATGTGGCAGCTCTCGGAGATTCTTGGTTTGCGAATTGCCGCTTTTGGCAAGTAAGTTTTGATCAAGCCCTTGGCAACAGGGGCATCAAGTAAGCGGCCAGCCGCTTACTTGATGGCGAGGGCAATGTCTGGGAGACCCCGGGCACCCAACAACGCGAAGCACGGTAGTAGGAAGGGCAGAGGTGCACCGAAACCCGGAGACTCGAAATCCGTGCGTGCCCCGGTAAAGCAGGGGACGCCATCTTCAACACCCCACACAGCACCCCCACGGTGCTTTTTTTACGCCTGGTGACAGGCAAGGAGCGACAGCATGCAAACACCAATATCAGCCATCGTGCACATTGCGCCGCCCGGCTGGTCGTACCACGGCAACAACCTGGAGCGTGACGAGCTTGGCGTGCCTTGCTTCCCGTGCGCAACGGCGCGCGAACAGGCGTTGATTGAAGCCCTGGAGCGCATCGTGCTGGAGACCATGCACTACAGCCCCGCGCAGCGGATTGACGGTGACAGCTACTTGCCCGAAGCATTCGTGGAGATCGCCCAGCGCGCCCTGGCTACCTTCGGCATGCGCGTGCAACCCGACCCCGCACAGGTGGCCGCATGAACCCCCGCATCATCAATACCGCCCTGGTAGCGGTCATCGTCCTGATCTTGTCCACCAGCTACCTGCTGGACGGCCCGAGCGAACTGGACGCCATGCAGGCCACTGCCGACAGTGTGAATGACGCTATTAAAAGCGCAGCTACTCAGGCAAGCAATGCGCCGGCTAGAGGTCAAAAAGACTTGAAAACGGTTGTGGCAGGGGTGGAACCATGAGCATCGCTCCATGCACCAGCGGACCACGCCACAAATGGGAGTGGGTCAAGAACGTGAAGATCAGCAAATTTCGCATCGCTTCCATAGGAACAACCGGGACGTTTTCGCTTCGGGGCCTTTACAAGTGCCAGTGCGGATCGAAGAAGTGCGGGGTTTTCAATCCCAATGAAGCCTATCTGCGCGGCTCCATACAAGGAGCAACCCAATGAACTGCTGTGACACCTGGGGCAACTGCACCCAAGGCCGCGACTGTCCCGTGCGCACTGGCAAGGTGCTGCCCCACCAGGCAGACCACGCAGCCCGCATTGAAGCCAGCGGCTGCGCACCAGAAGGCGGCAATGTCTGGTTTGCCGAGCCCGAGCCGCCAGAGCTGGCCCCGTGGGAGGCTATGGGCGTTTACCTGCTAGTCGGGTTTTTTGCAGCGCTCAGCTTTGCCATTTTGGCGGGGCTGACCGGCTACATCGTTGGCAGGTGGCTCGCATGATGACCAGCACCGGCACGCTGACGCTGGGCATGCTGCAGCCCTTTGGCCACACCGCCAGCGACGGCACGTTTGTGCTGACGCTGCTGACCCATGACCGCATCAACCTGGGCACCAAGACCGCCTGGCGCCTGACCTACGCCGGCGAGCAAGCGGCCACGTTTTGGCACACCCATAAAGACGCCTTGCAACCTGGCACCAGCCTGCATGTGGTGGCGGGGCGCATTTGGTCATTCGGCAACAAACACACAGGCCGCACCGAAGTGCATGCGACGGTGCTTGAAATGAGCCTATCAGGACACGCGCAAAGCCTCAAGCAAAACCAGCAGCTAGCCGGCGACTTGATTGCCTTGGCAGTCTAAAAACAGTAGCAATTTAAACCAAACTCATCAAACCCCCATGGCCCACGAAATCATCCCCATCGAGCGCATCAAGCGCGAGGCAGCCGCCGCTGCACTCAAGCACGCCAACGCCAACAGCGCCAACCCCTACCCCGCCGGCAGCGCTGCAGCAGGCATTTTCAAAGAGCATTTTTTCCTTGCCCGCGAGCAAAAACAACAGGGAGTGCCAGCATGACCGCCCCCATCCTGATCGGCCTCACCGGCTACGCCGGTACCGGAAAAGACACCGTGCGCGGCATCCTGGAAGAGCACGGCTACCACGGCTTTGCATTTGCCGACCCCATGCGCGCCATGGTGCGGGCCATGGTGGAGGCTGGCGGGTTTGACGCCCGGTTTATGGACCGCCGCGAGCTGAAAGAAGAGCCCATCCCGTTTTTGGGCCACAGCTACCGCGAGCTGATGCAAACGCTGGGCGACTGGGGCCGGGGCCTGGCGCCTGATTTTTGGGTGCGCCATGCCAGCGCCTACTTGGCAGACGTGATGCCAAAGACCTTCGGCAATTTTGTGGTGAGCGACGTGCGCTTTATCAACGAGGCCGCGTGGATACGCAAACAGGGCGGCGTGATCTGGCGCGTACACCGCGATCTGGCCGGGCCTGTGCGGGAGCATGTGAGCGAGTCAGAGCAGGACGACATCAAGCCCAATTTGACGATCCACAACAACGGCTCGGTTGAAGACCTGCGGGCCACAGTGCGTGACTTGCTGGAGGCGTCGGTATGAGCAGCCATCAAGCCGAGGCCGACAAACGGCGCGTGCTGGTCCCGGCTGTCATCATCAAACTGCAAGCGCTGCGCGCCCAGGGCATGACCTATGCCGCCATCGCCAACGCCATGGGCGTGGGCTACGCCACGGCGTACCGGGCCATCAATGCCATTGGCAGTTATAGGCCCAGGGTATGAGCGCCACCACCCAGCCCTGGACACCAGCCGATCTGGCTACCCTGGCACGCATTTACCCCCATATGCGCACCAAAGACGTTGCCGTGCGCATGGGCCGCCCCGAGAGCGGTATCAATTACAAAGCATGGGCGCTCAAAATCCGCAAAACACCTGAGTATCTGGCTAGCCGCATGGCTGGGCGCTTGCAGCCTGGTGAGCCGGCGCCTGTGGGCCTGGGCTCCCGCTTTCCGCGTGGCAACGTGCCCTGGAATGCAGGGCGCAAGGGCTGGCAAGCGGGCGGGCTCAGCGTGGTGACGCAGTTCAAGCCTGGAGGCCAGCCGCTCAACACTCAGCCGGTGGGTAGCTACCGCCTGGTCAAGCACAAGGCCTGCGGTCCACGGCTTGAGCGCAAAACCAGTGAGTCCAAAGGCTCCAATGACAAACGCTGGACGCCTGTGAGCCGCCTGGTGTGGGAGGCCGCGCATGGTCCGGTTCCCAAGGGTCACCTGGTGGTTTTTAAGCCCGGCATGGTGACTACGGTGCTGGAGCAAATTACCCTGGAGCGCTTGGAGTGCATTACCCGCGCCCAGCACGCCAGCCGCAACCACCCGCGCAACAAGTCGCCCGAAATTGGGCGGCTGGTGCAGCTCAAAGGCGCCATTACCCGCCAGGTCAACCGCATTACCCGCGCCCATGAGGCACAACAACAACCCCAAGGACAACCCGCATGAGCACCCCCCACATTACCGAGCTACGCGCCCACCTTATGGCCACCCTGGCTGACCTGCGTGACCGCGCAAACCCCATGGAGCCCGACCGCGCCCGCGCCGTGGCCCAGGTGGCCGGCGTACTCATTGACAGCGCCAAGGTAGAAAACGAGTATTTGAAGCTAACTGGTCAGGACCGATCAGACTTTTTGGATGCGCCCACAACGGACACCGTGCGCATCGCCCACACCGGTCCAACTGCGCATAACCCGTTCAGCGTGACTCGGCATAGCTTGCAGGGGTAAGCCATTAACATTCAAACCACTTTTGTCAACGGCAATAACCCGTTCACCCACATGGCCAGCAGCCTGACCACGCGGACCCTGCCCGACTGGGTGCAAACCGAGGAAAACGGCAAGCCCCTGAGCCGCACCGAGATCATTCGCCGGCACCTGCGCGAGACCGGCACGGCCATGACCTCCGAAGAAATTGCGTTTGACCTGGATGACGCCCTGCCCAACTTTGGCAGCCACCTGGTGTGGCTCCTGCTCAAGCACGATGTCAAAAAAGGCCGCATCGTGTTCGATGGCCGCTACAGCTGGAATCAGGACTATGACACCGCCGAGGCTGCAGCCATCAGGGCTGCGGTGAAGCTGTTGAAGGCGCATGGGTATGAGGTGACGGCGCCATGACCCAAACCGCCATTTGCTCCGGCCTCGGCTGGCGTGAGCCATGCAGCAAGCGCGGCCAGTGCGCCAACTACGTGCACTGGACGATGGACAAGCGCTCGCAGTTCAACGCCTGCAGCCAGGGCGCCAAGCCATTTATCAATTTTGTGCAGGCAGCAAAGGCCCCGGCAGCGCCGGTGGTTGTGGCGCCTCGCAAGCAACAGGAGCTATTTGCATGAAGACATTTACAGGGACAGCCCAAGACATTGGCTGCGAAATATTTATCGAGCACATCATGCCGATCATTCGCAAAGCGTCACACGGGATGGAAGCCGGGCACTTAGCGGAGTTTTACGCAGGGCTTTTAGCTGGGGCCTGCGGTTCAATGGCAGCCGACTTTGGGAAAGATGCCGCCAAGATCATGATTGATTCGGTGGCAGCGCAGTTCAACGATGTGGTTCAAGGTGTTGATCTTGGGATGGTGCAATGAAAAAGACAACCCCCTGGGGCCGCAAGCTCGCCCGCATGCCCGCACCAGAGCACCCATTTATCACCCTGGCGCGTAAGCAGCACGCCCAGGCCGTGCGCCGGTCAAGTGATGCCGAGTTTCAAAGCCAGATCGTGACAGTCAAGATTAAGATGCTCATGGCCGATGACGGCGAAGACGCCACCGAGCTACTGAGCCTGCTGGCGGTGGTGATCGGCGCACCCGCGCAAGCCGGCGCGGCGGCGGGCATGTACACCCAGCCATGGGTGCGACAACTGCACGGCGCACTGCGCAGCATCCAGGACATGTGCATGCACGGCTACCGCTGGCAATCTCGCTACGCCCTGCCCCTGACGCGCGCTTGCGAGATAGCTGGCCAAGACCAGCCCGAAGTCTCTGTGGATGTGTTTATCAAAGCGTGGCTGGATGCGTCTTTGATGTCCGAGATGATCAGGGCGCACACGGTGGATAAAGAGGCGGTGCTGGCATGACAGAGCAAGAATTAACCCAAGCCCGCGAGGACTTGCAACAGCTTGACATCGAGCAACTGCGCTCTGGCGTGATGCTGCAACTGCTAAATATCGAGGCGCTCACAGCAGAGCGTGACGAAATGCGCAGGAAGTGGCTGCTTGGGCATGAGCTTGTCACTCAGTTTGCTCAAAGTAGTATCGCAATAACAGCAGAGCGTGATGCACTGCGCATTGAGTTGATTGAAGAAAGTCAGAGGTTGGTCAGCTTTATTTTGAGTGATCACGCAAAAGTGTGTGCTGAGCGTGACGCACTGATGTCGGCTGGAAAGATTGCGCTTGAGGCGCTTGTGGTGCTTGCGGAATGGGAGGACGTGGACGACCCGCAACGACCCGCAACTGAAGCTTTTGCAGCGCTCAAGAAAGCGGGTGTGCAATGAGCTTGCCACCCCTACCGCCAGTCCTGTTTGTAATCAACTACATGGATGACTCGTACACCGCTGAACAGATGCAAGCCTACGGCAAAGCCTGTCGAGAGGCTGCACTGGAGGAAGCTGCACAGGTTTGCAGCCACAAAGCCGCAGCAAAACAGCTGTATTTAAACGAGTCGCACTACTTAGAGTGCGCTGACGCAATCAGGAGTTTGAAATGAGTACAAAACATACGCCGGGGCCTTGGCGCTGGGACTCTACCGTGTGGGACTACGACCCAAAACAAAATGCGCCGTGGCTTGTTACTGAGGCATCAGGTGATCGCGTGCTATCTGGCGCAATCAAATGCACCCGCGAAGCCGACGCCCGACTGATAGCCGCTGCTCCTGAGTTGCTTTGGGCTTTAATTTTTATCACAACGGTGAAGTGTGACGGCATCGACATTACGCCAATAAATGAGGCTTATGACAAAGCCCGCGCAGCAATTGCCAAAGCAACCGGAGAAACACAATGAACACACCACTACAACAAGCAGACTACTGCTACAGCCTTGACGAAGAACTTTTAAATCTTGAATCAATGGGCGATGTGGTTGACGCCATCACAAATGGCACTGACGAGCCGGTGGGTGCTACTTATTTTCGCGGAGAAAAAAAGGAACTCACTCCCGAAGATTGGCTCGACGTGGGCAGCTTCCTTGAGATGTGTGATGAACGGGCCTACGAAGAAATTGGCGAGGTCTACGACAACTGTTTTACCGATGTGACCGAGAGCGAAAAGCAAGAACTCCACATGCTGATAACAGAGTGGGCTAAGAAGTGCGTGAACATACGGTATTGGAAAGTGCTTAACACCAAGGAATTGAAGCTCACTGCGGAGGACATTGAATGACACCACTACAACAAGCAGCGCAAGCAGTCATAGCACGCTGGGACTCGCCAAAGTGGAAAGACGAAGCGCCAACTGCGGTTGTGATCGGCGCACTTCTGAAGGCATTGACTGACGAGCAAGCGCAGGCGGTGGAGCCTGTCAATTGGAAGGCTCACATACAGACTGCACGCAATGTTTACAGCGACTATCTTGATGTGCAAGAAGCGTTGAACTACCTTGAGCAAGTGTTTTTGGCTGCGAAACCAGCCCCACAAGCCACGACTACGCGCCCGCTAGCATTATCAGAAAAGTCGGAGTTACTGGCAGTAGCACAAGGAGCAAAGCTATGAGCTACCCGGAAGATTGGCGCGAAGAAATTGATTTGACGGTTGAGCCATGGAAAACACTGGCCCCGCTTTGCTGGAATTGCGTCTCGCCATCACGCATGGGAGCACTTGCAGAAAGACATGGGGTTTCAGAAAACCCATACAAGAAGCCAAACACCCGAGGGCTTTTTGAAGAAGGCCGGCAGCATCACAGAGATTCGGCCGCAGCAGAAAAGCGTTTCGGCACAAAGCTGGTCACGAAGCCAGACCACAAACCCGACTGGAGCGCAGCGTGACCCACAAGCTCAACGCCGACCGCACCGCTGCCGTCAGCCTTGACGCAGTCTGGATACCCATCGACGCCAATACCCCGCGCGGGGTGAATATGTGGCTGATCAGCAAACCGGCGGGCGTGTCGCAAAAGGGCATGTACGACCCCGCAGAGACATTTTTTACCCACTGGTTCCCCAACCCACGATTTGAGGATTGATATGCACTTTCCATGCTGGCACAAATGGGGCAAATACAGCGACCCGGTTAATGGGGTCGCATCAACCAGAAATTCTGATGTTGGCTATTTCAAGGTTTTACAAATGCGCATATGCGACAAATGCGGCATTGCAGAAATAAGGCACCTCGGAAATATGCGCAGCATTGACTCGCTGCGCGACGAATCACAAAACCGGACATTCAAATGAAAATCAAAAAACTACACCGCAACGCTGTCACCCCCACCTATGCGCATGAAACAGACGCATGTTTTGACCTCACGGCGGCCACGGTCGCCGGCATGACGGAGTTAGGCCGGCACGTTGACCCCATGCACCCGGTCGTGTGCGGCACGGGGCTGGCGTTTGAGATCCCGCAAGGCTTTGCCATGCTGATCTTTTCGCGCAGTGGGCACGGCTTCAAGCACGACGCGCGGCTGGCCAACTGCGTGGGGGTGATTGATGCCGGCTACGTGGGCGAGGTTATGGTGAAGCTCACGGCTGACGATAGCGTGGCCCAAGACAGCGGGCGCCAGATGCCGCTGCATGTCAAGCCGGGTGATCGTGTGGCCCAGGCCATGCTGGTGGCGGTGCCTCGCGTGACGTTTGAGGTGGTGGACGAGCTGGGTGAGAGCCAGCGCGGGTCGGGCGGGTTTGGGAGCACAGGAACATGACGGGCGTATCAATCAAGCCGGCTTTTCTGGACCGGGCGGCCGTGGCTGCGCATATCAGCGTGAGCGTCAACACTGTGGAGCGACTGGTGCAGCGCCGCGAGTTCCCCCAACCCCGCCAAATTACCCCCAACCGGGTAGGCTGGCTGGTGCGGGAGGTGGAGGAATGGGCCGAAAGCCGGCCCGTGTCGTCAATCTTGCCCGTGGCTAACTGCGGAAGAAATCAGTGATGCAAAAAGCATCGCCACAACTAACAAGCAGGCGCTGCGATACCTGCAACGCTGGATACGACAACAGCATCCCGAGAATACTTCGCTGCATGGGGTGCAGATACGAAACAACAGGAAACACACGATGGAAATCAGTTTTAACACCACCTACAAAGCCGCGAGCCCAAAAAAATCATCAATCAAAGTAACTGCCGGCGCGCTGCCAAGTGAGCTACACAGAATGATTGTTTGGATAATGCACCACCAAGAGGACGCCAAACATTTACTGCCTGAGTACGAGCTGCTGCGCTCTAAGTGCAACTGGCGCGACGAGGGACAAAAAACCCACTGCGGGCAAGACATTTAACGCATATCAAACAGCGCGGCCAGCCGGTTTGCCCACACACCGAGCCAATGCCGGCGCTCGGGGTCATATTTGTAAATGTTGTAAATGCCTTGCACGCCCGGCTGCACATGCCCAAGGATGGATTCAGCTACATCATTGGGGCACCCCAATTGCGCAAGCTGGGTGCGCCCGGTGCGGCGCAGGTCATGGGGGCTCCAGTGCGTGACGGTCAGCCGGTCTCGCACATGGTCGGGCCGCGACTTGCAATAAGGCTGCAAATAATTGACCTTGCTTTGCATGTAGGTCTGCATCTGGTGGCCCACAACCCCGGCACGGCTCACACTGGGGAATAGCCAGCCGTCACCCGCAGCACTCAGGCGCTGCACCACCTCCAGTGCGCGGCCCAGCAGTGGCACGCGCAAATCAGTGGCACCGGCGCGGTGCTTGCCTTTAGTCTGGTCTTTGGGGATCGTCCACCACCAGCCGTCAGCCTCGCTTGATATGTGCGCACGTTGCATGCACACAATCTCAGCACCCCGCGTGCATGTCCAAAGCTGGACCACCAAAAAATCTTGCACTTGCTGGCTGAACCGGGCCAGGTCTACCGCCAGCAGCGTGTGCAGCTCGGCCTCGCTCAGCACGCGCTTGGCCGTGCCTTTGTGCGCGCCATCCCGCATGGCCCCCTTACTGCGCAGCTTGCC